>JAEDFW010000015.1 GCA_016297855.1 Oscillospiraceae bacterium
GACGGCTTTATCGTCTTTACCTACCGTGAAAAAGACGGCAGCGCCGAGACGGTCATCGACGCGGAATAAGGAAGACGTATATGAAAAAGAGAGTATGCCTGATTTTGACAGCTGTGCTTCTTGCCGCGTGCCTGTGCGCGTGCGGCACGAACAAGGCGGGCTTTACGAAAGATGATCTCAGTCTCACGGTCGCGGGCTGCAAGATCACACCCGATACATCCGTGGAGGCCATCCTCTCCGCACTGGGCGAGGACTACGCATATGCCGAGGCCATCTCCTGTGTCTATACCGGCATGGACAAAACGTATACCTATGCCGGCGCAACACTCTATACCTATCCCGACGGTGAGGACGACCGTCTGATGGAGCTGTACTGCGAGCAGGACGTACAAACCTCCAAGGGCATCACGATCGGCGCCAGCAGAGACGACGTGATCGCACAGTACGGAAGCAGCTATGTTGAGACCGGCAGCATTTTGAGCTACGAGCTGCCGGCAAGCGCGAGCGAAAATCTGCCCGCGTCTTTGTATTTTCTGATCACGGACGGCAAGGTCGCAGCAATCGCCATCACGGCCGAGCACCGCGCGGAGTAAAGCAGCCATGCGAAGAACATTCTGCGCATGGCTTGCGCTTGTACTGATGCTGAGCTGCACAGCCTGCGCGCCGAAGCAGTATTCCCCTGCGGGCGATCCGACCGGCGATGCGGCGCTCGACGAGCAGGTGCTTTCCGTCTTGCAGCAGACCTGTCAGGCGAAAAACAGCCTGACGGACAACGTCCGCGCGGTCTATGACTGGGTGGCAAACGAGATTCAATACCGCGCCAGCACAGCCGATACCTCAAACGGCTTTACAGATGACGTGACAGCGCAGCTGGCGTCCGAGCTGCTTGCAAAGCGGCGCGGCGCATGCGACGGCGAGGCAGCGCTCATGGCGGTGCTTCTGCGGCGCATGGGCTGCGAGGCGGTGATCGTCGAGGGCGAGTTTCAGCGCGACGGCGACTCTGAATGGGTCGATCACGCGTGGGTCATCGCCAAGATTGACGGAAGCTACTGCCATCTTGATCCGCTCTACGGGCGCTACTACGCCGAAGATGCGATGGAACGCTACTGCATGGCGTCGGACGACGTGATGCGGCAGACGCACCGCTGGAACGCAGAAAACTATCCCGCCTGCGGCTGACGCGGCGGAAAAGCAGGAGAAAACGATGTTCATTCTGGAAAAACTGGCGCAGTATGCCCGGACGGAGCGCACGGCTATCGTCTACGGCGAAGACAGCCTCAGCTTTGCCGCGCTGGAGCAGCGGTCGAACGCATTTGCGCGGTATTTGCTGGACACGCTGGCAGATGACCACACGCCGGTCATGATCTACGGCCACAAGGAACTGGCCATCCCGGCATGCATGTTCGGCTGTCTCAAATCCGGGCGCGGCTACGTGCCTGTGGATACGACGTTTCCACCGGAAAGAGTGCAGAGAATTGCCGAACAGGTGCAGCCGAAGCTGGTGGTCGATCTTGCCGGCTGCGGTGTGAAGGCACCAACGGTGCTGGACGCTGCCGCGCTGGAGCAGGTGCTTTCGCTGCCTGCCGAGACGGTTTCGCGCGAAAACTGGATCGCGCCCGATCAGACGGCCTATATCTTGTTTACCTCCGGCTCGACCGGCACGCCCAAGGGTGTGCAGATCACAGCCGGTAATCTTGCTGCCTTCCGCGAAGGCGTCGCGCCGTGGTTCAATCTTGGCCTTGACGGTGGACGCTTTCTCAATGAGATTTCCTATTCCTTTGACGTGTCCGTCTGCGCGCTCTATGACGCGCTTGGGCGCGGCATGACGCTCTATACCGTGGACAAGCAGATGCTTGGCGATCCCAAAACGCTCTTTGCCGCACTGCGGCAGTCCGGGATCGACGCCTGGGTCTCCACGCCATCGCTGGCCGAAATCTGCGTACAGTCCGAGCAATTTACAAGCCAGCTTCTGCCGCAGGTAAAACAGTTTGTCTTCTGCGGCGAGGTGCTGACTAAAAAGCTCACAGAGCAGATGATGGAGCGCTTTCCGGGTGTGCCCATTCTGAACGCCTACGGCCCGACCGAGGCGACCGTTCTTGTTACTGCGGCCGAAATGACGAAGGATATGCTGCAAAGCGATCGTCCCCTGCCTATCGGCTATGCGTTTGAGAATGTCGCGGCCAGAATCGTGTCGGATTCCGGCGCAGTGCTTCCCGACGGTGAAGCCGGCGAACTGCTGCTTGTGGGTGAAAGCGTCAGCCCCGGCTATTTTGGCAGGCCCGATCTCAATGCGAAATCCTTTTTTACCGATGAGGAAACCGGCCAGCAGGGCTACCACACGGGCGATCTGTGCTACCGTCTGAACGGACTGATCTACTACTGCGGCAGGCTCGATTCGCAGGTGAAGCTCAACGGTTTCCGCGTGGAGCTGGAGGACGTGGAACATCACCTCGTGCGTGTGGATAATATTGCGCGTGCGGCGGTCCTGCCCGTCATGACTGATGGCAAGGTCACGTCCCTCACGGCGTTCGTGCTGCTTGAACATCCGGACGGGCTGAGCAGCCTGAAGCGCGGACAGGCAATCAAGGCGGCGCTCGCAGGCGTGCTGCCGTCTTACATGATCCCGCGCAAATTTATCGCTCTTGATGCGTTTCCTCTCAATACCAACGGCAAGGTTGATAAAAAATCGCTTGCCGCGCTGCTGTAACGGGAGGCACTATGATACCGTATCAGGGACTGTTGTTTTTCATTCTTTTGATTCTACTGCTGCTGCCGGTCGCATATTTCGGTCTGCGCGGCAAAAAACTCCGCGTCTTGGGTGCGGTGTTCACAGCTTTGATGCTGCTCGCCGCCTTCGATTCGCCCAAGGCGCTCGTGACGCTGGCCATCTTCTGGCTCTGGCAGAGCTCGCTGTGCTTCGGCTATCTGGCATTTCGAAAGCGCTGCCAGAAGCGCTGGCTGCTGTGGCTGTTTGTGCTTGCCTCACTCATGCCGCTGATTCTCGTGAAGCTCAGCGCGCTTGTGCCGCCATTGCGGTTTTTCAGTTTGCTCGGCGTGAGCTATATGAGCTTCCGCGCCGTGCAGGTGCTGATTGAAATTTACGATGGGCGCATCAAAGAACTGAATGTTCTGGATTTCGGCTATTTTCTGCTCTTTTTCCCTTCTGTCTCTTCCGGACCCATCGACCGCTACCGCCGCTTTGTCGCGGACGTGCACGCCGAACGCAGCCGTGAGGAGTATCGCGCCATGCTGCAGACGGGCGTGTGGAAGATGATGACGGGCGCGCTGTACAATTTTGTCTTCGCCAACCTCATCTGGCAGTTCTGGCTGGCAAAGCTTCCGGAACACGGATTTCTGGCCACGTGGAGCTATCTCTACGGCTATACATTTTATATGTTTTTCAATTTCGCCGGCTACAGCCGCATGGCGATCGGCACGGCGTATGTGCTGGGCATCAAGCTGCCTGAGAACTTTGACCGGCCGTTTCTTGCCTGCGATATGAAGGAATTCTGGTCGCGCTGGCACATTTCACTTTCCACCTGGCTGCGCGACTACGTCTATACGCGCTTCTGCATGACGGCGTTGCGCGGCAAGTGGTTCCGCAGCCAGCGCACAAGCGCATATCTGGGCTATATTCTGACGATGACGCTCATGGGCCTGTGGCATGGCCTGACACCGGCGTATCTGGTGTACGGGCTGTATCATGGACTTCTCATGAGCGCCAACGAGGTGCTCGACACCAGGTACAAGGGCATGAAAAAACTCAAAAAGCTTCCCGTGCCCCGTGCGATGATGTGTTTGGTCACATTCCACCTGTTTGGCTTCGGACTCTTGATTTTTTCCGGCAGATTGTTTTAAGGAGAATACGCTATGATTGAGAAAATAATTGCAATTCTGAATGAAATCACCGGCGCGGATGCGGGCGAAATCCAGCCCGATACCGAGCTCTTTGCCGAAGGGATTCTCGACTCGTTCGGTCTGGTGCAGCTGCTTGTTGCGCTGGAAGATCAGGGCTGCACGCTCGACGCAGCAGAGCTTGACCGCGACGCGATCTCCACACCTGAAAAGCTCGCTGCGCTGGCAGAGCAGGCAGGATGAAAAAAAGCGTTCTGACGGCGGCGCTGACGCTTGTACTGGCCGCAGCGCTTCTGGCCGGAATCACGGCGCTCGTCTATGCGAGTGTGCCGGACTATCCGGACACGCTGGGCGCGGACCCCGGGGTCACGGAAAAGATCACCGGTGAGACGCTTGTCGCCGCTGCTGCGGCCGAGCCGGACAGTCTCGTCATCTTCGGTTCCAGCGAACTGAAAACAACCGATATCTGCACGCACCCAGCAAATTTCTTTGCCGGCAAGCGCTGCGGCTTTCAGGTCGATCTTGTCGGCCGCGGCTCATGCCAGTCGCTGGTGCACGCGCTGAGCATCGCCGGCTCCGGTGAGGCGCTGCGCGGGAAAAAGATTGTGCTCATCACTGCGCCGCAGTCATATGTCGAAGGCGGCATCGCGCCCGATCTCTTTATGGCGAATTTTTCCGGCCAGCAGGCGCTGCATATGCTCGCAGACGACACGATCCCGGACGAAATCAGGCAGTATCTGTCCGCGCGCGTACAGCAGCTTATGGTCGAATATGCCCAGGAATCCGGCGCGGATCCGGAAGCATACACGGCGGCCGGCCTTTTGACACAGGCTGCAGCCGAGGACAGCCGCATAAAGGAAGCGCTTCTTGCGCCGTACGCAGCTGTTTCGCGGTGGCTGCTCGACACCAAAGATGCTTTTACATCGTCTGCCATCATGCATAGCTTCAGCGATGTTGCGGCCGTTCCCGAAGAAATCGACTGGGACGCCGAGCTTTCAAATGCGCTTTCACAGGCGCAGCAGATGGTCACCAACAACGAGTATTTTATGCAGGATGACTACTACAGCACCTATGTCGGCAGAAAGCTGGCGCAGTTTGAAGGAAAAGATGCGGCTGTGAGCTATGCGGACTCGCCCGAATATGACGATCTGCGCTGCCTGCTGCAGTTATGCCGGGTCAAGGAACTGGACGTGCTGTTTGTGCATGTGCCGATGAACGGCAGCTGGAGCGATTTCACCGGCTTCACAGCCGAAAAGCGCGCGGTCTACTATGAAAACGTGCGCGAAATCGTGAGCGAATTTGACAATGTTCAGCTTTTGGATCTGACGCAGATGGAATATGAGCCGTATTTCCTCTGTGACACAATGCATCTTGGCTGGAAAGGATGGCTGGAAGTTGACCGGGCAATGGTTCAGTTTTATCACGAAGGTTAAAGACGCCGTCTACACGCGCTGGTATCTGCGCGCGGCGTTTTACGCACTGATCATAGCCGCAGTCTTTGTGACGTGGCTGGTGCTGGACGGCGATAGCGTTGCGTTCGTCTACAGCGAGTTTTAGGAGGTATGACAATGAGAATACGTTTGACCGCGCTCATGTTAGCGCTTATCTTGCTGTGCACGCTGCTTTGCAGCTGCGGCAAAAAGAAAACCGACCCGTATGAGACCGCCGTTTCGATGACGGACGGCGAGGTGCAGGCGCTCATCGACGCCATCGGCGAGCCGAACGACAGTATGTATGCCTCTTCGTGTCTCGGCGAAGGCGAGGACGGCGAACTCTACTATGACGGCTTTACCGTCTACACTTACCGCGACGTGGACGGCACCGAGACCGTCTATGATGTGATGAAAAGCGAGCATTGAGCCGGAAAGGAGCCCACATGCAAAAGCGTTTGACAATCCGGTGGCTGCTGCGCATGCTTGCGTGTGCGGCGGTATGCTTGTGCGCGCTGGCATTTGCCTCTGCCAGGGAAGTTTCACCTGCCGATACGCTGCTTGCGCAAGTTCGCTTGCCGAAGGTACTGGGCGACGGAACATTTGAATACGGCGGCCAGCGCTTCAACCGCTTGCTGATCCCGCGCTATGTCACAGAGCAGTTTGAGCATTCCGCTTACGCGGTTTTGCCCGGTCAGTGCGATAACCGTGTCACCGAGGTCAAGCAGTTTCTGTTTTCCAACGGCAATTTCCCGTATAACGAGTATGTGACCTATTCGCAGGTTCGTCCGCCGAAGGCGGAAGGCGAATCGCGGGAATGGATCGAGACGTATTTTGACGAACATCTGGCAATTTTTCTGCAGACGCTTTACCGTTTCTGCGGTCTGGAGGATAAGGAGCCGGTCATCGATGAGCTGACGTGCTATCTGCTCGAATCCTTACCCAACGTCAGCCAGAATATGAGTTGGGATATTGAGTCTGCCTACAAATATGAGCTGATCCAGCAGGGTAAGCAGGGAACGGTGAGCCGCGACGGTTCACTGGACAATCTTTATTACTTCGCGCAGACCGACCCCGACTGGGGCGGCGAGGAGTTCCAGTTCTTCAAAATCGAGAGCAACCCCACCTACCCCAATGGCGTGACCATCAAAGATCGCGGCTGCGGCTGCGCGTGCGCGTCGATGGTGTTCTCCACATATCACATGGTCGAGATCACGCCGCGCATCACGGCGGCCTATGCTGACGCCGGCAGCTGGCATGTGAGCTATGGCCTGCCCAATGAGTATTTTGAGGGTATTGCGAAGTTCTACCGCGATTTTGAAAAGGATCGCTACGGAACGACGCTGCAATCACCGGAAATCCTGGAGAAAGACACGTTCACCATCGACCAGCTGAAACGCTGGCTGCGCGACGACAAGTACATGGCCATCATCCACGTCGGTCCCGGAGCGTTCACCAGTCAGGAGCACTATATGGTGCTGGAGGACTACCGTGAAGTTGACGGCAAGGGCTATTTCCTGGTGGCCGACCCCTATGTGCAGTCCAGCCGCTATAAGGATACCGACCAGCTTCTGGCCGTAGAGGGGTCGACAAACGAGGGGCTCATCTATGCAACGCCGGAGCTGATCTACCGCGACTGCATGGCAATCGTGCTCTTCCGGCAGAGCCGTGAGGCGTTCCCGCTGAGATGCAAGACCACTGCGCCGGAAGGAAACTGGCTGAGTTAAGGAGACACCATGCCGAGAACGAAGAAAAAAAGCGTGGGCCGCTACTTAAAGCGTAACACGCTGAATATTGCAATCATTGCCGCGGTGCTGCTGCTGGTGGCCGCGATCTTCGCCGTGGCCGTGCTGGTTGTGGAGCTGAGCCGGCCTGCGCAGCCCGAGCAGACACATAAGCCCTCTTCGCAGACAGAGCAGCAGCCTGCTCCCGATCAGCCGCCGTCGGATAATCCGTTGCCGGACGCCTCCGGTGGGCCGGAAGATGATCTCACCGCGCCCTTTGACGGCAGGATGGAGTATCTGGCCGACGGAAAGCTGCTTGTGACCTATGACGATACGAAGCTGAAGCTCACGACTGACGGTGAGGGTCTTTACTCGCTCATCGGCACAGACGGCAGTCAGATGCCGCGCATGGATCTGCAGCAGCTCTCCGGGTCGCTTTCCGAGCTGGAAAACGAGACTGCGGAGCGGCTGTGCATCGGGATTTTGCAGGCGTATTACTACACTGCGCCCGAGACGCAGGCCATCACGCTATCGCAGACAGCGCGCGCCACGGACAGCTACACCGCTGTGCTTTCCGCGCCGGCCTATGAAGGCGCGCCTGCTGTGGCGGCCAAAATCCGCCTGATGCAGCTGGACAAGCAGCTGTGGTACGCGATCGTACTCATGCCCGAAGGGGCGGATGCCTCGGCGGCAGAACAGGCTTTTGACAATCTGATGATGCAGTAGAGGGAACGGCATGAAACGCTTATCTTTATTACCGGTTCTGTTTGCGGTGCTGTGCCTGCTGTGCGCCTGCGGCGCGCAGCAGTCTGCCGAGTTTCCTGCCGCACCTATCGCCTCAGCTCCGGCGGAAAGCTCCGAAGCAGAACCGACCCCAGACGGCCTTGTCCGCGAATCGGACGGGCGCGTGCAGTACTATGAAAACGGCGTGGCAGCAGAGCTGCGGCCGGGCGTGTGTGAGCTTGGCGGCAAGGCATATTTTGTGGAAGCAAACGGCGGCATCTGCGACCGTCAGGCCGGCGTGGCCATGATGGATGACGGCAATCGCTACTGTTTTGAAGACGACTGCAGCCTGCGGAGCTTCCATGCGGGCTTTGCTGAGCTGCCGGACGGCGTATATTACGCCGAGGAAACAGGCTATGCGCTCTGTGCCTTTTCTTCCGAGGTCGTGGCGCTCGGCGGCGCGTTGTATGCGTTTGACGAAGCAGGACGCGCAATGACGTTTGCGCCCGGCATACAGGAGATCTTCGGCAGGCTGTATCTTGTTGAGGCTGATGGCATGGCCATCGCGCTGCATGCGCCGGGCCTTCTTCTGCGCGAGGACGGGCTGTATCTGGTGCAAGACGATGGCTCGCTTGCCGACAACGGATCGGAGGGCTATTTGTCCTTCGGCGCGGACGGCCGGTATACCAGCGGCAATGAAACGCTTGATGCGGAAGTGGACGCGCTGCTGGAAACCAGCGGCATGGACTCGTCCGACCCCGAGGGCAGTCTGCGCGCGGCGTATACCTATCTGCGCGATAACTATACCTACCTCAGCATGGATCATCAGCAGCCCGGCACGACCGACTGGGAAGAAGACTGCGCGCTGACATTTTTTGACCTCGGCAAGGGCAACTGCTACTGCTGGGCCGCTGCTCTCAGCTACTGCGCGCGCCGGCTGGGCTATCAGGCGTATGTCGTAGCCGGATGGGAGAGTAATCCCAGTAACGATCACGCGTGGACGATGATCGACTGGCCGGACGGCGAGACATATCTGTTTGACGCGCAGCTGGAGTATGCCTATTGGTACATGTTCAGCGGCAAACCAAAAATCGACATGTTCAAAGCCGCCGGAGACGGTATGTATTATAACGGCTTTGCCTATTACTTCCCGTAACCGACAAGGAGTCATCCATGGAATTTAACTCCGCCAGCTTTTTGTTCGCGTTTTTGCCCCTGCTCCTCATCGTGTATCATCTGATACCTGGGACGCGGGGTAAAAACGCGTGTTTGATTTGTGCAAGTCTTTTGTTCTATGCCTTTGGTGATCTGCGCTACCTTCCGCTGCTGCTCGGCTCGGTGATCCTGCACTATGCTGCCGGGCTGCTGCTGATGCGCCCCGTACGGGGAAAGCGAGTGATTCTGGCCGTCTGTGTGACGCTGGATGTGGCATCGCTTCTTATCTTCAAGCTGTCGGGCGTTCTTCCGCTGGGCGTGTCGTTTTTCACGTTTCAGGCCATCAGCTACGTGGTGGACGTCTACCGCGACTGTGAAAACGGCAGCCGCAGCTTTTTTGAGGTCCTGCAGTACATCACGTTTTTTCCGCAGATCGTCTCCGGGCCGTTGATGAAGTTCTCCGAGATCCGCCCGTACTTTACCTGCCGCACGGCCACCGCCGCGCAGACGGCAAGCGGCCTGCGCCGGTTTACGGTCGGTCTTGCAAAAAAGCTGCTGCTCAGCAGCGCTGCGGCAGGTCTTGCAAGCGCAGTATTTTCGCTCGCACCCGGCACGCTGGATATCCGCGCAGCGTGGCTGGGCGCAGTCTGCTACAGTTTGCAGCTGTATTTTGATTTTTCCGGCTACAGCGATATGGCCGTAGGCCTCGGCCGGCTCTTTGGCTTCGCGCTGCCGGAGAATTTCCGCTACCCCTATTGCGCCAGCTCCGTGACTGATTTCTGGCGGCGGTGGCACATCTCGCTCTCGGCATGGTTCCGCGACTATCTCTATATCCCGCTGGGCGGCAACCGTAAGGGCAAGCTGCGCACGGTATGCAACAAGCTTGTCGTGTTTTTCGCCACGGGATTGTGGCACGGTGCGAGCCTCAATTTCATTCTTTGGGGCCTGTGGCACGGCGCGTTCAGCGCGTTCGAGACGTGCACCGGCGCTGCCAAAAAGCTGCAAAAGCGCTGGTATGGGCATGTTTATGCGCTGCTTGTGGCGGTGCTGGGCTTTGTGATTTTCCGCGCGTCGAGTGCCGCGCAGACGGGACAGATGTTCGCCGCCATGTTTACAGGATTCCGTTTGACTTATGAGAGCGGCGCGATTTTTACGCATCTCATCGGTGCAAAAGAACTGGCCTTGCTGCTGCTCGGCTGCGTGCTCTGCACACCCGTCGCGCCGAAGCTGCAGTTGGCGCTCACAAAGCGCGGTATCTACGAACCGGCGAGTCTCTTCCTGACGCTGGCGCTCTTTGCTCTGTGCGTGCTGGCCATGGCGTCCGGTTCGTTCCAGCCGTTCATCTATGCGCAGTTCTAGGAGGGACGGTATGAGAAAAAACTGGTTGTGTTCCGCGTTCTGTGCACTGTTTCTGCTGTTTCTGCTTGTACCGGGCATCCTGACGCTGGTGCTTGGTCCGAGCGAGGCCGGCGCAAATGAGCAGCTTTCCCGTGCGCCGCAGATGATTAAGGCCGGAAGCGTCAATTACGACGTGCTTTCCGACGCATGCGCATATTTTGACGATCATTTTGCCCTGCGCCAACAGTTCATTACGGCCAACGCCGCACTTACGGCGGCTCTCTTTCACGAGTCCGCGTCGCAGGACGTGATTCTGGGCCGCGACGGGTGGCTGTTTTATGCCGAAACGCTGGAAGATTTCGAGGGCAGCTCGCCTATGACGGAACGCCAGCTTTACTGTGCTGCGCATACGCTTTCTCTCATGCAGGAATACGCCGCATCGCAGAACTGCGCGTTCGTGTTTGCGGCTGCGCCCAACAAAAATACGCTGTATCCGCAGTATATGCCCGCTCGGTATGAAAAGAGCCTGGCGCCTTCCAATCTGACGCGGCTTGCGGCCCTGCTCTCTCGCGAGGGCGTAAATACATGCGATCTGTCAGCGCATCTTCTTACGCAGGACGAGCCGGTGTACTTTAAGACTGACAGCCACTGGACGGGTTTCGGCTCGGCGCTGGCACATGACGCGCTTCTGGCAGCCCTTGGCCGCGGGGACACGCTTTCACAGGAGGATTTTACGCCTCAGCCGCATCTGGGCGATCTCTACGAGATGCTCTGCCCGGCAGGCACCGAAACGGAACCCGGACTGGCGCTTTCGCGTGCGCACACATTTTCCTATGTAGGCGCTGTGCATGGGCCGGACGATATGACCATCCGCACGATCTGTAGCGGTCAGACGGGACGGCTTCTCATGTTCCGTGACTCGTTCGGCAACGCACTGCACGAGGATATGGCGGAGTCATTTGCAGCCGCGTGTTTCTCGCGTGCGATGCCATATGATCTGACGCTGCTGGAGCAGGAAGCGGCTGACACGCTTGTGATTGAGCTGGTCGAACGCAATCTCAGCAAACTCGCGTCGCAGCCGCCCATCATGCCCGGGCCGGTGCGTGAACTTGCCGCGCCGGAGAATACCGTTCCGGCGCAGTTGACGCTTGCGCAGAAGCAAAGCGCGCTGGACGGCTGCGTGCAGTACACCGGTACGCTTTCGTGTGACTCGATGGACGACGATTCGCCCGTCTATGTGCTGCTGGACGGCAAGGCGTATGAGGCGTGTCCCACACAGGACGGATTCTCGCTGCACGCGCCCGCCGCGCAAAAAATCGAAGTGTTTGTTGTTGTAAACGGAACACTCGTCCGCTGCGCAGAATAACACGGAGCCGCCCGGCAGGATGACCGGTCGGGCGGCTCTGTGTTGTTATTTGCAGTATTCAGCAATCGCCGCCGCGGCGAACTGCGCCGTTCCCTCGCCGCCAGCGCGGTCGATATTTGCGCGGAAGCGCTCGTCTGCTGTGTACATCTGCCCGAGCCCGGCGAGAATCTCCGCCGTGCAGGCGTAGTAGTGTTCGGTGATATAGCGCTGCAGCGCCGAGACCTGCGCCTGTGCCTCGTTTGACGCCGGGTCGCGTGTTTTCATGCTGCCGAAGTCTGCAAGAATAGCCATCAGGCCGTCGGTAATAGCCGCATTTTCCACCTCGCTGCGTGCGCCGGCCTTTTCCTGACTTTCACGCCATGCTGCGGTAGCGCCCCAGCGTTCCTTTGCTTCGGCGGCACAGGCGTCGTATTTCGTAGTGTCAAAAGCAGAAAAATCCATAAGATTTCCTCCATGATCCAGTAAATTTCGGGCGAGGTCAATGAGCCTGTCCAGCTGCTCGCGCTGCAGCGTAAGAAGTCTGATCTGGTCGCGCAGCGCCTCTTGCGCATCAAAACCGGGTGCATTCAGCATTGCCTTGATCTCGGCGAGCGGAAAGCGCAGCTGCCGCAGCAGCAGGATCGACTGCAGCTTTCGCAGCGCCGCATCGTCGTAGAGCCGGTATCCGGCTTCGGTGAGCTGTGTTGGCGCGAGCAGGCCAATCGCATCATAGTGGTGCAAGGTCCGGACACTTACACCCGTCAGACGGCTGACCTCGTGGACTGTTCTCATCGTTCATCCCTCCCGATATGCGGAGTATATACTATGACGTAACGTGAGAGTCAAGGGGTTTTTGAAAAAAATTTCCCGCCATGCGGCGGGCGCCGAAACAAAATTCGGAAAAATTTCCTCCAGGTGGCAACGCACAGCCTTTTTTTTCGTCTGGAAAGATAAGCAGATAATTGCAGAAAGGGGAAAAATCATGAAAAAGTTCAGACTGTTTGCTCTTGCGCTCGCCGCACTTCTGCTGCTGGCGTGCATCGGCTGCTCGGCCAGCAGCAAATCTGCCGCCTATGACACAGCGATAAGCGAGTCGCAGTACGCGATGACCGAAGAGGGCAAGTACGAGATGCCCGCCGAGGAGCCTGCGGCTGCGGAAACGGAAAGCGTGACCACCGCCGGTTACGACAGCGCGGATGAAATCAGCTACGACGAATCCGTCTCCGACTACACGGCCAAGATCATCTACTCGGCCAATCTCAGCCTGCAGACCACGGAATTTGACGAGGCCGTGGCCGCGCTGGAGCGCATGACGGCCTCCTTCGGCGGCTTTGTCGAGCGCTCGGACGTGACGGGCGATATCAGCTACGAGTCCGACGGCACGACGCGCGTCGTGAACCGCTGGGGCTACTACACGCTGCGCGTGCCGTGCGCCCGGTTCGAGGAATTCCTGACGCAGACGCAGGGGCTCGGCAACGTCATTTCCAGCAGTAAGTATGCTGAGAACGTCACCTCCCAGTACACCGACTACGAAGCGCGTCTGTCGAGTCTATACACGCAGGAGGAAAGGCTTCTTTCCATGCTGGAAAAGAGCGAGGATGTGGACAGTCTCATCGCGCTTGAGCAGCGGCTGGCCGATGTGCGCTATGAGATCGAGTCCATCGAGCGCAACCTCAGAAATCTTGACATGCAGATCAGCTACTCCACCGTCTCGGTCGATCTGCAGGAGGTTGAGGTCTACACGCCCACCGCGCCTGTGCAGCGCACGTTCGGTGAAAAGCTCTCCGATGCGTTTGCCAGCGGCTGGCGCGGCTTTACGCGCGGCCTGCAGCGGTTTGCCATCGACATGGCTGAGGCGCTGCCGACGCTCATCATCCTTGCCGTGATCGTCGTGGTCTGTATCATTCTTGTGCGCCGCGTCGTTAAAAAGCATCGCACGAAAAAGCAGCCGCCCGAGCAGAACGACACGCAGCAGCCCTGAGTAAAGCTGCTTTCCCGGAAAAGCCGGCAAGACATTTCAAAGAAACAGGCAGAGCGCCGGCATGCGGCGCTCTGCCTGTTTCAGCGTCTGCGCAGAAGCGCGATCACGAGACCCAGTATAAGCACAACGGCGGAACATACCAGCAAGACAGCCGCTGCTTCGCCCGGAGCATCAGATTGTATCCCTGCCGGTGCGTCCGGGGCATCATTGGACTGCTCGCCTCCCGGGTTTTGTTCCATGGGCGGCACATTCTCCATGGACGGGCGCCCGGAATTGGCAGGAGCAACTGCCTGACCATCCGCTCCGTCCGGCATTTGCACGGAAGCATCATCATGGAACTGTTCATCGAATCCTTCCGGCGGCGCGCTGTCGTCTCCTTGCTGCATCTGCGGCATTCCGGCCGCCTCCTCCGGGCTGCCGCCGGGCATCATTTGCTGCTGATGGCGGCTTCCTCCGTCTCCGAAGCCGCCGCCAGTGCCGCTCATACTGCCCATATCAGAGAGGGTAATCTCCGAAGCATCGATCATTGCCGACACGTCTTCGGCCTGACCGGAGGCCGTCGCGGGAATGGTTCCGTTCAGCTGGCCTTCCACGCTTTGCGCGCGCAGCAGGCAGAACGTTCGGAGCGTGTCCACGCCGGTCAGAAACTCTTCGTATGTGTAAAATGCGGTCGGATCTTTTTCAACATACGGCGCAATCAGCTTTTTTGCTGCATCGATTAACCCGGCAAAGTCCGTGCTCTGCAAGAATTCAGCAAAGGACTCATGATAGCGCTGCGTGTATTGCTCGCTTTCAAAAATCCAGTGCAGCATGGGTCTGTCTTCGGAAGAGCCGGATGATACCGGCGTATCGATGGGCGAATTGACCGTCTGCGTCGCATCCGCACTCTGGAATGAACCGAACGCCAGATTGTAGTCCCAAGGGATCATGGACAGCCGGCCGTCCTCTTCATACAGATAATAGTTGTGGACCAAGGAGCCTGTATAGCTGTCGCCGTTGCAGACAAAGTTATGCACAACAAAGTAGCGGATGACCTCGTCCACATCCACCACCGTCTCGATATTCTCGCCCGTACTGAGCTGACGCAGCGACTCGATCAGCCGCTGCTGATCAGCCACGGTAATATCTGTTTTGGCGTTGTCGAAGATGTTGGAGTAGCTGGCAGGATCATCGTCAATGTATTGCAGTTTCACGTCATCGCTGCCCATGCCGCCGGCGTCACCGCGCGCCTGGTCGGGTGTATTTCTCCGGCTCTCGGGCGGCACTGCGTCTGCGCCGGGCATCTGCATACCATCGCTGCTTGGTTTCTGCCCGGTCATATCCGATGCGCCAGCCGTCGCATTGGCAGGCAAAGCTCCGCTATTGTCAGGTCTGACAGCCTGCGCAACAGAGTCCTGCGTCATATCCTGCTGGTCAAATCCCATGCCGTTTCCGCGTCCGCCGCCCATGCTCGTGCTGTCGGGCTTGTAGAGCTCACCGGAACCACTGCCGTAATTGCGCTGTAAAAACGCGTCCTCCACGCCCTCAACTGCCAGATACAGTCCCCAGTCTTCACCGTTGACACGCAGATACGCATAGCTGCAAAGCGGCGCGTCCACGCCAAAGGCATCCATCATCCGGTAGGTCAGATAGTCCTTCATATATGTGCTGTCCTGGATCAGATTGTTCAGGCTCAGCTTATCCAGACCGAAATAGCTTTTATTGCTGTCATAGTGGTCAAATTCGATCTTAAAGCTGTAGCGGTCGCTGTTCATGGAGGATACGGCGCTTAAGGACGTGTTTCCCTTGCCCCGGATCGCCACATTTTTCACTGCTTTTCCGTCGATGATGACCGAGCAGACAGAATACTCCTCGCTTTCGCAGGTATCCAGAAACGCGTCCCAATCATCCATGACGATCTCAATGGTGTGGACCACCGAAGGATCAAACAGCTTTGTTTCATACCCCATTTCCTGCCCGCCAAAGTCCATTCCGGATACTGCCGGGCTCATCAGAACAGCAGTCAGAAGCAGCGACAGTATAACGGCGGCAACGCAGATCCGGTCGATATATTTGTGCGTTGACATTGCCTGCCTCCTCAGCCCATATAATCGCCGTTATAGCTGACCAGTACTGCACTGCACACGCCTTCCATTTCAGAAAGAGTGTTGACAAAGTCAGTGTCGTCACTCTTGAGCCGGATCTCCAGATTCAGCTCGATCGTCCCCTTTTGCGCAGACTTGCTCTTGACCGTGCAGCGCTGCACCTGCTTGGATAAAAAGTCCATTGCCTGCATCTCGCTGCTGTGATCCACGCACTGCAGCACTACGATATACGGATTGCAGTGCGATTTCCGGTTTACGAAGACAATGAGAATGACACCAATGATAACGCTGCCGATCACTGCCAGAGGGATCATGCCTGCAGCAAGGACAATACCCACGGCGATCGACCAGAATAAAAAGGCAATATCCAGCGGCTCTTTGATAGCGGTGCGGAACCGGACGATGGACAGCGCACCGACCATGCCAAGCGAGAGCACTACGTTGCTGGTGACTGCCAGTATCACAACGGTGGTAATCATCGTCAGGGCAATGAGGGTCACGCCGAAGCTCGACGAGTACATCACGCCCTGATAGGTCTTCTTATAGACCAGAAAGATGAACAGGCCCAAGCCAAACGCCAGTAAGATCGCAATGGCCATGTCCAGAATGCTCACACTGGTGATATTCTCCAGAAAGCTGGATTTGAAGATGTCCTGAAACGTCATATGTGTTTTCTCCTTCGTTTAACCATAGATTCTGCAGGCTGCATATTTCGAAAAGGCGCCTGCATGGCGGCCGCACAGTTGGACTGCAGCGCGGACCGGTTCCGGCAAGAATTCATCCCACTTTACCTCAAGAATGATGGGCGCATCGCCAGCAGGGATCGTGATACAGTCGCAGCGCAGAAAGTCCTTGCAGCTGCAGCCGGTGCGGATGTTGTAATCCAGCGTGATGCGCACATTTCCGGGCGAATAGATGTAGGGCTCGCGCACATAATCGACGATTGTCTTTGGCCGCAGTCCCTGACACAGCATTTTGGAATACAGCTCTGCCACCAGCGACCGGCCGCATCCCGGCATCCACGCCCAGTCGCCGCTTAAAATGGCGGCGGTTTCTGCGGCGCTGATCTGTTCGGCCTGCTTGCTGCCAAGGCCGTTCCGTTTGCTCTTCTTTTCCAGATGGATGAGAGAAATATCGCCATTGTAGCAGCGAATCCGGAATTTTTCCCTCGCATTCACGCCATCCAGCTTTTCCCGCAACGCTTTGTCCGAAAGATTATCAAAATACAGGCTTCGGATCTGGTACGTTCCGTTTACCGCATGCGGATCCGGTCGCGCAATTGCACGCAGCCGCTGCCGCACGGCGATTCGGTCTGAAGCGTTGATCTCAATCTTCCATTCATGGCGAACCTCCATATAGCCGACCTCCTTCGTTCGGAATATTGAAACTATATCAAGTTTACTTTAGAACAAACTTAGAAAAAACCGACGCGAATGGTATCCATTCGCGTCGGTCTGTAAACAATCTGTGAATGCTGCGCAATTACAACACAACCGTAAACACGATCTCGGCTGCTCCGTTTTCCAGGCAGGCGGAAATACTGCCTCTATGCGCGTCCACGATGGCTTTCGCAGCAGAAAGGCCGATGCCGTATCCGCCGGTTTTCTGCGTTCTGGCCGCATCTGCGCGGTAGAAGCGCTCAAACAGCCGATCCGGTGCAAGCTCCGCCGCGTCGTCCAGCGTGTTTTTTACCCGCAGACAGATTCCCTGCTCGGTCTCTCGGAGCGTAACATGGATGCTGCCGCCGGGCGGCGTGTATTTCACAGCATTATCCATGAGAATGGAGACAAGCTGCTGTATGCTCTCCCGATTTGCCTTGATGGTGATATCGCGCTGCATATCCAGATCGGGCTCAATCTGCTTGGCTTGCGCCGCTTCATAAAACGGGTCCATTACCTCTTCCAGCAGAAGATTGAATGAAAACTCGGTCATGGGCAAAACGATATTGTCCTCATCCAGTCTGGCCAGCGCCAGAAGATTCTGCATCAGACCGGTCAGCCGGATAGTCTGCGCCCGGATGTTCCTGCTCCATTTGTTTTCGCCGGTATGCAGTTCCATCGCATCCGTATTGGCAAGAATGATCGCCAGCGGCGTTTTGATCTCGTGCCCTGCGTTGGTCACAAATTGTTTCTGCTTTTCAAAATTGACCGCAATCGGGCGGATCGCCCGTTTGGACAGCAGCGATACCAGCAGCAGCATCATTAGCCAGCAGAACGCGCCGCCGCCGCAGGAGGCGAGCAGCACATTGAGCCGGCTTGCCTGCTGCACCGAGGCATCCAGAAATACAGCAAGACTGCCTCCATCAGGCGTTTGCTGAAATGCATATTCAAATTGTTCATATCGTCCGGCGTTGCTGGCTTTTACATAGGCTTTCTGCGCGATTTCCGCCGCTTCGTCCTCTGAAACGGCATAAATATGTTTGCTGTCTGTAAACCGCACCTCGCCGTCCGCATCAAAAAAAACGATAAAATATCTTGCACCCAGCATATCGTCCGGGCGCGGAGCGGCCGGCCTGAGTTTGTTTGCTCTATCATCCTGAAACACGGGCGCTCCTGGCGGATCATACGCGCCCCGGCTGTCCACCAACGTATCAAGAATATAACCGGTCTGCCGCTGTGTCATCACATAATTGACAATATTGATGCCGCCCAGCAGCACAATGAGCAGAACCGTGATCGCCGCCATGGCGGTAACGATAAAGCGTTTTTGTATCGAACGGATCATTTCTTCATCTCCAATGTATAGCCAACGCTTCTCCTTGCGCGGATCTCGGTGTCTGAACCCAGCAGCAGCAGACGCTTTCTCAGGTAGCAAATGTATACCCACACGATCCCCAGCTCGGCCTCTGTATCATATCCCCACACCTTTGTGAGCAGCTCCTCGGAGGAAAGGTAGATGCCCTGATTGCGCAGCAGCGTTTCCATGAGCTGATATTCCAGCTTCGGCAGTGTAACAGACCGGTCTTTGCAGGAAAGCTGAAAGTTCTGCGGATTGAGCGAGAGGTCGGCATAGCGCAGAATATCGGGAAGATAGGTATCGCGTCTGCGCAGCATGGCTCTGATCCGCGCCAGAAGCTCTTCCATATGAAACGGCTTGGGCAGGTAATCATCCGCGCCCAGATCCAGCCCCTGAATCCGGTCTTCGATCTCGGATCTTGCCGTCAGAAACAGCGCCGGCGTTTTGCAACCCTCGCTCCGCAGCGCTTTCAGCACCGCAAAGCCGTCCATCTTCGGCATCATGATATCCAGAATGATGCCATCATACTGCTCTACGCGGGCATAATCCAGCGCATCCTGGCCGTTATAGACGGCGTCGACCTGATAGTTATGATAGCTCAAAATGTCCACAACGGCCTCCGAAAGGCCGATCTCATCTTCGGCAAACAGCAATTTCATAGAATCTCCTCCAAATCTATCCTATCGCAGCTACCTTAAAACTGGATTAGACCGCGGCATCGCCGGATCCGTGTGTTTTCCTGTATTCTACCACACAATTTACACCAAGAAAAGCCGTTGCTGCGCGGCACGGTTGTAATCTGCCTTACATTGTGCCCGCATTCTTGTCACAACCGACAGTTGATATGGTTATTTTGTCTCGATTCAACCATTGGTTGTTGATTTTTTCGTCAATTCAACCGTAAATCTCTTGTTTTTTCCGGAATTCAGCCGTATTATGAATCCACAAATGCAAAGGAGGTCACACCATGGATATCACGAAATTCAGTCAGACGATTGCAGGCTACCGCAAGGAGCGCGCCATGACGCAGGAGCAGCTCGCGCAGGAGCTCGGCGTCACCGCGCAGGCGGTCAGCAAGTGGGAGAACGCTCTGAGCTATCCCGACATCTCGCTGCTTGTACCGATGGCTGACCTGTTTGAGGTCTCGCTCGACGAGCTGTTCGGCCGCGCCTACAACAAACCGGCCGCAGTGGACGACGATGAAGCGCCCGGGGCGCAGGTCATTTACAATGAGCTGCCCTGGGACAACGACCCTGGCACACTGCACGTCGTGCTCTTCGCCGGACACAAGCTGGTCGGAAACAGCCTGTTCCACCGCCATCAGAAGGAGAAGCAGCAGGTCGAGTTCTGCTATGAGGGCCCGGCGCTCAACATCCAGAGCGACTTCTCTGTCACATGCCGTGAGAATACCGTCATTCAAGGCAGTGTCAACGCCGGTGACGGCGTGAACTGCGGGCAGGTCTGCGGCAATGTAAGTGCAGGCGACAGCGTGAACTGCGGCGAAGTCTACGGCAGCGTGAGCGCAGGTGACGGCGTGAACTGCGGTGATGTGCGCGGCAGCGTCACGGCTGGCGACAGCGTCCGCTGCGGCAGCGTCGGCGGCAATGTCCGCGCCAGCGACGGTGTCAGCTGCGGCGACGTGCAAGGCGACGTGCGCGCGGGTGACAGCGTCCGCTGCACGGCGGTCTACGGTACCGCCTCCGGTTCTGACGGCGTACACATCTGCAAGTGATCGCAGCCCCCTCTTCTGAGGGGGCTTTGCTCTTCCCGGTCGCAAAATAATTCCGCAGTTTTTTAGGAAAACAGTTGTTTTGGTTGGCTTTTCGTTGTATACTCTAGGATAGATAATTGCGGGAAACCCGCAAAAATGGAGGGATACATACCATGTTTACGAAACTGCTTGACGCGCTGAAGGCCACCCGCCGTACCATCGTCTTTACCGAAGGCCCCGACGCCCGTATTCTTGAGGCTGCCAGCCGTCTGATGAAGGAAGACCTGATGGACGTGATCCTGATCGGCAATGTCGATGAGGTCAAGGCTGCTGCTGAGAAGGGCAACTTCTGCATCTGCAAGGCGCAGATCATCGATCCGGCCACCTACGAGGGCATGGATGAGATGGTCGCCAAGATGGTCGAGTTGCGCAAGGGCAAAATGACGGAAGAAGAGTGCCGCGCGGCTCTCGCCAAGGGCAACTACTTCGGCACCATGCTCGTCAAGATGGGCAAGGCCGACGCACTGCTTGGCGGCGCGACCTACTCCACTGCCGACACCGTCCGTCCGGCGCTGCAGCTCATCAAGACCAAGAAGGGCGCGCACCTCGTTTCGTCTTCCTTCATTCTCTACCGCGAAGGCAAGGATGGCCCGGAAAAGTACTGCATGGGCGACTGCGCCATCAACATCGACTATCCCGACACCGTCGACAAGGCTACCGGCGAAGTCACCTTCTCCGGCGCGCAGAAGCTGGCCGAGGTTGCGGTGGAATCCGCCCGCACGGCTTCGTTCTTCGGTATCGACCCGAAGGTCGCCATGCTGAGCTTCTCCACCAAGGGCTCTGGCAAGGGCGGCACGGTCAAGCTCAGCCATGACGCTACCGCCATCGCCAAAGAGCTGGCTCCCGAGCTTGCCATCGACGGCGAAATGCAGTTTGACGCGGCGGTCTCCCCTGTCGTCGGTCAGCT
>JAEDFW010000016.1 GCA_016297855.1 Oscillospiraceae bacterium
TCATCTGCGGCGTGCCGATGAAGCCGGCGACGAAGAGGTTGGCCGGATGGTTGAAAACTTCCTGCGGCGTGCCGATCTGCTGGATGAAGCCGTCGCGCATAATTACGATGCGATCGCCCAGCGTCATAGCCTCGACCTGGTCGTGGGTGACGTAGACGAAGGTGGTGTCGATCTTCTCACGCAGCTTGATGATCTCAGCGCGCATCTGGTTACGGAGCTTCGCGTCGAGGTTGGACAGCGGCTCGTCCATCAAAAAGACCTTCGGGTTACGCACGATGGCGCGGCCGATAGCGACACGCTGCCGCTGGCCGCCGGACAGCGCCTTGGGCTTGCGGTTGAGGTACTGGGTGATATCGAGAATCTCGGCTGCCTCGCGGACCTTGCGGTCGATCTCGGCCTTGGGGGTCTTTTTCAGCTTCAGCGAGAAAGCCATGTTATCATAAACGGTCATATGCGGGTACAGAGCATAGTTCTGGAAGACCATGGCGATGTCGCGGTCCTTCGGCGCGACGTCGTTCATCAGCTTGTCGCCGATCCACAGCTCGCCTTCGCTGATCTCTTCCAGACCGGCGATCATACGCAGCGTGGTGGATTTGCCGCAGCCGGACGGGCCGACGAGCACGATGAATTCCTTGTCCGCGATATCCAGGTTGAATTCCTGCACGGCGACGACGCCCTTATCGGTGATCTGAAGATTCGCCTTTTCCTTCTGGGGCTCGTCGTCCTTCTTCTTCTTTTTCTTCTTCTCCTCGCCGCTTACGAACGGGTAGATCTTCTTTACATTGACTAAACGTACTTCTGCCATACTGTTTGACTCTGCTGTGCGCTGCCTCTGCAATGCGCACGCTCGCAACCGTCGGGCTTGACGGATGCATTACGGTATGTCTCCACAATACCGCACCGGGGGTCAGCCGGATGTTGACGTTCCTCCTTTTTTTTACCGGGCGCAGCCATAAGTGTGGATTGGCATACTCCGGCTAGAATATTGATATTATAGCATATCTGGCCGTGCGCCGCCTCCCGGAAAACTCGCCAAAAAATTGCAGAATTCGCTGTGCATTTAGCACAAAACCAGCCCATTTACTTTTCAAATCAGGGCTGATACAATACATCTGGACGACTTTTCCGGGAGGATACGCCGTGAAGAATACAACGCTTTGCTATCTTGAGCGCGATGGGAAGTATCTGATGCTGCACCGCGTAAAAAAAGAAAACGACGAAAACAGGGATAAATGGATCGGGATCGGCGGCAAATTTGAGGACAGAGAAAGCCCCGAAGATTGTCTCGTACGCGAGGTGCGCGAGGAAACGGGGCTGGAGCTGACCGAGTACCGCTACTGCGCGATTGTGACCTTCGTCTCTGACCGCTGGCCGACGGAATACATGCATCTGTTCCACGCGACAGGTTTTTGCGGCGATATCAAAGACTGTGACGAAGGGGAACTTGCCTGGATCGACAAACATGAACTGTTCAGGCTGCAGCAGTGGCAGGGCGACAAAATTTTCCTGCGGCTGATGGATGAAAACCGGCCGTTTTTCTCGCTGAAGCTGGTCTACGAGGGCGAGCGGCTGGTTGACGCCGTATTGAACGGAGAAAGGATGGACGAAACATGGAAAACCTGCTGATCAGTGCGTGTCTTTTGGGCGTGCGCTGCCGCTATGACGGCGAAAGCTGCCCGAATCTGGCGGTGGAGGCGCTGATGGAGCGTTACAATCTGATTCCCGTCTGCCCTGAGCAGCTCGGCGGCCTGACAACGCCGAGAGCCCCTTCTGAGCGCGTAGGCGGCACGGTAAAAACGCGCACCGGCGAGGATGTGACCGGCTGCTACCGGCGCGGCGCCGAACAGGCTCTGCATCTGGCGAAGCTGTTTTCCTGCCGCAGGGCCGTACTCAAAGAGCGCAGCCCCAGCTGCGGCAGCGGCGAAATCTACGACGGCACATTTACCGGCACGCGCGTCCCCGGCGACGGTGTGACTGCGCAGCTGCTGAAACAAAACGGCATCGCCGTCTATGGCGAATCAGACATCTGGGACCTGTTGGAATAGACCCGCAAAAAAAGAAGCCTTTCGGGCTTCTTTTTTCCGTTATTTCATCTCGGCGATGTCGCAGATAAAATCGACACATTTCTCCACGCCCAGCTTGCCGCTGTCGAGGCAGATGTCATAGTTCTGTGCTTCGCCCCAGTTGCGGTTGGTGTAATGCTTGTAATACACCTTGCGTTTGGAGTCCTTGTCCTGCAGGCGTTTCTGCATGGGCTGCTTCGTCTCGCCGTAACGGGCATGCACACGCGCGGCGCGATGCTCGTAATCGGCATGGACGAAGATGTGCAGGCAGTCGGGCCGATCCTTCAGAATAAAGTCGGCGCAGCGGCCAACAATGACGCACGGACCCTTATCCGCCAGATCGCGGATGACGTTCGTCTGGCAGACATAGAGTTTGTCGGATACAGACATGGTGTCGACCAGCCCCATCGGGTGCGACGACACTGCAATATTAAACAAAAAGCTGCTGGTCACGGTAGCGTATTCGCCGATCTCCTCGATAAACTCGTGCGAAAACCCGCTCTGCTTGGCGACGGCATCGACCAGTTCCTTATCGTAGTAGGGAATGCCAAGACGCTCGGCCACGGCCTTTCCGATCGAGCGGCCGCCGCTGCCAAACTGACGGCTGATGGTGATAATTTTATTTGTCATGGAGATTCCCCCTCTTCTTAGATACTTTAATTATACACCGAAAAAGGGGAGAAAACAATCCAAAAAATTGCAGCGCCTCCGCAGGACGATCATGCCGCTACAGATACTGTGCCAGCTCTGACGAAAGCTTCCGCTCCAGTTCCATGAGCCGTCCCGCGACCGCCTTGGCCTCCCCGGACGCTCCGGGCCGGCGGTTGCGCTCACGTGCGAGCGTCTTTACGCCCATGCTGCATCCATCCGTCACCAGCCCCGCGGCACCTGCGTCGCCGGGATGGAGCATCAGGATCCAGTTCGTTTTCAGCCACGACATGCTTTTGGCCATCGCACCTGGCTGCGCGGGTGTTCCGCCATTTTGCACAAGCAGCTGCCGTGCCTGCGAGCCAAGCTCGCTGTGCTGACGCAGGCTCTCTTCCAACGTCTGGCGCAGCGCGGTACTTCTGACATCCTTCAGCACGCCGTCCATCGCGCCGATCGCCATCTGCGTACCGGCTTCGCAGGCAGAAAGCAGGCGAATGGTATCTCCGTTCATAGAAATTCCTCCTTTTTTCGGTTAGGATGTACCAAACGCACGGGAAATATGATACAATACAAAAAATACAAAAGGAGAGTACCCATGACCTTTACACGCACAGTGATTGAGATCTGCGGCGATTATGCGCTGCTCGAATCGGAAGCCGGTACGCAGACTGAAGTGGCGCTGGCATTGCTGCCCGAAGGCATTTTTGAAGGCGCGAAGCTCATCTTCGAGGACTTTGTCTACCGTCTGGCGCCGGATCAGTCACCCAGATAAGTAAAGCGGCGCAAACGCTGGCCGCCGCGCTCGACGGTTTCGTTCCACATGCTCGCCGGGCGCACCCAGATGCCGTGTTCACCGTAGAGCGCTTGGTAAACCACCATCGGTTCGAGCGTCTCCGAGTGGCGCGCAAGATACAACACCCTGTATTCATTGCCCATAAAGTGCCGGTAGCGGCCGGGCTTGATGTCCAAATCCATATCCATATCCATCATCCTTTCAAAAACGGAGGTAATTTGTATGATTCGTCACATTGTCGTCTGGAAATTCCGCGCGGGCGAGGAGGAAAACATGAAGAAATTCCTCTCCGGTCTGCAATCGCTTGACGGCGTGATCCCTGAGATCAAATCCATGCAGATCGGCGTCAACTGCAAGGAAGGCAACAACTTTGACGCCTGTCTGATCGCGGATTTTGAAGACTTCGACGCGCTGGAGCGCTACAAAAAAGACCCGCGTCATGTGGCCGTCTCCCAGCTCTGCAAATCCATCCGCGAATCCAGAGGCGCGGTAGACTTCGAGCTTTAATCCGCAGATGGTTATGGGCTCCGCCGTAAGGCGGAGCCCATTTTCTTTTATCAGCGTTCTTCGCGGAAGTACGGCAGGCCGAGCGACTGCGGCGGCTGCTTTTCGCGGTTGTTGCGCATGCTGGAAAAGACCAGCACGATAACCGTGACAACATACGGCAAAATCTTATACAACTGCGTCGGAATGAACGCAATGACCAGACGCAGATACAGGATCATCAGCGCGCCGAAGAGCACCGAGCCCCAAATGGCGTTGAGCGGCCGCCACATGCAGAAGATGACGAGCGCGACGGCCAGCCAGCCCACGCCGGACAGGCCCTCGTGGTTCCACACGCAGCCGGCGATGGTCATGATGTAGATCATGCCGCCGATGGCCGAGATACCACCGCCGATGATGGTGGCGATATAGCGCGTGCGGCCGACGTTGATGCCGGCTGCGTCCGCCGTAGCGGGCGATTCACCCACTGCTCGCAGATACAGGCCCGAACGTGTTTTATTCAGATACCAGAACATCCCGATCGCCAGCACCAGTCCCAGATAGAAGAAGAAGCTGTTGCCGAACAGGATCTTACCCACAAACGGAATATTCTGCAGTGCCTGCGGGAAGGGCGAATTCTGGAAATAACCCTTAAGCGCGTTGGAGATCGAGATATAGCCGCCTTCCTTCACGCGCATGAACTCGCCGATAAACTGGCCCACGCCCGTGCCGAAGATGGCAAGCGCAAGACCCGTGACGTTCTGGTTGGCGCGCAGGGTGATGGTCAGGAAGCTGAAAATGAGCGATGCAAAGGCGCCTGCCAAAAACGCAAACACCAGCGCAATGATGACCGCCAGATACGGATTGGGCGCTGCGACCCACTTCTCATAGTAGAATACGCTGCCCAGTCCGATCGCGCCACCCATGAACATGATGCCTTCGACGCCGAGGTTGAGGCTGCCGGATTTCTCCGTCAGAATCTCACCCAGCGTTCCGAACAGCAGCGGCGTGCCATAGGTGATCGCGGCCACGATCAGGGCGATAAACAGTGTCAGAAATTCCATCATGCCTTCGTCGCCTCCTTGTCGTGTTTGCTGCCGCGGAAGATGACGCGGTAATTGATGAAGAACTCACAGCCGAGCATACAGAACAGCAGGATTCCCGTAATGATATCCGAGATTGAAGCCGGCACGGCAAGCCGGGTCTGCAGCGTCTCGGCGCCCTTGGACAAAATGGCCAGCATCATGGAAATGGCGATCATGGCGAAGGCGTTGAGCTGGCTGAGCCATGCGACGGTGATGGAGGTAAAGCCCACGCCGTTTGCCACGCCGTCATAGAGCGTGTTATTCGCGCCCGAGACCACGATGAAGCCAACCAGACCGCTGATCGCGCCCGAGAGGAACATGGTGCGCATCATGATACGGCCGACGTTCATGCCCGCGTAGCGCGCAGTATTGATCGAATCGCCGATGACGGCAATCTCATAGCCGTGCTTGGTATAGCGCATATAGACGTGGATAAAGATGACCAGCACCAGCACGATGATCCAGCCGCAGTGCACGCCCAGAACTTTCGGCAGACACGCGCTCGCGTCAAACTGCGGAATGATCTGCGAGCCGGGACGGCCTTCCCACGGTCCGCCCTGCAGCCACCGGACCACGCCGATGACGATATAGTTCATCATGAGCGTAAACAGCGTCTCGTTGGTGTTCCATTTGGCCTTGAAGAATGCCGGGATGAGCGCCCACACGCCGCCTGCCAGCGCGCCGGCAAGACCCATGATGAGAAGCAGCATCCACGACGGCATTTTTCCCGCCCAGAACAGGGCGAAATATGTCGCGGCAATGGCGCCGGCCGTAATCTGACCCTCGGCACCGATGTTCCAGAAGCGCATCTTGAAGCACGGCGCAATGGCCAGCGCGCAGCCGAGCAGCGGCACCGCGATCTTGATGGTCTGGCGGATGGCGGTGGATTTGCCGAGCGAACCGGAGATGATCGTGCCGTAGGCCGTGACGGGATTCACACCCACGATGCAGATGACAAGTCCGCCCAGAATGAGCGCCAGCAAAATCGAGCCAAGACGGATGCACCACATCTTCCAGGCTTCCATGCCGTCGCGCTTTGCAAGCCGCATAAGCGGCGTTTTCATTTCGTTATGCATCTGCGCGCTCCTTTCCGCCGACTCTTGTCATGAGCAGGCCGATTTCTTCCTTCGTCGCGGTGCGCGCGTCAACAATACCGGAGACCTTGCCGCCGCAGAGCACCAGAATACGGTCGCACAGCTCGAGCAGCACATCCAGATCCTCGCCGACGAACACAACGGCGACGCCCTTCATCTTTTGCTCGGTCATGAGGTTGTAGATGGTATACGACGTGTTGATGTCAAGTCCGCGCACGGCGTAGGCCGACATCAGCACCGACGGCGCGCTTGCGATCTCGCGGCCGACCAGCACCTTCTGCACGTTGCCGCCGGACATCCGGCGCACGGGGAATTCCGTGCTGGGCGTGACGACCTCAAGCTCCTTCCAGACCTTGAGCGCCAGCTCGTTGGGGTCTTTGCGGTTGACAAAAACGCCCTTGCCTTTTTTCCACGAGCGCAGCATCATGTTGCCCGTCATGCCCATTGATCCGACAAGGCCCATGCCCAGCCGGTCCTCGGGAACGAACGCCATTGCAACGCCCGCCTTTTTGATCTGCATCGGCGTTTTGCCGACGAGATTCGACGGCTGCTGTCCCTCGGGCGTAAAAATGATCTCGCCTTCTGTTACGGGATACAGTCCCGCGATAGACTCCAGCAGCTCCTTCTGTCCGCTGCCGGCGATGCCGGCCACGCCGAGGATCTCGCCGCCTTTTGCCACGAAGCTCACACCGTCCAGCTTCTTTACGCCCTCTGCGTCGAGGCACGTCACATTCTTGAGTTCCAGCCGGTCGACCGGATTTTCATACAACGGCCGGTCGATGTTGAGCGTCACGGAGCGGCCGACCATCATATCCGTCAGCGCCTGCGGATTCGTTTCGCTGGTCTTGACGGTGCCGATGTACCTGCCTTTGCGCAGCACGGTCACGTTATCGCTGAGCGCCATGACCTCGTGCAGCTTGTGCGTAATGATGACGATCGCCTTACCATCGTCGCGCATATTGCGCAGCACGTGAAAGAGCTTGTCCGTCTCCTGCGGGGTCAGAACGGCGGTCGGCTCATCCAGGATCAGGATATCCGCGCCGCGGTAGAGCATCTTGACGATCTCAACCGTCTGCTTCTGCGAGACGGACATGTCGTAGATCTTCTGTGTCGGCTCAATGTCAAAACCATAGCGTTTGCAGATCTCGCGAACCTTCTCATTGGCCGCTTCGAGATCAAGCTTCCCCTTGTCATCCAGGCCCAGAATGATGTTCTGCGCGGCGGTAAATACATCGACCAGCTTGTAGTGCTGGTGGATCATACCGATCTTGTTGTCATAGGCGTCTTTCGGTGAGCGGATCGAGACCTGCTTGCCGTTGATGAAGATCTCGCCCTCATCTGGGAAATAGATGCCGGCGAGCATATTCATGAGTGTTGTCTTTCCGCTGCCGTTCTCGCCCAGCAAAGACAAGATCTCACCGTAGTGGAGCTTGAGGTCGATGCCGTCGTTGGCGACAACTTTTCCGAATCGTTTGGTGATGTTCTTCAGTTCGATTGCGCAAACAGTTTCCAAGGCTGTCATCCTTTCTATGCCGGATTTGCGGGGTTCCGCACGGCCGCGCGCCGGCGGCTGCCTTTGAATGATATTAGTATCATAGCATATTTTTTACTTTAAGTAAACGAAAAGCACGCGGGCAGTTTTGCAAAAACTGCGCGGCGAAACTTGTAAAAAATAACAAATTTTTTGCTGGCCTAAATATTTTTTTGAAGCCGTGCCAATAAAGAGACGGGGCTGCCGGATGGCAGCCCCGCTTTCAGGGTCGGTATTAGAACGCGGAGTTGATCCACTCGATGCCGTCGATCGTCAGAGCGAAGTACGGCGCGGACTGGAAGTAGGACTCGTGATAAGCGCCGTCGAAGACAGCCTCTTCCGAGTCGGGTACGAAGTCGCCATCGGTGTCGAGCGCGAAGGAGTTGGTGACCTCTGCGCCTTCAACGGTGAACGTGGAGGTGTCAAAGACATTCAGAGCGCCGGTACGGATCTGCTCTTCGACCTCAGCCAGCTTTTCAGCAGTGCCGGGAGCCGCGATGGCTTCGTTCAGGGCGGTCATCACAACAGCGCCCTCGTCCATGCCGTGGCACCAGTCCTGCTCAAGCTCGCCGCCGTTGGCAACGGTCTCGATGGCATGCTCGAAGTAGACGGACCAGTCGATGCGGGTGCCGATGATGGAAGCCTCGGGAGCGACGCCGGTCATATCGTTGTTATAGCCGGTGTGGAACGCGCCCTTGCTCTGCGCGGTGGTAGCGGGGGTGGTGTTGTCGGAGTGCTGGGAGATGAGCACGCAGCCCATGTCGCACAGAGCCGAAGCCGCATTGCCTTCTTCGGTCGCGTCAGACCAGGAGCCGACGAACTGAACCTTCATGGTCACGCTCGGGCAGACGCTGCGCGCGCCGAGGAAGTAGGAGGTAAAGCCGGAGATGACCTCGGCGAAGGAGTACGCGCCGACGTAGCCGATGACGGCCTGGTCAGCGGTGATCTCACCGTTGTCAATCATTTCCTGCAGCTTCATACCGGCAGCGACGCCGGCAATGAAGCGGCCTTCATAGATGTTGGCAAACGCGTTGTGCGTGTTGGCCAGGTCGTCGCCCCAGGAGTTCTGGTTGGTGCAGCCGACGAACTGAACATCGGGATAGTCGGGCGCAACCTTCAGCATGAACGGCTCATGGCCGTAGGAGTTGTTGAAGATGATCTCGCAGCCTTCTTCAGCCAGTTCGATGTTGGCGTCTTCACAGCCGGAATCTTCACCGATATTGTACTTGACGATCCATTCGACGTTGATGCCCTTGGCAGCCAGCGCATCGGTTGCAGCTTCCTTGCCGCGGATAAAGTTGTAAGTGTAGCCCTGATCGTTCTCGTCGCCGATGCAGATCAGGCCGACCTTGATGGTCTTGGCCTCGGCAGCAGGCTCTTCAGCTTCGGAGCCGTCCTCGGCGGGCTCTTCCGTTGCGGCGGGTTCTTCCGTCGCGGCCGGCTCTTCGGTCGTTGCGGCGGGTTCTTCAGCCGCAGGTTCGCTGGCCGCGCAGGCAACCAGACCGAGCACCATCACGAGTGCCAGCAGCAGAGCGATGATCTTTTTCATTTTCGTTCCTCCTAAAAATTTTTTGGATTCCCCGTTGCGGCGCATTGAACAAATGCGCGTTCACTACCCGTATTCTACTCCATCCGGCGAAAAGATGCAATATTATTTTTACAGGATTTGTGCTGAAAAGCGAGAAAACATCGACAAATTTGCCTCCAATCCCTAAAAAATTTTTAGGTTTTTTTACGTCTTGACATTTTTGCTAAAACGCGTCCGGCGCATTTCGTTCACATTGACCAGAAGATTCCTTGGCAAAAACGTTAAATTCATGCTATGATAGTGATAGATTTTATGGCAATCTGCACATCCGGCATTTTGCCTGATTTTTGCGCCTTATCTTTGGGCGAAAAGGAGATTCATTTTGAGCAATTTCATTTTACAGGGCAACCTGTGCTACAGCACGGATATGGACCGTATCGAAACCCGCGAGCACGCGTACCTGGTCTGTCTGGACGGCCGGTGCGCGGGCGTGTTCGATACGCTTCCGGCGCGTTTTGCGCAGCTTCCGCTGCATGATTTCGGCGACCGGCTGATCCTGCCGGGCATGACCGACCTGCATGTGCACGCGCCGCAGTTCGCTTTCCGCGGTCTGGGCATGGATATGGAACTTCTTGAGTGGCTGAACACCTACACCTTCCCCGAGGAATCAAAATACCGCGAACTGGCGTACGCCGAACGCGCCTATGGCAGCTTCGTGTCCCATCTGCGCCGCAGTGAGACTACACGCGCGGTCGTGTTTGCGACCATCCATGTGCCGGCAACGGAGCTCCTGATGCAGAAAATGGAGGACGCGGGCCTTTGCAGCTACGTCGGCAAGGTCAATATGAACCGCAACTGCCCCGACTATCTGCGCGAAGCGTCCACGCTGCACGCCGTGCGCGACACGCGCCGCTGGATCGAGGAAACGAAGGACCGCTTCAAGCGCACGAAACCGATCATCACGCCGCGCTTCATCCCGTCATGCACGGACGATCTCATGTTTGCGCTGCGTACTCTGCGCGAAGAATTTGACCTTCCGGTGCAGAGCCATCTGTCCGAAAATTTCAGCGAGATCGACTGGATCCGCGAGCTGTGCCCGCGCTCGAAGCATTACGGCGACGCGTACGACCAGTTTGGCCTGTTTGGCGGGAGCTATCCCTGCATTATGGCGCACTGCGTCCACTCGAACGAGGACGAGCAGGCGCTCATAAAAGAGCGCGGCGTGTACATCGCGCATTCGCCGGAGTCAAATATGAACCTCGCTTCCGGTGTGGCACCGGTCAATCAGTTTTTAAGCAACGGCCTGCGTGTGGGCCTGGCCACCGACGTGGCAGGCGGCAGCCACGAGAGCATGTTCCGCGCGGTGATGCACGCCATACAGGCCTCCAAGCTGCGCTGGCGGCTGCTTGATCAGAATGTAAAGCCGCTTTCGTTTGAGCGCGCATTCTATCTGGCCACTATGGGCGGCGGCGCGTTCTTCGGCAAAGTCGGCAGCTTCCTCGACGGCTATGCTCTGGACGCCGTGGTGCTGGACGATGAAACGCTCGACCATCCGCAGCAGCTTTCGGTCCGTGCGCGGCTCGAGCGGGCCATCTATCTGGCCGACGAGCGGAATATCGCGGCGAAATTTGTCGCAGGCATGCGGCTTTTCTAACATGCAACACCATCGCCCGGCCGCAAAAGCGGCCGGGCGATGGTGTTGCATGGCGCCTCGCAGCAAGCTGCGAATCCTTCCACCAAACGCGGAAAGCAATGCTTTCCGCGTTTTACTCAGTATTCGTCCGTCTCCGACATGATGAGCGCGGCGATGAGATAGACCCACGCGCTCAGGCCTGCTGCAAACACCAGAATCACGGTGATCAGCCGCACCAGTGTGGAATCGACACCGAAATAGTGCGCGATACCGCCGCAGACGCCGAAGATCTTCTTATCGCGCGAAGCGCGGCAGAGCTTTCTGTTTTCCATTGTATTTCCTCCTCAAGATTCATCGTCTGAATGGAGCGCAGCCGCAGTCAGAATGCCATACTGCGCCTTGACCTGCAAAATCCGCAGCACGCTTTCGTCAATGCGCTGCTCGGTGAGCGTTCCGCTCTGCACCGCAGCGCACACGCCGTCGTATGCCGCCTGCAGATCGGCCGGCATCAGGATCATATCCACACCCGCTGAAAGCGCGCCGACGGCGGCTTCGGCAGCCGTATACCGATCCGTGATGGAGGCCATCTGCTGCGAATCTGTAATTATGACGTTTGAAAAGCCGAGTTTGTTCCGTAAAATATCTGAGACGATCACAGGCGACAGATCGGACGGCGTATCGCCGCCCGTCACGTTCGGCGCGGACAGGTGGCTCACCATCACAAACGGTGCGCCGTCGCCGATGGCCGCGCGGAAGGGCAGCAAATCGCACGCCTCCAGCTCGTCAAGCGTTTTTTCGATCGAGGCCGGGCCGTCGTGGTCGTCGCCGCTGGCGCTTCCGTAGCCGGGAAAATGCTTCAGGCACGGCACCACGTCGCCGTCCGTCAGACTGCCGGTCATGACGCGCACAAGACTGGCGCACAGGTTCGCGTCAGTGCCGAACGAGCGCGAACCGATGACAGCGCCGCTGCCGGAGGCCACGTCGGCCACGGGTGCAAAGTCAAAGTTGAAGCCCAGCGCGCGCAAAGAACCCGCCACGATCTGCCCTGCGTCGTATACCGCCGCGGGATCTGCCTGGTCGCCGTACTCGCGCATCGGGCCGACGGAATCGGCCTGCAGCGCCGCGTTCTGCCCCAGACGGCTGACCGTGCCGCCTTCTTCATCAATACCGAAAAACAGCCCGATGCGGCTGTAGGAAGCGGTGTTCTGCAGCATGGTTATGACCTGTTCGCGGTCTTCCAGGTTCTGCGAAAAGTAGATGATCCCGCCCACAGGTTTTTCCTCCAGCGCCTCGCGGGTCGCATCGCCGGCGCGCGTGACGGTATTATAGCCGGTGAGCGATTCGGGCGTGACAAAAAACAGCTGCCAGATCTTTTCCTCCAGTGTCATGGTGGAAAGTGCCTGCGCGGCCAGCGCGCGGCTTTCTTCACTGATTCCGGCTGTCTGCGCGCTCGCACCGGCGGACGATCCGGTCTCCGGTTCTCCGGCAGACGCGGGGGCATCATCCGCCGTGTGTTCCGTCTGTGTCTGCTCGGGCAGCTCGCCCTCGTAAGGGTCCTCGCGCTCCGGCTCGACGGAAACGGACGGCTGTTCAAACACGCTGTTCGTATCCAGCGTTTCCACGGTGTCCGGCTGGCGCTTTTGCGGCAGTGTCCGGCACAAAAGCCAGACAGCACCTGCCACCATCGTCAGGGCCAGAATGACAAGAATTGCGGAAAGTATGTGGCTGCGGTGTTTCATGGGTGCTCCTTTCCGGGAATTTGCATGCTATACCGCCCTACTTGTGGTAGAGCGAATGCGACTGATAGACCGGCTCAAACGTGACGTTCGCGCCGAGCTTTTTAAATACGTTCTCGTCGACAGAAGACAGAATGACGGACGAATGCACCTCGCTGCCGCGCAGACTCCCCAGCGCCTCCATGGCCATCTCTGCCGTGGGGTTGGTGACGGCGCTCATGGAAAGCGCGATGAGCACCTCGTCCGTGTGCAGTCTGGGGTTGGTATTTCCCAGATGCTCGACTTTCAGATGCTGGATGGGCGCGAGCACCATGGGCGAGATGAGGTTTACCTTGTCGTCGATACCGGCCAGCAGCTTGAGCGCATTCAGAAGCGCCGCGCACGACGCTCCCATCAGCCCGGACGTCTTGCCGGTCACGATACGCCCGTCTGGCAGCTCGATCGCGGTGGCAGGCGCGCCGGTTCGCTCGGCCACGGCCCTTGCCGCCGGAACGCACGGCCGGTCGGTCACGGCCAGATCCAAAGAGCGCATCAGCATTTCCTGCTTGTGCAGTTCGGCATTGTCGGCCAGACCCTTGCGCACGCTGCACGCCGTGGCGTAGTAACGGCGGATGATCTCCTGCTTTGACGCTTCCCTGCAGGCGTCATCGTCAACAATGGCAAAGCCCGCCATGTTGACGCCCATGTCCGTAGGACTCTTGTACGGGCACTCGCCGTAGATCTTGCGGAACATCGCCTCGAGCACGGGGAAAATCTCGATGTCGCGGTTATAATTGACGGTAGTCTCGCCGTAGGCCTCCAGATGGAACGGGTCGATCATATTCACGTCGGCCAGGTCCGCCGTAGCCGCCTCATAGGCCAGATTCACCGGATGCTTGAGCGGCAGATTCCAGATGGGGAACGTCTCATACTTGGCATATCCCGCGCGCCGGCCGCGCTTATGCTCGTGATAGAGCTGGCTCAGGCACGTCGCCATCTTGCCCGAGCCCGGGCCGGGCGCGGTAACGACACAGATGGGGCGCGTCGTCTGGATATAATCGTTCTTTCCGTAGCCTTCGTCCGAGACGATCAGGCTGACATTCGACGGATAGTCCTCGATCACATAGTGCTTGTACACGGCCACGCCCACATCGCGCAGCTTCTTTTCAAACAGATCCGCCGCGTGCTGGCCGCAGTACTGCGTGATGACCACGCTGCCGACATACAGCCCGATGGAGCGGAAGGCGTCGATCAGGCGCATGACGTCGAGGTCGTAGGTGATGCCGAGGTCCCCCCGGCGCTTGTTCATCTCGATGTGCGCGGCGTTGATGGCGATAATGATCTCTGCCTGCTCTTTCAGCTGCAGAAGCATCCGCATCTTGCTGTCGGGCAGAAAGCCCGGCAGTACCCGCGCGGCGTGGTTGTCGTCGAAAAGCTTGCCGCCAAACTCCAGATAGAGCTTGCCGCCGAACGTCTCGACACGCTCGAGAATCCGCTCGGACTGCAGCTTCAGATATTTTTCGTTGTCAAATCCCTGTCTTATCATACTCTGTCCTCTTTGGTTCTTTTCCTGAAATCCATTTAAACTATAGACCGAAACCGGAAGGATTGCAACCAAAACCCACAAATAAAAAAGAAGAAAGTTTTGCAGAAAAATTGTACCTTTTGACCACGCCGCGCGTGCGGCGGCATTCTCTTGACTTTGCGGAAAAATCAGTATAGTATATACAATATAATGGGTTTTTAGGCTCAAACGGCACACAATACAGGCGCTTGCGCCGAATAGTAACGTGAGGAAACAGCATGAAAAAGCAACAGCAATACGGCAATGACTCCATCTCCGCGCTCAAGGGCGCCGACCGCGTCAGAAAGCGCCCGGCCGTCATTTTCGGTTCCGACGGGCTGGAGGGCTGCGAGCATGCCGTGTTTGAAATTCTCTCCAACGCCATTGATGAAGCGCGCGAGGGTTACGGCGATCTCATCACCGTGCGCCGCTATCGCGACTACTCGATCGAAGTCGAGGACTTTGGCCGCGGCTGCCCGGTCGACTGGAATGAAAAAGAGGGCCGGTACAACTGGGAGCTCGTGTTCTGCGAGCTGTATGCCGGCGGCAAATACCAGAACAACGCCGGCGGCGACTATGAGTTTTCTCTGGGCCTGAACGGACTCGGCTCGTGCGCCACGCAGTATTCATCCGAGTATTTTGACGCGACCATCCGCCGCGACGGCTATAAATATTCCCTGCACTTTGAAAAAGGCGAGCTGGTGGGTGAGATGAAAAAAGAGCCCGCCGACCGCAAAAAGACCGGCTCCTGTTTCCGCTGGAAACCCGATCTTGAGGTGTTCACGGATATCCGCGTGCCGAAGGAGTATTTTGAGGATGTGCTCAAACGGCAGGCAGTCGTGAACGCGGGCGTGACGTTCCGGCTGATGAACGAGCTGGAAAACGGCAAATTTGAGACGACGGATTACCGCTATGAAAACGGCATCGCCGACTATGTCTCGGAGTTGGCCGGTGAGCAGACGCTCACCATGCCGCAGTTCTGGCAGGCTGAGCGAACGGGTCGCGATCGCGAGGACAAGCCCGAGTACAAAGTCAGAATTTCCGCTGCGCTGGTGTTTTCCAATCAGGTCAGCCAGATCGAATACTACCACAATTCCTCCTGGCTCGAGCATGGCGGCGCGCCGGAAAAGGCCGTGAAAAACGCCTTTGTCTACGCCATCGACGCGTATCTCAAATCCAGCGGAAAATACACCAAAAACGAATCGAAGATCACGTTTCAGGACGTGGCCGACTGTCTGGTGCTGGTCACGAACTGCTTCTCCACGCAGACTTCGTATGAAAACCAGACAAAGAAGGCCATCACGAACAAGTTCGTGCAGGATGCAATGACCGAATTTTTCCGCAGCCGCCTGCACGTCTATTTCATCGAGAACAAGGCCGACGCCGACCGCATTGCCGATCAGGTGCTGGTCAATAAACGCAGCCGCGAAACGGCGGAAAAGGCCCGGCTCAACATCAAAAAGAAGCTCACGGGCAACCTCGATATTTCCAACCGTGTGCAGAAATTTGTCGACTGCCGCACAAAGGACGTCTCCCGGCGTGAGATCTACATCGTCGAGGGCGATTCGGCGCTCGGCTCAGTCAAGCTCTCGCGCGACGCGGAATTTCAGGGCATCATGCCCGTGCGCGGCAAGATCCTCAACTGTCTGAAGGCCGACTACGACCGCATCTTCAAATCCGAGATCATCACCGATCTCATCCGCGTGCTGGGCTGCGGCGTGGAGGTGCAGGTAAAAAAGGCAAAGGATCTGTCTGCGTTTGATCTTGACAGCCTTCGCTGGAGCAAAGTCATCATCTGCACCGATGCCGACGAGGACGGCTATCAGATCCGCACGCTGATTCTCACGATGATTTACCGGCTGTGCCCCACACTCATCGAAAAGGGCTACGTGTATATCGCTGAATCGCCGCTGTATGAGATCAATTACAAGGACAAAACATGGTTCGCCTACAACGAAGGCGAAAAGGCCGCGATCATGAAGGAACTGGCGGGCAAAAAGGCCGTCATCAACCGTTCAAAAGGTCTCGGCGAGAATGAGCCGGAGATGATGTGGATGACGACCATGAATCCCGAGACCAGGCGGCTCATCAAAGTCATGCCCGAAGACGCGGCGCGCATGGCCGAGGTGTTCGATTTGCTGCTGGGCAACAACCTCACAGGCAGAAAGGATCATATCGCCGAGGTCGGATACAAGTATCTCGACCTTGCGGATATTTCGTAGGTGAACTATGGCAAAGAAGAAAACAGAACCGAAACTTGACCGCAATATCAAGGGCGTCGAGGGTCTGCACGCAGAGGTTGTCGAGCAGCCCATCTGTCAGACGCTCGAGCAGAATTTCATGCCCTACGCGATGTCGGTCATCGTCTCGCGCGCGATTCCCGAGATCGACGGCTTCAAACCCTCGCACCGGAAGCTGCTGTATACGATGTACAAGATGGGGCTTCTCACAGGCGCGCGCACGAAGTCTGCCAACATCGTCGGCCAGACGATGCGCTTAAACCCGCACGGCGACGCGGCCATCTATGAGACGATGGTGCGTCTGGCGCGCGGCAACGAGACGCTGCTGCACCCGTTCGTCGATTCCAAGGGCAACTTCGGCAAGGTCTACTCGCGCGATATGGCCTACGCCGCGTCGCGTTACACCGAGGCAAAGCTCGATCCTATCTGCCAGGAGCTCTTCCGCGACATCGACTGCGACACCGTCGATTTTGTGGACAACTACGACGGCACGATGAAAGAGCCGTCGCTTCTGCCCACAACGTATCCCAACGTGCTCGTCTCGCCGAACCTCGGCATCGCGGTCGGCATGGCGTCGAACATCTGCAGCTTCAACCTCCGCGAGGTGTGCAAGACGGCAGTCGCGCTCATCCGTGACCCGGAGGCAGATCTTCTCGAGACGCTGCCCGCGCCCGATTTTCCCACGGGCGGCGAAATCCTCTACGACGCAGCCGAGATGCTCTCCATCTATCAGACCGGCCGCGGGTCTTTCCGCATCCGTGCGCGCTGGCGGTATGTGAAAGAGGGCAACCTCATCGAGATCTACGAGATCCCCTACACCACCGCTACCGAAATCATCATGGACAAGGTGGCCGAGCTCATCAAAGCCGGCAAGATCCGCGAGATCGCCGACATGCGCGACGAGACCGACCTCTCGGGCCTGAAGCTCACAATTGATCTCAAGCGCGGTGCGGATGCGGACAAGCTCATGCAGAAGCTGTTCCGGCTGACCACGCTGCAGGATTCGTTCAGCTGCAACTTCAACATCCTGATTGCCGGTATGCCGCGCGTGATGGGCGTGCGCGAGATCCTCTCCGAGTGGACGGCATGGCGCACCGAATGCGTCCGGCGCCGCGTATACTTCCAGCGGCAGAAGAAGCTGGACAAGCTGCATCTTTTAAAGGGTCTGGGCAAGATCCTGCTCGACATCGACAAGGCCATCGCCATCATCCGCCAGACCGAGCAGGACGCCGAAGTCGTGCCGAACCTCATGATCGGCTTCGGCATCGATCAGGTGCAGGCGGAATATGTGGCTGATATCAAGCTGCGTAATATCAACAAGGAATTTCTTCTCAACCGTCTGCAGGAGACGCAATCGCTCGAGCGCGAGATCGCAGAGCTTGACGCGCTGCTTGCCAGCGAGCGAAAGCTGCGCGGCGTCATCTGCAAGGAGCTGGATCATGTCGCCGCAAAATACGGCCAGGCGCGCAAAACGCAGCTTGTCTACGACCATGCGCTGGCCGTCGAGGACGAGCCGGATGTGCCGGACTATCCGGTGACGCTGTTCGTCTCACGCGAGGGTTATCTGAAAAAGATTACGCCGCAGTCGCTGCGCATGTCGGGCGAGCAGAAATACAAAGAGGGCGACGGGCCGATGCTTACGCAGGAGACGACGAGCAGTGCTGAGCTTCTCGTCTTTACCGACCGGTGCCAGGTATACAAGACGCGCCTGAGCGAGTTTGCCGATACCAAGGCCTCCAGCCTCGGCGATTACCTGCCCGGCAAGCTCGGCTTTGACGAAGGCGAGAGCTTTTTCTGCGCGTGCCTGCCGGAAAACTATGAGGGGAACATTCTTTTCTTCTTTGAAAACGGCAAGGCCGCGAAAGTGGCGCTTTCGGCCTACGATACCAAATCCAACCGCCGCAAGCTGACGGGCGCCTATTCGGATAAAAGCCCGCTCAAAGCCGTTTTGTGCCCGGCGGAAGACGCGCAGATCGCGCTGTTTGCCTCTGACGGCCGCACGCTCATCATCTCGTCGGCGCAGCTGGCCGTCAAAACCACGCGCGCCACGCAGGGCGTGGCCGTGATGACGCTCAAAAAGAACGCCGTTTTGACGCGCGCCGTACCTTTGCGTGAAACCCCCATCGTAAATGCCGCGCGCTACCGCGCGCGCAGCCTGCCGGCGCCCGGTGCGCTTTTGCGGCAGGAGGATTCCGAAGAAAAACAGATCTCACTGGAACTGTAAGGAGATAGATTCCATGAAGAAAGAACTGCTTGCCAAACGCGGCGGACTTGTGATGCAGCTGCTGCGCGATTACGCGCTGATCGCAGTCGGATGTTTCATTTTCGGCCTGAGTTTCGATTTGTTTATGGCGCCGCACTCCATCAACGTCGGTGGCGTGAGCGGTATTGCCATGCTGCTCGTCGAGATCACAGGTGTCGGCACTGTCGGCCTGTTTTCTGCTCTTTTGAATGTTCCGCTGTTTTTGGCCGGCTACAAGGTGCTGGGCAAGCGGTTCTTCTTCGGCTCGCTGTTCGGCATGCTGGCAAGCTCTTTGTTCTTTGATCTTTGCACCGTCATTCCCGTGCCCGAGACTGAGACGCTGCTGGGCGCGCTCTTCGGGGGCGTGCTGTGCGGCATCGGCATCGGGCTGGTATTCATGGGCCATGCGTCCACAGGCGGTTCGGACATCATTGCGCGGCTGCTGAAGCGCAAATTCCGTAACCTCAAAATCGGCCGTCTGCTGCTGTTTGTCGATCTTACGGTTGTAACGCTCACGGGCATCGTGTTCCGCGATTTCAGCAAGACCCTGTATTCCGTGGTCGTTTTGTATGTCTCGACCGAGGTGATGGACGCGATTTTGTACGGGCTGGATTATTCGGTCGTCGCCATCATCATCACCGATCTGCACGACGAGGTCTATGCCGCCATCGACAGTCATCTCGACCGCGGCGCGACCTTCCTTGACGGCCGCGGCTGCTACACCGGCTCCCCCAAGTCAGTCGTCATGACCGCTGTCAGCCGCGGGCAGGTCGCCGAACTCAAGCAGCTGGTTCAGTCGGTCGATCCCAACGCGTTCATGATTCTGCAGGAGGCGCATCAGGTGCTGGGCAACGGCTTCAAGCGCTACTCCGACGAGCTGTAGAAAGGGGCAATTGCATGAAACGTCTGCTGCTGGCGCTGCTGCTCGCGGCGTGCGCGGTATTTGCCGGCTGCGCGCAGCTTCTGCCGACGGACTATACGCAGATCTCCGATCACACCGAGCCGCAGGCCGCAACTGAAGAGCCGGACGTGCTCACCGCCAACAGCAAGGCCTCACTCAAGCACGCGATCCGCTCTCTGGTGCAAAACGGCGTCGAGCACGGCGTCATCCGCGTGCGCGAATATTCCGGCGACGTGGAGGCCGATCTGGCCGAGGCAGCGTATCAGATCGCGCGTGAGGACCCTCTGGGTCTGTATGCCGTGGATTACATGACGCACGACTGCTCGCTGATCGTCTCGTTTTACGAGATTCACATCGACATCACCTTCCGCGATTTTGCCACGCCGCTCTCCGATATCCCCTATGTTTCCAACGACGCTGCGGCCATACGCTGCCTGCACGAGGCGATGGACGCGTATGCCGGGCACCTCACGATGTATCTGACCTACAACAGCAGCCTGGATTTTGAGGCGCTGGCCGGGCAGTATGTGCAGGAACATCCCGCGCGGCTCATGGCCCGTCCGCTTCTGCACAAGGCCGGCTATCCCGAGTCCGGCGCGCCGCGCATCGTGGAGCTGACGTTCTCCTATCCTGCCGAAGCCGGTGAGCTTTTGGAAATGGAGCAGGCCGTCAACGATACCATTCAGGCCGCCAGCGTCTACGTCCGCTACCGTGAGAGCGAACGGGAAAAGGCGCAGCTGCTGTTTTCGTATCTCACCGAGCGCTTTTCCTATACCGAAGCCGAATCCGACACGCCCATCTATTCTCTTTTATGCGAGGGCGTAGCCAGCGGCGAAAGCATGGCGCAGGTCTGGCAGCTGCTGTGCGACGAAACGGGGCTGGAATGCTATACCGTGACCGGTCTGCGTGCCGGCGCAGCGTACAGCTGGAATATCATGCTGCTGGATGACTCGTATGTCCATCTGGACGTGCTGCGCGACGCGCTGGAGACCGGCGTGCTGCAGCCGCGCTATGACAGCGATATGGAAGAATACTACTATGACGTAGCCGCCTATCCTGCCTGCCCTGCGCCCGAGCCCGCCGTCGACCCGGAGCTGGCCACCGAGCCGGAGACCGGCGCAGAAGAGCCCGGCGAGTCCTCCGGACAGGAGTCTGCGCCAGACGATGACGCGCCGGAAATGCCGCCGTCCGAGGAAGCCCCTTCGCAAAGCGGCGACGAATAAAACAAAAACTTGAGGCTTGACAAATACCGATTATTTGCTATAATAATACCCGCAATTGATTTGCGGGTGTAGCTCATCCGGTAGAGCGCCACCTTGCCAAGGTGGAGGTAGCGAGTTCGAGCCTCGTCACCCGCTCCAAAAAAGAAAGACACGCTTAGCCGGGTGGTCGTAAAACAGTAAAATCAAAAAATGGTGAAAACCTTGTGTTTTC
>JAEDFW010000017.1 GCA_016297855.1 Oscillospiraceae bacterium
GGCGCCACGCCAAACGCGCGATAGCGCGCGGGAATCAGCTCCATCACTGTCTTTGATACCGGATCGTCGGTGGAAGTGACATAGCCTGCCGGCTTGTGGAGCATCAGAAGAACGCGACGCAGCAGCTCCACCGGCGCGCCGTCTAAGACAATGGCGGCTGACGTTTCATCGAATTTCTTCGCCTCATCGCGCACCGTCTCACCGTTTACCGTCACACGCCCGGCGCGGATGGCCGCACGCAGCTCTTTTCTCGAACCGCAGCCGGCGTCGGAAAGAATTTTATCGAGTCTTTGCATAACAGCCTCCCGTGTCATATTTCTGATCTGTGGACAATAGGTTGTACTACCGTTTTAGAATTGGGGGAATCCATATGGTGATCATGACCGCCAAACTCTCCAAAAGCAAGCTGATCGCGATCGCGCTGCTGCTCGTGATCGTAATTGTCATCGCCGTCATTTGCCTGAGCCACGCGTCAAGCCCTGCAGAACCCGAAACGCAGACAGAAACGGCCGTTCCGGCGCAGAATGCCGGAACTAACGAAGGGCGCATCGCATTTCTGAGCGCGTTCGGCTGGGAAGTAACTGACCAGCCTGTCCAGACGCAGCAGGTACGCGTACCGACCGACCCCTCGGAGGTATTTCTGCGCTACAATGAGCTGCAGCGTTCACAGGGATACGATCTCAGCACGCTCGCAGGCAAAACGTTGAACCGCTTTGTCTATGAGGTGCTCAACTATCCCGACGCAGACGGCACCTACTACGCCACGGTGCTTGTCTATCAGGATGAGGTCGTCGGCGGCGATATCTGCTCGAGCGCGAAAAGCGGCGTGATGCACGGCTTCAAACTGCCGGATTAGACCCACATCGGCCAGCTCGTGCGCACCTGCTGCCTGGTGCAGCACACCGTGTCGGAGGTACCTGTCTTCGATGGGCACAGTATACCAGAAAAAGTTGCGCTTTACAAGCACGGTCGGGCGCGGTATAATACGCTCGTTACAAGTGAAGAATATCTTCAGGGCAGGGCGAAATTCCCGACCGGCGGTAAAGTCCGCGAGCGCAAGCTGAACCGGTTTGATTCCGGTACCGACAGTACAGTCTGGATGAAAGAAGATGCGTTGTGCGCGGTCTGTGGCGTCTGCAGGCGGCGTGCATCCGCTGTGGAATCTGCAGCGCCTGAAGGAGCATTCTTTCAGGCGTTCATTTTTTGCAGAGGTGATTTGTATGTCCGAACTTTTCAAAACCATCCGGGAAAATCTGTCATTTGTCGGCGTCTGCCTGCTCGTATTCGCAGCGCTGCTGATCATTGCGCTCCTGTTTGAACGCTTTGTCATGCGCGGCAGCCGCCGTAAGCTCGGCGCGGCAAAGACAGTGAGCTTTGTGGCGATGTTTTCCGCCGTGGCGGCCGTACTGCAGCTGTTTGAACTGCCGCTGTTTTTTGCGCCGTCATTTTACAAGCTGGATCTCAGCGAACTGCCGGTGCTCATCTGCTCGTTCTATCTCGGACCCGTGTCGGGCGTGGTGTGCGAACTGGTGAAAAATATGCTCAAGCTGCTGCTCAAGGGCACAACTACCATGTTTGTCGGCGATTTTGCAAACTTTGCCGTCGGCTGTTCGTTTGTGCTGCCGGCTTCGATGATCTACCACTGCATCAAGACAAAAAAAGGCGCGATTGCCGCGATGGCCGTGGGCACAATTGCGCTGACCGTGTTCGGCAGCCTCTTTAACGCATGGTATCTGCTGCCAAAATTTGCCGAGATGTACGGAATGCCGCTGGAGGCGATTGTAGCGATGGGCACACAGGTTAACGGCGCGATTACAAGCGTGTGGACGCTGGTGGCGTTCGCGGTGGTACCGTTCAACCTGCTCAAGGGTGCGGTCGTATCCGTCCTCACATTCCTGCTATACAAGCGTATTGAGCGGCTCATCCTGTCACGCAGCGCGTGATCGCATTTTTTACAATTTATTCATTGTTTTTCCATAAGAATCCGGTATACTATTTTCTGTTATCTTCCTGAAGGGGTCGGTGTTACGATGGACAAGCACAAAACTGGCGGGCGGATGCGCGCCTATATCAAAGAGCGCCCCTTGGTATTCCTTGTCTACTGTGTTGTGCGTCTGATCGTTATCGTTTCGCTTGTTGCCGCGCTTCTGCGGTACGATTATGAAAGTGCATTCACCTGCGTGCTGGTGCTGTTTCTGTTTATGATCCCGTTGTTTCTGGAGCGGAGTCTTGCCATTCAGCTGCCGAACACGCTGGAAATCATTATCCTTCTGTTTATTTTCGCAGCAGAGATTCTGGGCGAGCTGCAGTGCTATTTCATTCAGTATCCGAACTGGGACACGATGCTGCACACCACAAGCGGGTTTTTGTGCGCCGCAGTCGGTTTCTCGCTCATTGACATTCTCAACCGCGACAGCAAGATCAAATTCAATCTTTCGCCCGTCTATGTTGCCATCGTGGCGTTCTGTTTTTCGATGACCATCGGCGTTCTGTGGGAGTTTTTTGAATTCGGTGCAGACCGTTTGCTGGGGCTTGATATGCAGAAGGACACTGTCGTGCAAACCATCACCAGCGTATCGTTGGATGAAACAAACCAGAACAAGCCCGTCACCATCACCGATATTCACTCGGTTCAGGTCAACGGGCAGGATCTGGGCTTTGACGGATATCTGGACATCGGTCTGTACGACACCATGGAGGATCTGTTTGTCAACTTTATCGGTGCGCTCTGCTTCAGTTGCATTGGCTATTTCTATCTCAAGCAGCGCGGCAAGGGGCGCTTCGCCCGGCAATTTATCCCTGTTATCAAGGAAGAAGTGGATACTGTATATGTCTCAGAAAAAACAGAACCGCCTGAAGATCGGAACGGTTGAAAATTATCGCCATCTCTGGCTGCTCAGTATCTGGGTGGTCTATCTGGCGCTGTTCTATGTCATCGAGCACGTCGTCACTGATGACTACTGGGTCTCATATCTGCCGCTGGATGACAAGATTCCGTTCTGCGCGGGTTTTATTCTCCCATACTGTCTTTGGCATCCCCTGCTGGCGCTCATGACAGCGTATCTGGCGTTCTATGACGCAGAGAATTTCAAGCGGTTCATGGCCTTCATCGGCATCGGTTTTATCACCACCGGCATTTTCTGTCTGATTTTTCCCAACGGGCAGGATCTGCGTGTCAGCGAGTTTGCACGTGAGACGGTGTTTACAAAGCTCGTGCGCCTGATCTACGCTGCCGACACCAACACCAACGTATTACCCAGTATGCATGTGATCGGCTGCGGCGCGCTGATTGCCGCGTGCTTTCACACGCCAAGTCTCAGAAAACGTCATCTGCACTGGGTCATGCTGCCGCTGGGGCTGCTCATCAGCATCTCGACGGTATTCGTCAAGCAGCACTCGATCCTTGATTTTTTCGTGGCTGTTCCGTTTACGCTGCTGGTGCATTTCCTGGTGTACGGCGTAATCTTCCGGCAGAAAGAATCTGCGTCTGAGGCGCAGTAATCTATCATACCAGCGCCGCGGCGTCCGAACGGTTCGGACGCCGTTTTTTTTGCAACCTTCCGGTTCTTTTCTCGTCTGGATAGACAAGGAAATCAAAGGAGGGCTTCCCATGACGCGAAGAAACATTTTGCTGATCCCGGCTGCTTGCCTCTCTCTGGTGCTGCTGGCCGCGTGCGCACGCGTGCAGAGCCAGCCCCAGCCGCAGGCGATCTCCTGCTGCGAAACATCTGAAACACCGGAAACAGTCGAACCGGCAGCCGGGCAACAGAAAGAAACCTTCACAGAAAACGCCGGTGCATCCAGCCGAATTGCAAGAGACCTGCGGCCTCTCGAGCATGTAATCGGCGCTGCGCCGCGCGAGGACACGCTGCCAGTCGAAACGCCTGTCTACATGCCGGGAACTGGTGCAGCGCAGGCCGCTTCGGACGTTGCCCCGTCCGAGATCTGTGCGCTGCCGGCAGACAACCGCGCATTCATGCCGCTGACGCCCGAAGAAGCGATGGCCGACGAGGCATTCGGCAGCTTTTTCCCGTCTGCTGCGCCAAGTGGCTTTGAAGCAGAAGCAATCAGCCGGTATAAAGATTCGCTCACGGGGCTGTGGACAAGTATCTACCGTGAGCTGCACTGGACAGTACGCGCGTTTGCGGATGCCGATGCTTCCCGTCTGACGGCTGCATCCGATACACAGAACTATGATCTGACACGCTACCCCATTCCACGCGCCGAATCCGTCCCGGCGGAACTGCGCGAGATCGTGGACAATCCGATCTTTTATGCAGACGAGCTGACGCAGGCCGTGGTGGACGCGCGTACCTATGAAGGTGACGAGGGCTATGATTGTTTCTGTTTCAGCGTAAAATATGGTGGCATTCTGATCACCGTGCGCGCCAAGGGCGTGGAACCCGCGTGGGTTTGTCAGCAGCTGACCGCAATCAATGATACACTTCAGGAACCGGCGGCACACAATTAGCCATACGCACTTCCAGCACACAAGAAAACGTCCGGATGAAGCGCAGCTTCATCCGGACGTTTTTCTGTTTATCGGTCGATCTCCTTGCTTGTCGCACGATCGAAGATATCCGTGACCGCCTTGGCGGGCTTTTTGTCGAGCAGCGTCGCCACAACGGCGCACACAAGTCCCACAATAAAGCCGGGCAGCAGCTCATACACACCGGTGGATTTGGACAGGAACACATACCACAGCACATCCGTCACAGCGCCGCCGACCACGCCTGCGACCGCGCCCTTGTACGTCAGTCTGCGCCAGAACAGAGACAGGATGACCACCGGTCCAAACGCCGCGCCAAAGCCGCCCCACGCGTTTTCCACCATATCCATGATGGCCTGCGCGCCCTCAGCCTTACTTGAGGCAATGAAGTAGGCAACAACCGCCACTGCCAGCACCACCGCGCGGCCGACCCACAGAAGTTCCTTCTCCGAGGCATTTTTCCGGATCACAGGCTTATAGATATCAGCGGTGAAGGAACTGGAGGCCACCAGCAGCTGCGAATCCGCCGTGGACATCGACGCGGCCATGATCGCCGCCAGAAGCAGGCCTGCGACAAATGTCGGGAAAAGCTTTCTTGCCAGCACGATAAAGACTGTTTTCTGCATACCGGCAGGCAGCAGTTCACCAGCCACCAGCATGCGGCCAAAATATGCAATCAGACTCACAGCGCCGAGCGAAATCACGACCCAGATGATGGCGACCGTAGCGCTCTTTTTCACCATCGAGGGCTTTTCAATCGACATGAAGCGCACGAGAATATGCGGCATGCCGAAGTAGCCGAGGCCCCACGCAAGGCCGGAGGCGATCTCCTGCCAGCTGGCGGAGAACAGGCTTGTGCCGAAGACGTACTGCGTGCCGTCCTGCGCGTTGGTATATACGGTCGCAAGTGCGGCAGTATCAAGATCCTGCGTAGCCACGATCATGATAGGGATAGCCAGAACGGCCACCAGCATAAGAAGCCCCTGGAAAAAGTCGGTCCAGCAGACGGCCTTGAAGCCGCCGAGGAACGTGTAGATAATAATGATGGCAGCAAAGATCAGCATAGCCGCTGAGGTCGAGAGCGTCGGGAAAATCGTCGTGAACACCGTCGCGCCGGCAACAAAGGCCGAGGCCACATAGATGGTGAAGCAGACGAGGAAAATCACCGCACAGATGAGCTGCAGCACAAGGCTCTTGGTTGCAAAGCGGTTGGACAGGTACTGCGGCAGCGTAATGGCGTCGCCAGCCGCCTCAGAGAAGCAGCGCAGCCGCCGCGCGACAAAGATCCAGTTGGCCGCGGTACCGAGCGCAAGGCCGATGCCGATCCACATCTGTCCAAAGCCGAAGGCAAGGATGCTGCCGGGCAGGCCCATCAGCAGCCACGCGGACATGTCAGACGCCTGCGCAGACATTGCCGTGACCCACGGCCCCATTTTGCGTCCGCCGAGGAAGTATTCCTTCTCGCCGACGTTTTTCTGCCGGAAGAAAAACACCACGCCGATGGCCAGCATCAGCACAAAATACAAAATGAACGCAAGAACTTCAGAACTCCACATAACAAACACCTCTTTAAAAGATGCCGTCATCATAGCAGATTTAAAAATAGACTGCAATGCAGAACGCAGTATAGACTATATTCTATACTGCGTTCTAATTCTATGTACATTTTCCCTTGAAATTTCTTTTATATTTTACTGTACGAATATTTGGATTTTTAACAAAATAAAAATAGATACAGAAAAAATTATGCGCGGAACTCCCGCAGGAACATCTCCATGGCGGTGGCGGAGTAGCTCTTGAGTGAATAATCTCCGTTGCAGATGCACCAGTCATACATCAGCCCGCGCTCACACAGTGCGTAGAGCTTGGACAGCTCGTTGACGGTCATATCTGTGCGCAGCTCGCCCGACTGCTGGCCGGCAAGTATGGTTTCGCGCAGCACGCGGTAATAGACGCGGCTGTGGTCGAGCAGATGGCGTTCGCCGCGTGTAATGAGCTGTGTGGACAGAAGCCGTGCCAGAAGTTCCAGCGAAACGGTGTCCTCAATCATGCTGAACAATTCACGGTTCAGGTACAGCAGCTTCTCAATGCAGCCCATCGACGGGTCAAGTGTCGGCATCAGTTCCTCATATTTTTCGTCGAAAAGAAATGACAGCGAACTTAGCAGCGCGTCCTTTCCCTCAAAATAATGGTAGAACGACCCCTTCGACGTTCCGGATTCTTCTATGATATCGTCTACTGTTGTATTGTCGTATCCCTGCTCATAAAACAGGCGCCATGCGGCGGAAACGATCTTCTTTTTTGTGGTTTTTGTCCGTTTTGCGCTCATGGCTTCTGCCTCCCACACACGTTTTGTTTTATTCTAGCACATGCGCAGAAAAAGGGCAAGGAGCCTTCCCTGCCCTAAAATTTCTGCATGATCCGTTTTGTCCCGCGCGTCAGAATCTGCTTTGCGTCTGCGCCGAAGAGTCCGTCAAACAGCGCATATTCATCCAGCATTCCCTGCCCATGCAGCACGCGGTACGCACCCGCGTCACTGCCCGGAGCCAGATACGCGCCCTTCTTCGCCGCAAGTTTCACTGCGCGGCACTGGCATTCCAGCAGCGGCCGCAAAACCGTGTCGGGATAGCGGCCGTCACCGACAAGGTTTGCGATTGTCACCAGCGTAGGCACCCAGACGCAGCCGCACTCGGCAAGCTGGCAAATCGTTTCATCGGACAAATATGCCCCATGCTCGACCGAGTCCACACCCGCGGAAAGCGCCGCCGTGACCGCCGCGTCACCGTTGGCGTGCACCATAACGGAAAGGCCCTCGTCGTGCGCCAGCGAGATGCAGTCGGCCATCAGTTCGAGCTGCATCGGCTCGTCGGTGATCGCGCCGTAGTGGTCAAAGTCCATGATTCCCGAAATCATGAGTTTGACGAAGTGTCCGCCGCGCGCCTTGACCTCGCCGACCAGCACGCGGTAGTCGGAAAACGTCCGGAATGTTCTGCCGATAAATGCGCCATAATGTCCCGCCCGGCAGATGGGAAACGCGGGCGTGACATAACGGATGCCGTACTCCGGCGCAAGTTTCGCCGCCAGTTCGCACACGCCCCAGCGATCACCGCCGTCGCGCAGATATCCTGTGCCAAGCGCCTGATACCGCGCGAGCGTACTTCGCACGAACGGCTCGCACACACCGTCTTTGTGCCGCGCAATGGCGTCTTTCCAGTACACGCCGTCGAGCACCATATGAATGTGGCAATCGGCCAGCATAGCATCATCTCCTGCCAAGTGAACAACGCAACGCGGCAGACCGATCCGGTCTGCCGCAGCTTTCTCATGGATTCCGGTGTACTCAGTCCTGCTCCCAGTTGTGCCAGACGTTCTGCACGTCGTCATCATCCTCAAAGATATCGAGCATTTTTTCCATGTTGTCGATGTCTTCCTGCTTCTCGAGCTTCTGGTAGGTCTGCGGAACCATCTCGATCTGCGCAGACTCAAACGCATAACCCTTGTCCTCAAGCGCCTTGGCCACGGCGTTGAAATCAGCCGGGTCGGTATAGACCGTGAAGCAGCCCTCTTCTGGCACAAAGTCGGCTGCGCCCGCATCGAGCGCATCCATCATGACCGTGTCCTCGTCAAGTTCTTCTTCCTCGTTGTCGATGACAATGACGCCCTTCTTATCAAACGACCAGCTCACGCAGCCGTTGGTGCCGAGGCTGCCGCCGTATTTATCAAAATGATGGCGCACGTTGCCCGCAGTGCGGTTGCGGTTGTCAGTCATGGTCTCAACGATGACAGCGATCCCGCACGGGCCGTGGCCTTCGTAAACGATGGACTCATACGCGTCGCCCTGACCGGCAGAAGCCGCTTTTTCCAGCACGCGCTTGATGTTGTCGTTGGGCATATTGGCCGCCTTGGCCTTGGTGATGACAGTCGCCAGACGCGAGTTGTACGCGGGATCGGCCACACCGCCGCCCTCTTTGACCGCAACGATCATTTCCTTGGAAATCTTTGTGAACGCCGCAGCGCGCTTGGCGTCCTGCGCGCCCTTGGTCTTCTGAATGTTATGCCATTTGGAATGTCCGGACATGGAGTACTCTTCCTTCCTCTGAAAATCTCTTGTTAGTGTATCATATCCTCGTGCAAAAAATCAACACTTTGGTGCAAATTGCGTCGGGTCTTTGTGGGATTCTGAACGCAAAACCGTCAGCAGCGGCAGTTTTTCGCGCAGAATGCGTTCAATCACGGCGCAGACAGGATTCTCCGTCTCAAAATGCCCCGCATCGATCAGATTCAGCCCCATCTCCGCCGCCTGCAGAAACTGATGGTACTTGACGTCGGCGGTCACGAATGTATCGCAGCCGGCAGCTGCAACCTTCTCCATCTCGCCCGCGCACGAGCCGCCGCCCACAGCCACGCGTGTAACCTGCCTTCCGCCATCTGCCATACGCACACCGGGACAGTCCAGACGTGCAGAAACCTGCGCGCAGAAATCCGCCAGCGGCTGTTCAAAGACCGTGCCTGTGCGGATAAGGCCGTATTCCCTGCCCTGCGCGTCCACACCGGCAGGCTCCAGCACGCGCACGTCAGAAAGCCCCAGTGTTTGGGCCAGCGTATCATTCACGCCGCCCGGCGCGCAGTCGAGATTTGTATGCAAATTCATAGCCGCAATGCCGTTTTCGACGAGATAGAGGAGCTTTCTTCCCGCGTCGGTCTGGTCATTGACCGACTTGACGGGAGAAAAGATCAGCGGATGATGCGTAATGACGAGCTGCGCGCCACACTGCCTGGCCTCGTGCAGCACCCGGTCCGCCGGATCAAGCGCAACGAGCACGCGCGTGACCTCCGCGTCCATACGTCCGCACAGAAGCCCTACGTTATCCCAGTCCTCTTTCATATATTCCGGCGCAAAGGTGAACAGCGCCTCATAGATATCATGTACCGTAGTCATGCCGCATTTCCTCCACTTCCTGCAGTGCCTGTGTATAGTACGCCACGCGCGCCGGCACAGCCTTCTCCGACGTTTTGAGTCCTTCGACCGTCGTACGCAGCGCCGATTCCACGCGCGCCAGATACGCCGGCAGATGCTCGCTGCCGCTTTTGAGCAGCTGCGGCGAAACATACTGCTGCCCCGGCGTGAGCAGTGTGCTTTTGCCGAACCGTGCGCGCAGAACCGTGTAGTAAAAGCCGCCGTCTTTTGCAATCGTCTCTTTTTCTATCGCAAATCCGTTCTCCGTCAGATACTTGCGCAGAGCCTGTCCGGCGCTCTGCGGCTGCAGCACAAGCGTATAGCGCGCGTCGCGCAGCCATTGAGCGGCCTGCAGAATATGCATGATGCAGTCGCCGCCCATCCCGGCGCAGACGATCGTGTCCACTTCATCAGGCGGGATTTTTTCAAGTCCGTCGCAGAGCACAAAGCGAACGCCGCCCGACACGCCGTAGCGCTGTGCGTTGCGGCGTGCCTTATCAAGAGGCTGTTCGCGCAGATCTGCGGCAACGACCGAGCGCGCGATCCCGCTTTGCAGCAGATAGATTGCCAGATAACCGTGGTCGGTGCCGACATCAGCCACGCGGCAGCCCGTCGTGAGCATCGACGCGCAGCATAGCAGCCGGTTGGAGATGGGTAATTTCATAAATGCCTCGCAACGTTCTTTGGGATATGAAGCAAAAAAGCGGCTATGCCGCTTTTTTGCTTAAAGACCTGCTTCCTCAGAAGCTTCGATGAACTTGTTGACCTGCGCCAAAAACGCATCGGCGTCGACGCCATGCACCATGCAGGCCTCCTCAACAGTCTCACCGCGGGACGACGGGCAGCCCAGGCAGTGCATGCCGATGGCCATGAACAGCGGAGCGGTCTGCGGCGCGATGTCGAGCACATCGCCGATGATGGTGGTCTTTTCGATTTTAACAGCCATGATTGTGGCCTCCTATTTTAATATGAATGTATTATACCCAATGCTGCGACACAATGCAACAGGAAAAACGAAAACGCGCCCGCAGCGGTTATCCGTGCGGGCGCGTGAATCAGAAACGGTGATCCGGGAATTACTTACCCATGTTCATCTGTGCAGCGACTTCCGCAGCGAAGTCCTCCTGCTTCTTTTCGATGCCCTCGCCCTTCTCAAAGCGGACAGCGTCGACAAACTTGACCTTGCCGCCGAGTTCCTTGGCAGCAGCGTTGATATACTGCTCGACCGTCATGGAGCCGTCCTTGACGAAGGCCTGCTGCAGCAGGCAGTTCTCTTCGTAGAACTTGTTGAGCTTGCCGGCAGCGATCTTTTCCTTGACCTGCTGGGGCTTGGAAGCCATCTTGGGGTCGTTGTCCATCTGGGCGACGAGGATCTTCTTCTCCTCTTCGAGAACGTCCTCGGTCACGAGGCTCTTGTCCCAGAAGCGCGGGTTGAGGGCCGCGATCTGCATGGCAACGTCCTTGCCGATGGCGGTAGCGTCGATGCCGCCTTCGACTTCGAGGTTGACCAGAACGCCGATCTTGCCGCCGGCATGGACATAGGACACGCTCGTGTTCTTGTCAAAGCGGGCAAAACGGCGGATCTGCAGGTTCTCACCGATGGACATGACCTTCTCGGGCAGCACTTCGCTGACCTTCAGCTCAGTGCCCGGATATTTGCATTCCTTCACAGCCTCGACGTCAGCGGGGTTGTCCTTCATGACGACCGTGCAGATGTCCTTGACGAACTCGACAAACGGAGCGCTCTTGGCGCAGAAGTCGGTCTCGCAGTTGACCTCGACCATCGCACCGACGCCGCACGTATCGCAGACAGCAGCATATGCCATGCCTTCAGCAGCGATGCGGCTGGCCTTCTTGGCAGCCTTGGCAAGGCCCTTTTCACGCAGCCATTCCACAGCCTTATCCATATCGCCGTCGTTTTCCGCAAGCGCCTTCTTGCAGTCCATCATGCCGACGTTGGTCATTTCACGCAGTTTCTTGACATCAGCAGCAGTAAATGCCATTGTTATTTCCTCCTATATAATTGTATCTTTTGAAAAGTGCCCGTCATGCGGCGGGCACTCTAAACCTCTGGATCTTATTCAGCAGCAGCCTCGGCCTCAGCCGGAGCAGCCTCGGTGTTCTCCTCACCCTGACGGCCTTCGGTCACAGCGTTGGCCATGGTGGCGGCGATCAGGCGGATGGCGCGGATGGCGTCGTCGTTGCCGGGGATGACGTAATCGACCTCATCGGGGTCGCAGTTGGTGTCGACGATGGCGACGATGGGAATGTGCAGCTTGCGGGCCTCGGCGATGGCGTTTCTTTCCTTGCGCGGGTCAACGATAAACAGAGCGCCGGGCAGCTTCTTCATTTCCTTGACACCGCCGAGATACTTCTCGAGCTTGGCGATCTCGCCCTGATGCTTGATAACTTCTTTCTTGGGCAGCATCGCGAACGTGCCGTCCTCTTCCATCTTCTTCAGCTGAGCCAGACGGTCGATACGGGTGCGCATGGTGCGGAAGTTGGTCAGCATACCGCCGAGCCAACGGGCGTTGACATAGTACTGGCCAACACGCTCAGCCTCTTCCTTGATTGCGTCCTGCGCCTGCTTCTTGGTGCCGACGAACAGGATGTTCTGGCCGTTAGCAGCCAGCTCACGCACGAACGCGTAAGCCTCTTCAAGCTTCTTGACGGTCTTCTGCAGGTCAATAATGTAGATACCGTTGCGCTCGGTGTAGATGTAGGTTGCCATTTTGGGGTTCCAGCGGCGGGTCTGGTGGCCGAAATGCACGCCAGCTTCCAGCAGCTGCTTCATGGATACGACTGCCATAATTTTGTTCTCCTTTTGTTTTTTACCTCCACCCGGTTCTCCGGCCGCTCCACCATTTCTGGCACGTCAAGCGGCAATTCCCGGATGTGCGGTTTGTTTGTCGCTGTACTTCGCACAGCGCCTAGGTATTATACAAAATCGCGCGCACAAATGCAAGTATTTTTTTACAGAAAACACCGTTTTTTCGCGTGATTCTCCTCTTTAAAACAGACCGCGCCGTTTGCACGGCGACTTCCAGTCGCCGATCGGCCCATCAACCAGAATAATGTCCTCACCGATGCGCCGGATACAAATCCAGGGCACGATATATTCCGAATCCCTGCCGAACAGCCCCAGAAACCGGCACGGGCCGGGAATGATGACCGACAGCACGCGTCCGGACTCCAGATCAATGGAAAGATCATGGATATATCCCAAACGCGTGCCCTCGCAGATGTGGATGACTTCCTTGTTCCGAAGCTCCGAAAACCGGTTGACCATCACAGCGCCTCCTCGCACATACGATCTCAAAAAAGCGTATGCGCGGCAGGCGCTGATCATGACACACTGATGGACCTGCGGATGCTGCTGAGCGCGCTTTTTTCCAGCCGCGAGACCTGTGCCTGCGAGATGCCGACCTGACTTGCCACCTCCATCTGCGTCCGCCCGCTGTAAAAGCGCAGCGCCAGAATGCGCTTTTCACGTTCAGACAGCGCCTGGATGGCCTCGCGCAGGGCGATGGACTCCAGCCATTGCTCGTCGGTGTTTCTGGTGTCTTTCACCTGGTCCATAACGGTGAGCGGATCTCCGCCGTCGGAATAGACCGGCTCGTAGAGCGACACCGGCGCGGCAATGGCGTCCATCGCACCCACGACCTGCTCCAGCGGCATCTGCAGCTCGGATGCGATCTGTTCCATTGTTGGCTCCCTGCCGTCACGGGCAGTAAGCGCCTGCTTGCACTGCAGCACACGGTAAGCGGTATCGCGCACGGAACGGCTGACGCGGATCGGGCTGTAGTCGCGCAGATACCGCCGGAGCTCTCCTGCGATCATCGGTACGCCGTAGGTGGAGAAACGCACCTGCTTACTGGTGTCAAAGTTCGAAATGGCCTTTAACAGCCCGATACAGCCCACCTGAAACAGATCATCGGGGTTTTCGCCTCTGCCCATGAAGCGCTGCACCACCGATAAAACGAGCTTGAGATTACCCTCGACAAGTTCGCGGCGTGCCTCGGCGTCACCCGACTGCGAGCGTTTGATGAGCTGCATCATCTGCTCATTCGACAGTGTTTTCAATTTCGACGTGTTCACGCCGCTGATCTCTACTTTTCCCTGCATGACGGCCTCCTGACGAACAATTCTTGCATCAGTATTTCCCAAGCAGGCAAAAAGATACCTTGGCTGCGGACAAGCGGAACTTTTTTCGCTCATTTTTTGAGATTGGTCAATATTGTCCACTCCCGATGTAGACGTAATACAGCCTGATCCGCAAAATTATGCAGCGCATTTTGCCGCAAAAAATCAGATTTCGCCCATGTGGACAAGCATGTGGACATGTGGATTTTTCCTTGAAATTCAAAAGTTTTTCACATTGTCCACAGAGTTGTCCACAGAAACTTTTTCCGAAGAAGATGGTTGCCGTAATATTCAGCCGTTAACATAAGGCGTTTGAACATTATGGGACAAAACTCGCCACATCGGCCAGCGTCAGCCCACGGTGCAGCGCAAGATCGATTCCGTAGCCGATCAGCCGGCCGAGCTCGCGCACGCGCGCATCAATATCGCGCGGTGTAACCACCATCCCCGAAATTGCACGCGGCTCATCCGGCGCAGCTGCTGGCAGCAATGCGTCAGCATCAATGACCGTCGGCACACCTACCGCCACGACCGGTGCGCCGAGTGTCTGTGCGTTGAACGCGGCGCGTGCATTCTGCACGCCGGAGCCGGGTACGATGCCGGTGTCGGTGAGCTGTACCGTGGTGCACAGCCGGTGCGCGCAGCTGGCCGCCAGCGCGTCAATCACAATAATGGCCTCGGGCTTGACATGCTCGGCCACACCGCGCACCAGCTCCACGCTCTCCACACCCGTGCTGCCAAGCACGCCGGGCTCTGCAGCGCTGACGCTGGCAAAGCCGGAAAACGCCTCTGCCGCGCTCAGTTTGAGATGTCTTGTCACGATCAGGCTCTTGAGCGCCTCGGGTCCCACGGCGTCAGGCGTTACGGCGGCATTTCCGAGACCCACAACGAGGATGTGCTCACAAGGCGGCAAAAGCGCGCGCAGCTGCCGCGACAGTGCTGCTGCCGCGCGGCCGAATGCACCGGTTTCGCGCCGGGTCAGCGGTGCCAGCTCCAGCGTCACATACGTCCCTATGGGCTTGTGCAGCTGGCTTGCGCCCTGTTCATTGAGGATCTTGACGCACGTTGTTTTGATGCCCTTTGCGTTCGTCTCCCGCGCCCAGACGCCGGGCAGCTCCGTCTGTTCGCCTGCATCGCGCCGGAAAAGTTCGCGTTCTTCCAGCGCCAGGTCTGTTCTTACCGGCATTTGCCTCACCTCGCGCGTAGTTTCTCCCTGCGCCGGATACGCTATGCGATATTTTTTTAAAAAATCAAGAAAAAAGCTATTGATTTTAAGAAACTTGCACGCTATAATGTATTTCTGCATGAGACGGTATGTTTCTTTTAGAAACGCTATGTTTCGGTATTAACGCTATTGGAGGAGGTGTAGTCATGCCCAACATTAAGTCTGCCAAGAAGAGAGTTCTGGTTTCCAAAGTCAACAACGAACGCAACAAGATGGAGAAGTCCGCGCTGAAGACGACCCTGAAGAAGTTCGACGCCGCTGTTGCCGAAGGCAACCGTGAGCAGGCCGATAGCGCTTACAAAGCTGCAGTGAAGTCCATCGATCAGGCTGTCAACAAGGGAATTATTCACAAGAATAACGCTGCCCGCAAGAAGAGCAACATTACCCTGAAGATGAACAAGCTGGCTTAATTTGCCGAATGGATTCCCTCCGAAGCTCGCTTCGGGGGGATTTTCTTATATTGCACGAAAATCCCTTTGGGATTGTCGTGCAGGCTATCTGCGCCCTGCTGCATCGCACCGGCGAAGCCGGCACGTTTGCAGCGCGAGACGTGTTTTTCCCGACGTACACGCCGCCGGGAAAACAATCATTGCTTATTCTGAACCCAGAAGGAAGGAGCATGGGACAATGGACGTATTTTCGCCGGTGACTGCGCTTGCCGGGATCGGCCCGCAGCGCGCAAAACAGCTGGAAAAATTGAATATCCGCACGCTGTACGATCTTCTGGCCTATTTTCCGCGCGCGTACGAAGACCGTACTGTGTTTCTGCCCATCGGCGCGCTCGAGCAGGGAACACCCGCGTGCTTTACTGCGATGGTCGTCTCTGAGCCGCGCACGGCGCATGTGCGCAAGGGCATGGATATCACGCGCGTGCAGGTGGCCGATGAGACGGGGAAACTCACGCTCACGTTCTTTAACCAGAGCTACGTCAAAGACAGCCTGCGCTACGGCGAGAGCTACCGGTTCCACGGCACGCTGTCTGACAGCTACGCCGGTCAGATGGCGAATCCCGCGTTTGAACCGGCCGACCGCGCGGGCCTTGTGACGGGGCGGATTCTTCCCATCTACGCGCTGACGGCAGGCATCAGCAATTCCCTGCTCATCAAATGTGTGCAGAATGCGCTCGCAGCCTGTGCCGGCGCGCTGCCAGAGATCTTACCGGACAGCGTTCTGCATCAGTACAACCTGTGCCCGACTCGGATGGCATATGAGACGATCCACCGGCCCGCGAGCTGGGAACTTCTGGCCGAGGCACGCAGGCGGCTGGTATTCGAGGAATTTTTCATCTTTTCCGCCGGTCTTGCCGTTATGCGCAAACGAAGCAGGCTCGCCGCGCAGCCGTACGCCTGCACGCAGATGAATGCGTTCTACGCCGCGCTCCCCTTTTCTCTGACCAGCGCGCAGCAGCAGGCCATTGACGATATTCTTTCCGATCTGGCTTCTGGCACCGTCATGAACCGGCTGGTGCAGGGCGATGTGGGCAGCGGCAAAACAATGGTGGCGGCAGCAGCCGCCTACTGCACCGTAAAAAACGGCCATCAGGCCGCGTTCATGGTGCCGACGGAAATTCTGGCCGAGCAGCACGCAAAATCACTCTCTGCGCTGTTTGCGCCGCTGGGTATCGACGTGGTGCTCCTGACCGGCTCGCTCAGCGCGGCGGCAAAGCGGGAAGCAAAAGCAAAGCTCGCTGATGGCACTGCGCATCTGGCCGTGGGTACCCACGCGCTTCTGACTGCCGACGTTTCATTTTCCGATCTGGGGCTGGTCGTGACCGACGAACAGCACCGTTTCGGCGTGGCGCAGCGCGCGCAGCTGGCCGCGAAGGCCAGAACGCCGCATCTGCTCGTCATGTCGGCCACACCCATTCCAAGAACGCTGGCGCTCATCGCCTACGGCGATCTGGACGTGTCCGTCATCTCGGAGCTGCCGCCCGGCAGACAGAAGATCGACACCTTTCTTGTCGGTGAGGACATGCGCCGCCGCGTCAACGCCTTCATCCGCCGTGAATGCGCGTCAGGCCATCAGGCTTATATCGTGTGTCCTGCGGTTGAGGATGGTGAGACGGATACACTCAAATCCGCCGCGGTCTGGGCAGAGACGCTGCAGCAGGCGGTGTTTCCCGAGCTTCGCGTGGGACTTCTGCACGGCAGGATGAAAGGCGCGGAAAAAGAGGCGGCGCTGGCCGCATTTGCCCGGCACGAGACGGATATTCTGGTCGCCACCACGGTGGTCGAGGTCGGCGTGGACGTGCCGAACGCAACGCTGATGGTGATCGAAAACGCCGAGCGTTTTGGCCTGAGCCAGCTGCACCAGCTGCGCGGGCGTGTCGGTCGCGGCAGCGCCAAATCGTACTGCATTCTCTTTTCCGATACCAAAAACGCCGAGACGCGCGCGCGGCTCAAGGCACTGTGCGCCACGAACGATGGCTTTGCTATTGCCGAGCAGGACCTTGCCCTGCGTGGACCGGGCGACTTCTTCGGCAGCCGCCAGCATGGTCTGCCTGCGTTCAAGGCGGCAAATTTACAGATGGATCTGGATACGCTCCGTCAGGCCCAGCAGGCCGCGTCTGTTTGTATCCAAAATGCCGACGATCTGGCCGCGCCCGAATTTGCGCCGCTGTGCCGCCGCATTGAGGCGCTGTTTGCGCAATCTGATATCGCACTCAACTGATTTTGGAACGATTTTTCGTCATGTGCATATCCTATATGGAAGAACACTGAAATGGGGGCTGCACATGGAACACGTGAAACAATATTATCTCGGCGGCAACACCGTCCACGGCTTTTATTCCCTCTACGACGGCTTCTGTCCGCCAGAAGCCGGTGACTTTCTCTGGGTCATCAAGGGCGGGCCCGGCTGCGGCAAATCGAGCTTTATGCGCCGCATCGGCGCTGCGATGGAGCAAGAGGGTCTGGATGTGGAGTATGTACTCTGCTCGGGCGACCCGGACTCTCTTGACGGGGTGTACTTTCCCGCGCTGCGTACCGGCTACGTCGACGGCACCGCGCCGCATGTGCAGGAGGCCGTGTATCCGGGCGCTTCGGGATTGTACCTCGACCTCGGGCAGTTTTATGACCGCGCGGCGCTGCAAAAAAAGCGCGATGAGATTCTCGCGCTGAACACGCAGTACAAAGCGCTGTATCAGCAGGCGTATGGGCTGCTTGCGGACTGTCCGCCGCCCGATGCCGGCGGGTCGGACGAACCGGATGCGCCGCTGCCGCCATGCTCCGGCAAGGCCGGCAGAATCCAGCGCCGCTTTCTGCGCGCCGTGAGCTGCAAGGGACTTGTCAGCGTCCCGGACGTAAACTGCCGCCGCGTGCGCGAGCTGCACTCCCCTGCGGCACTGGCCCGTTTGGCTGAAAACGCGCGTCAGGCCGGATACGACGTTGTCTGCGCGCAGCATCCTGTCTTTCCTCTTCTGTGCGAGTCTGTGCAGATCCCTGCGCTTGACACATTGTACTTTGTGAACTTTTCCGTCCCTGACACATCCTGCGCGCCGATTCTGCGCGCGGCGTGTGCCAAACTTGCCGAGGCCAAAGCGCTGCATGACCGTCTGGAGGCGGTATATAATCCGCATGTGGACTTTGACGGGGTCTATGCGCTGGCGGAAAACCACACGCAAACGCTCAAAAAACAAATTTCCGCATTGTAATCGAACGAAAGATGTAGTAAAATAGATTGGATTTTTGAGACAGAGAATTACCCGGAGGTATTACAAATGAAAAAACCTATCGTTCTGGTCATTATGGACGGTGTCGGCCGCGGTGACGGCGGCTCCGGTGACGCTGTGAAGGTTGCCAATACGCCTGTCCTCGACAAATTATTCGCCACCTGCCCCTACACCTGGCTCAAGGCGCACGGCACGGCAGTCGGTCTGCCGTCCGACGACGACATGGGCAACAGTGAGGTGGGCCATAACGCGCTCGGCTGCGGTCAGGTCTATTCGCAGGGCGCAAAGCTCGTCGGCGAGTCGATCGAAAACGGCACGCTGTTCGGCTCGAAAACGTGGCTCAGCCTGACGGACAACGCCAATGCCGGCCACGCGCTGCACTTCCTCGGCCTTCTGTCCGACGGCAACGTACATTCCAATATTGCGCATCTGATCGCGATGCTGAAAAAAGCCCGTGAGCTGGATCTGCCGCGTGTCTACTGCCATATCCTGCTCGACGGCCGTGATGTGCCGGCAACGAGTGCGCTGGAGTATGTCGCGCAGCTGGAAGCTGTGCTCGCTGAACTGAGCGATGAAACGCATGAATACAAAATCGCCTCCGGCGGCGGACGCATGCAGATCACCATGGACCGCTATGAGGCCAACTGGGGTATGGTCGAAGCAGGCTGGCGCACGCATGTGCAGGGCATCGGCCGGCAGTTCCCCGACGCCGAAACCGCCATCGAGACCTACCGGGCCGAGACCGGCTGCATCGATCAGGATCTTCCCGCCTTCGTCATCGCGCATGACGGCAAGCCCGTGGCGAAGATTGAAAACGGCGACAGCGTGATCCTCTTCAACTTCCGCGGCGACCGCGCGCAGGAAATCTCGCTCGCGTTCGATCGCAAGGATTTTGACAAGTTTGACCGCGGCGACTACACGGGCGTCAAGTTTGCCGGTATGCTGCAGTACGACGGCGACCTCAATATCCCGGAAAACTACCTGGTCGAGCCGCCCGTTATCAAGAACACGCTCACGGAAGTCCTCTGCAAGGCCGGCGTGCGCGAATACGCGGTCTCCGAGACGCAGAAATACGGCCATGTGACCTACTTCTGGAACGGCAACCGCTCCGGCAAGGTCGACGAGAGCCTTGAGACCTACGAGGAAATCCCGTCCGATATCATCCCGTTCGATCAGGCGCCGGCAATGAAGTCCAAAGAGATCACCGACTGCATGGTCGCCGCCATGGCCTCCGGCAAGTACGACTTCCTCCGCTGCAACTTCCCGAACGGCGACATGGTCGGCCACACGGGCGTGATGCAGGCCGTCGTGACGGCGATGGAGTGCGTGGATGAAAGCGTTGGACGCATTCTCGCTGCCGCCGACCAGTACGGATACACCGTCTGCATCACTGCCGACCACGGCAACGCCGACCAGATGACGGAAACCAAGAAGGGCAAGACCTCGGTGCGTACAGCGCACTCTCTCAACCCGGTTCCCTTCATCATCTACGATCCGGATACAAAGTACGTCATCCATGACGGTCAGTACGGTCTGGCGAACGTCGCTCCCACCATTGTCAAAATGATGGGGCTGCAGGCGCCTGACTGCTGGGAAAAGAGCATGATTTAAGTTTTGCCCTGCACGGCATTGCCGTGCAGGGCTGTTTTCATCCGCCGCTCGTTATTTTCTACTTGTACTTTTGGATAAAATCGGTTAGAATAGCGTGTATGCGTATAATACTACCGCTTGAAAAGGAGGTTGCAATATGATTCGTATGAGAACGGACAAAGGCTCGATCTGCGTCGACAGCGCAGTCTATACCAACATCGCCGGCTACGCCGCCACCAACTGCTTCGGCGTCAAAGGCATGGCCATCCGCTCCATGACCGACGGGCTTGTTCATCTGCTCCGCCGCGAGGCCATGAGTAAGGGCGTTCGGGTCACCTTCCACGAGGATAACTCCATTTCCATCGATCTGCATATTATGGTCGACAAGGGCGTCAATATCTGCGCCATCGGCTCGTCCATCATCAGCGAGGTCCGCTATTTCGTCACAAAGTCTACCGGCACCCAGGTGCGGGCCGTCAATGTCTTTGTAGATTCGATTCCCATTGATTAACCTGCGCCG
>JAEDFW010000018.1 GCA_016297855.1 Oscillospiraceae bacterium
GTGGGAGTTCACCGTCAAGATGTACTGCATCATCAAGGATCTGATGGCCGGCAACGACAAGCTGCCTGATGCGTTCGGCGAAGAGAAGCTCGGCCACAACGCGATCGCCGGCGGCTTCCAGGGTCAGAGACAGTGGACCGACCACTGGCCCAACTGCGACTACCCCGAGGCGCTGCTCAGCTCCACGTTCGACTACAACGGCGCGCGTGAGCCGTTCACGCTGGCTACTGAAAACGACGTTCTCAACGGCCTTGGCATGCTGTTTATGCGCCTGCTGACCGGCCGCGGTCAGATCTTCGCGGATGTTCGTACCTTCTGGTCGCCCGAGGCTACCAAGCGCGTCACCGGTTATGATTTTGAGGGCAAGGCTGCCGAAAACGGCGGTATCATCCATCTGATCAACTCCGGCGCGGCCTGCCTTGACGCGTGCGGCGAGTGCACTGACGAAAACGGCAACGCGGTCATGAAGAGATGGTGGGAAGTTACCGACGAGGATATCAAGAAGATGACCGACGCGACCGTCTGGTGCGAGGCCGGCTTCGACAACTTCAGAGGCGGCGGATTCTCCAGCCACTATGTCACCCGTGCGGAAATGCCCGCAACCATGATCCGTCTGAATCTCGTCAAGGGCCTCGGCCCCGTGCTGCAGATTGCAGAAGGCTGGACCGTAAAGCTGCCTGACGAGGTCACCGATACCCTCATGGAGCGTACCAACCCGACCTGGCCGTGCACCTGGTTCACCCCGCGCTGCGACGGCAAGGACGGCAGCCCCTTCAAGAGTGCGTATGACGTCATGAACAACTGGGGCGCCAACCACGGCGCGATCTCCTACGGCCACATCGGCGCAGACCTCATTACGCTCTGCTCGATGCTGCGTATCCCCGTCTGCATGCACAACGTCCCCGAGGACGACATCTTCCGTCCGGCGGCTTGGAACGCCTTCGGCATGGACAAGGAAGGCCAGGATTACCGCGCATGCGCAGCCTACGGCCCGATGTACAAGAACATTCGCTGAGTATCTTATCAAAGAAAAGCCCCGCAAGGGGCTTTTCTAAAACTGCCGAAAAACTCCTTTGGAGTTTTTCGGCAAAAGGCTGCGGTCTGCTGCAGCGCACTCGCTTTGCTCGCACGTTTGCAGACCGAGAAGTATGATTTCCGACGTACACGCCGCCGGAAATCATGATTCACATTGCTTTCGCGCCTGCGGGCGCGAGACTCTGCGAGGCTTTTCGGAACGTGTCATTTTCCGCAATGCGTGCAAACGAATATAATACTGGAGGTTATATCCATGCTGAAAAATATTCCCCCGATTCTTTCACCTGAACTTCTGAAGGTTCTGTGCGAGATGGGTCACGGAGACCGCATCTGCATTGGCGACGGCAATTTCCCCGGCGCGTCCATGTCCAAGCCCAACAACTGTGTGTTCGTCCGCGCCGACGGCCACGGCGTGCCGGAGCTGCTCGACGCGATTCTGACGGTCATCCCGCTCGACGCGTATGTGGAGCATCCCGTCATGCTGATGGAGAAAATGGACTGCGACAAAGACCTGGAGATTCCCGTCTGGAAGGAATACGAGCAGATTATCGCCAGGCATGACGCACGCGGCGCCAGCGCCATCGGTGCGTATGAGCGCTTCCGTTTCTACGACGAAGCAAAGACCTGCTACTGCATTCTGCAGTCCGGCGAAAGCGCCATCTACGCAAACGTCATTTTGCAGAAAGGCGTTATCAAGTAAGAATTGAACAGATGCAGCATCCGGTGCAGCATGTGGCAAAACAATCACTCGGCCAGAAACCCGAAAGGATTTCTGGCCGAGTGATTGTTTTGCGTGGCATTGTCATGGGCGTTCGGCCTGCTCCAGCACAGCCCGGGTGCACTCTATGAACGCCCGGACGGCAGGGGAAAGGAATCTGCTGTGGTGGGCGGCAAGGCCGATCTGCCGCTCGGAACCATGCAGCGGAATGGCCCGAAGGCCTCGCATCGGCAGCTCACGCACCAGCAGCTCCGGCAGGATCGTAACGCCCAGCTTCCGCCGGACCATGACAATGGCGGCATAGTCGTCATTGATATTCAGCCATTTTTGCGGATAGACGTCCGCTTGGGCAAACAGCTTGCCGATATCATAGTTGGAACCCTCGGCGGGAACGATGAAGGTCTGATCTTTCAGATCCTGCAGCTCCAGCACAGTTGCCTTTCCCAGCGGATTTTCTGCGTCGACCACTGCCAGCAGGCGGTCGCTGAACAGCGGAAAAATGGTGAATTCATCCCGGGAGGGGAGTGTAACGAAGCCGGCGTCGATGGTATTGTTCACAAGGGCGGTTTCAACTGCAGCATAATCTCCGTTGAGCACGGAAACCTCCACGCCGGGATAGCGCTCCTGAAACCGGGACAGGATCTGCGGAAGCAGGTGGATTGCGGCGCTGGAAAACGTGCCGACGCGCAGGCTGCCTGCCGTGAGCCCCCGCAGGTCGATAGCCTTGTTCCGGACGTCCTCTTCCAGACACAGCAGCTGCTGCACATATGCTGAGCAGGTGCGCAAAAAATATCCCGCCGTGCAGATCTGCAACATCGCAGGCGTGCTGGCTTCGATGCGTTCCGTCAAGATGCCCGAGGAGGTTGAATGCATCCGCCGCGCAGGCTGCTGCCCGCGACAAGATGCGCCCCGGTGTCGAGATGAAGCAGGCCAACCAGGCTGTCATCGATTTCTACAAGAAGGCGCTCCGTGCTGCGAAGCTCATCCGCGACGACAGCGAGGTGTCGAAGTATTACTATCACGGCGTCTCCCATTCGCTGGGTCTGGACACCCACGATCCCTGCGACCGCACGGTCTATGAGCCGGGCATGGTGATCACCTGCGAGCCCGGTCTCTACGTGGCCGAAGAGGGCATCGGCATCCGTCTGGAAAACGACGTTCTGGTCACGGAAAGCGAGCCCGAGGATCTGATCGGCAACCGTCTTCTGGATGTCGCTGAGATCGAAGAACTCATGGGAAGATAAGCATCCGCTGCAAAACAACATTGAAAAGCCTGCTTTCTTACGAAAGCAGGCTTTTTGCAGCAAAAAAACTAAAGCGGGATTTCATGCAGACTGCCGTCCATGAGCACGCATCGGGAGCGGAAGCCCGCGCGTCTTGCAAGCGCAGCTGCATCGTCAAAGGCGAAGCACAGCCCCTGCGCGTCATGGCAGTCGCTGCTCAGGATGATGCGCGCGCCGTTTTCACAGATGCGCCGGAGAATGGGGAAGCTGGGGTAGGGGACGCTGCGGTAGCCGCGGCGCATGGCGCCCGTATTGATCTCAAACACCGCGCCCTGCGCGCACAGCACGTCGGCTGCATCAAATGCCAGAGAAAGGTACGCCTTATCCTCGGAAAAAAACTGCCCGCCTTCATTGAATTTGGAAAGCAGATCAAAATGACCGATGAAGGTGCAGTTGGTTTTTCTCTGCATGTCTGCCATCTGCTCATAATACTTCCGGGCGAACTGCAGAAAATCGCCGGAAAAATGCTGTTCAATGCTCTGGCGCAGAAGCCCGGCGCTCTCGTCCACAGGCAGATACGCTCCATCCGCCAGAACGTAGTGACATGAGCCGATGGTGTAATCGTATATGCCTTCTGGCGTGGGGCTGAAATAGTCCAGCTCGGTCCCGACGAGGATTGCAAGCCGCCCGTCATACTGCTGTTTCAGGCGGCGCAGCGTCTCAAGATATGCCTGCGTACCTGCGCGGCTCATGCACCACGACTCGTCAAAGGGGGTATTCGCGTGGCCGGAAAAGCCCAGTGTTTTCAGACCCAGCGCTGCTGCCTGCGCGGCAAGTTCGTCTGCCTCAGCCTTGCCGTCGCAGAATGTAGTATGAACGTGGCAATCACTCAGCCAGCTCATACCATTTTCTCCTGCTTGATTTTGTGATCGATGACGTGGCGTGAGGCGAGCTCCCGGTGGATATCTTCTACCGAGATGCCCATCTCGACCATCAGCACCATCACGTGATAGGCTAGATCCGCGATCTCATAGACCGTCTCAGCCTTGTCGCCGCCTTTGCCTGCGACGATGACCTCAGTTGATTCCTCGCCGACTTTTTTGAGGATCTTATCCAGACCCTTTGCAAACAGGTAGCTGGTGTAGGAACCCTCAGGCATCTCTTCCTTTCTGCCCTGCAAAAGCGCGTATAAACGTTCGAGAGAAAACTCCGACAGCGAATCGCTGCGGTAGACGGGGTGAAAGAAACAGCTGTCACTTCCTGTGTGGCAGGCCGGGCCGTCTTTTTTCACGACGATCTTCAGCGCGTCGCAGTCACAGTCTGCCGTGATGGAGACGATGTGCTGGATGTTCCCGGACGTCTCGCCCTTGCGCCAGAGTGTCTGACGGCTGCGCGAATAGAAGCAGGTCGTGCCCTCGCGCAGGCTGATTTCGAGACTTTCCCGGTTCATATATGCAAGCGTGAGGACATCCTTTGTGACCTCGTCGACGACAATGGCCGGAATGAGGCCATTTTGATCAAATTTAAGTCTATCCAGATCCATGTTGCAATTCTCCTTCTTTTATCTGACCAGCATCCCGTTTGCGCGCAGTTCGCGCTTGAGATCGGGGATCGTAAGCGTACCATAGTGGAAAATGGAGGCGGCAAGCCCCGCGTCCACTCCCGGCACCTGACGAAACAGCTGGACAAAATCCTGCGCGCATCCTGCGCCGCCCGAAGCGATGACTGGCACGTCGACGGCGCCGCAGACAAGCCGCAGCAGTTCGATGTCAAATCCGGCCTTCACGCCGTCGGTGTCGATGGAATTGACGACGACTTCTCCTGCGCCGCGGCCCACGCACGAACGAATCCATTCGATGGCTTCCATGCCGGTATCGTCGCGTCCGCCGCGTGCAAAGACGTGAAATCCGCCGCCAACACGCTTGACGTCGGCTGAGAGCACGACGCACTGACTGCCGTAGAGCCGTGCGGCGCGGCCGATCAGCTCCGGGTCGCGGATGGCGCCGGAATTGACCGAGACCTTGTCCGCGCCGCAGCCCAGCACGCGTTCAAAGTCCGCCAGCGAACGGATGCCGCCGCCGACTGTGAGCGGAATAAAGACGCGGGCGGCAGTCTGACGCAGAATGTCGGTGAATAGGCTTCTTCCCTCGGCGGAGGCGGTGATGTCGTAAAAGACCAGCTCGTCTGCACCGCAGCTGCTGTAATAGCCTGCCAGCTCCACCGGAGAGGAAACGTCCTGCAGGCCCTGAAAGTTTTTTCCCTTGACGACGCGGCCGTCTTTGACGTCCAGGCAGGGGATAATTCGTTTCGTAATCATTTCGCCACCTCAATCGCTTCTTTCAGGTCGATGGCACCTGTATAATACGCCTTGCCGATAATTGCGCCGTACAGACCAAGCGCGCGCAGCGCGCGGATGTCGTCAAGATCCGATACACCGCCAGAGGCGACGATGTTTACAGAAAAGCGGGATTGCAGCGCACTGTAGAGCGCGCGGTTCGTTCCGCGCATCGCACCGTCGCGCGAGATATCTGTGCAGATAACCGTTTTTACGCCCAGCAGCTGCAGCTTTTCAAAGAATTCCTCACAGGTGTACCGGCTCTTCTGCGTCCAGCCGTGCGTAGCCACATAACCGTCGGCAATATCGACGCCGACGGCGATTTTTTCACCGTACTGCGCAAGCGCCCGGCACAAAAACGCTTCGTCCTGTACGGCTGCGGTGCCGAGGATCACGCGTGAGACGCCGCAGGAAAGATAGCGCTCGACGGTTTGCATATCACGCACGCCGCCGCCTACCTCCACAAAAAGGCCGGTCTGCTGCGCGACGCTGCGGACGATGTCAAAATTGGGCGTGGCGCCGCTTTTTGCGCCTTCCAGATCGACCATGTGGACAAACGCCGCGCCGCAGGATGCAAACTTCTGCGCGACGGCCAGCGGATTATCATGGTATACCGTCATCTGTGTATAGTCGCCCTTGTACAGCCGCACGGCCTTGCCGCCGTACAGATCGATGGCAGGAAAAATGTTCATATCGCGTTATCCTTTGATCTCACAGAATGCGCGCAGGATGGAAAGCCCCGCTGCGCCGCTTTTTTCGGGGTGAAACTGACAGCCGAAGAGATTGTCCCGGTTGACGGCGGCAGTGATCTCGCGGCCGTATTCAGCCGTTGCGATGCAGCTGTCATCGCAGCCGGCGGCATAGAACGAGTGGACGAAATACACGCACTCATCGTGTGTGGTGTAACGGAAAATGGGATTTGCTTCGTCCAGAAGGTGCAGTGCGTTCCAGCCAATGTGCGGAATCTTCAGCCCTTCCGGGATCGTGCCTGCCATGGGCACGACCGCACCTTGCAGAAGCGAAAGCCCTGCGTGTTCACCGAACTCATAGCTTTTTTCAAACAGCAGCTGCATCCCGAGGCAGATGCCCATAACGGGCTTTCCTTTTTTAATCTCGCCGCGCACCACCTCGTCAAGACCCGAAGCGCGCAGCTTGGCCGCCGCGTCGGCAAACGCGCCCACGCCAGGCAGGATCACATGGCTCGCGGCGGCGATTGCTGCCGGGTCGGACGTGACCACGCTTGGCTGGCCGACGGCCTGAAACGACGCATGCAGGGAAAAGAGATTTCCAACGCCGTAGTCGATGATGGCGACCATTTACAGCACCCCTTTGGATGACGGCACCATGCCGGGCCGGTCGGGATCGAGCCGGACTGCCGTGCGCAGCGCGCGGCCTGCGGCTTTGAACATGCCTTCGATGATATGGTGGGAGTTTTCACCGTCAAGCTGCCGGATGTGCAGCGCCATGGCGGCATGCGTTGTGAAGGCCATGAAAAACTCCTTCACCAGCTCGGTGTCGAACGTACCGACCTTCTGAGCGGGGATCTGCGCACTGTATCGCAGATACGGCCGACCGGAAAGATCGACTGCACAGAGGATGAGCGCCTCGTCCATCGGCAGCGTAAGATCGCCGTATCGCATGATGCCGCGCTTATCGCCCAGCGCCTGTGAAAACGCCTGCCCCAGACAGATGCCAATATCCTCGACGCTGTGGTGATCGTCTGTATCTGTGTCGCCTGTGCAGTGCACAGCGAGATCAAACCCGCCGTGTACGGCGAACAGCGTCAGCATATGGTCAAGAAAGCCCACGCCGGTCTGAATGTCGGCTCTGCCGCCGCCATCGAGACAAAGCGAAACGCGCACGTCCGTCTCGGCGGTTTTTCTCACGATCTGTGATTGCCTCATATGCTGCCTCCCATGATCTCGTCAATTTTGCGCAGAAGCGCGTCCATCTGCTGCTTCGTACCGATGGTAATACGGATGCAGTCGCGGATGCGCGCGTCGGAGAAGTGGCGCACCAGAATGCCGCGCCGCTTGAGCGCTTCATAGAGCGCCTGTCCGTCCATCCGGTCGGAGCGCGCCAGAACGAAGTTGGCGGACGAATCCGTCACGTAAAATCCGCGCGCGAGCAGTTCGCGGCGGACGTATGCGCGCGTTTCGATGATCTTCCGGCAGTTGGCGTCGTAGTATTCCCCGTCCTCCAGCGCGGCAATGCCTGCCAGTTGTGTCAGGCGGTTGATATTGTAGGGATTCGTGGAGAATTTCAGCCGGTTGAGATCGGCGATGAGCCCGGGGCTTGCGATGGCAAAGCCGAGCCGGGCGCCGGCCATGCTGCGCGATTTGGAGAAGGTCTGGCAGACAAGCAGGTTCTCATACCGCTTGGTGAGCGGAACGCAGCTCTGCGCGCCGAAATCCACATACGCCTCGTCAATGAGCACCAGACGGTCCGGATTGGATGCGGCGATCTGTTCGATCTGCCCGACAGAGATCGCCTTGCCGGTCTGCGCGTTGGGATTTGCCAGAACGATCGACCGTCCCGCGCCGCAGTAGTCGCGGAAATCGACGGAAAAATCGCGATCCAACGGTATTTTGCTGTAGTTCAGACCGTACAGGTTTGCGTATACCTCGTAAAAGCCATAGGAGATATCCGGAAAGATCACGCCGCTTTCACAGAAGCCCATGAAGCAGAAATTCAGAATATCGTCCGACCCGTTTGCCAGAAACACGCACTCCGGCGCGACATCATAGCGTGCCGCGATGGCGCGGCTGAGCAGGCGGCAGTCCGGATCGGGGTAGAGATTGAGCTTTGCGACCTCAGCGCGGCTGACGGCGTCAAGCAGATGCTCCGAGGGCGGATACGGCGACTCGTTGGTGTTGAGCTTGATGTACTGCATATCCTGCGGCTGCTCGCCGGGAACATAGGCCGCAAGCCCTGCGTATCCGGCGTTCAGAAAGCGGCTCATTGCAGCGCCTCCTTTCGGATGGTGACGGCGCGCGCATGCGCGTGCAGCCCTTCGGATTCAGCGAACCGTGCGATATCGTCTGCTGCGCGCAGCAGCGCGTCCTTGGTGTAATAGGTGAAGCTGGACTTTTTGACGAAATCGTCCACACCAAGCGGACTGGAAAACCGCGCTGTGCCCATCGTGGGCAGCGTGTGATTCGGGCCTGCGTAATAGTCGCCCAGCGATTCGCAGCTGTAGCGGCCCAGAAAGACCGAACCGGCGTTTTTGATCTGGTCGAGATAATCAAACGGCGCGTCGACCGAAAGCTCCAGATGCTCGGGCGCCAGTTCGTTTGCCAGCGTGATGGCCTGCGCAATGGAATCGGTCAGAATGATTTTGCCGTTTTGCTCGATCGACGCGCGCGCGATCTGCTGTCTGGGCAGCGAGGCCAGCTGCGTTTCCAGCTCGCGCTGCACCGAGGCGGCCAGAGCTTCGCAGTCGGTCAGAAGAATCGCCGTGGCCATACGGTCGTGCTCGGCCTGGCTCAGAAGATCCGCCGCCACAAACGAAGCGTTCGCGCCGCCGTCGGCAATGACAAGAATTTCACTGGGGCCGGCGATCATATCGATGGCGACCTGACCAAAGACCTGCTTTTTCGCTTCGGCGACATACGCGCTGCCGGGGCCGACGATCTTGTCCACACGCGGCACGCTCTCGGTACCGTAGGCCAGCGCGGCGATAGCCTGCGCGCCGCCAAGTTTGAATATGCGGTCGACGCCTGCCAGTTGTGCGGCGGCGAGGATCACGGGGCTGATCGCGCCGCCGGTGGCAGGCGAGACCATGATAAGTTCCTCCACACCCGCGAGCTTGGCCGGGATGCAGTCCATCAGAACGGTGGACGGGTAGCTTGCCGTACCGCCCGGAACATACACGCCCACGCGTTGGAGCGCCATTACGCGCTGGCCGAGTACGATACCGTCCTTGCCGGTGAACATATAGCTGCTGCGCAGCTGCTTTTCATGGTAGGCGCGGATATTTGCGGCTGCGCGCTCCATCACGGCCAGAAGCTCCGGCGCAACGGATGCGTACGCGGCGGCTTTTTCCTGCTCGCTTACTTCAAGTGTGTCGAGCGTGACGCGGTCGAATTTTTCGCTGTATGCACGCAGTGCGCTGTCGCCGTTTTTCCGTACCTCGGCGATGATCTCGGCCACGGAGCGTTCCACGCCGCTGTTTGACATGCTGCGCGAGAGGATCTTAGCCTTGGCAGCCTCAGTGTAGTTCAGAATCTGGATCATGGGTTCCTCCTGTCGGCAATGGCGCGGATGCGCCGGGTGAGCGTCTCAATCTGCTCGCAGGCAAAGGCGTAGCTTGCTTTGTTGGCGATGAGCCGGGCGCTGATGGGCAGGATCTCGGCCAGAACGGCCAGATTGTTTTCCTTCAGTGTCGTTCCAGTCTCGACGATATCCACAATCACGTCGGACAGGCCCAGAATCGGCGCCAGCTCGATCGAGCCGTTGAGATGGATGATGTCGATCAGGCGGCTTTTTCCGGCGTAGTACTGCCGCGCGATATTGGAAAATTTCGTCGCCACGCGCAGTGTCCGGTCGGGGTCGTCGTAGAAATCCCGGAAGCCCGCTACGCACATCCGGCACTTGCCGACGTGCAGATCGGCCAGCTCATAGACCTGCGGTGCGTATTCCAGCAGAATATCCTTTCCGGCCACGCCGATGTCTGCCGCACCGCGCTCGACGTAAATGGAGACATCCGAGGGCTTGACCCAGAAGTAGCGCACGCCCGTGCTTTCATTCTCAAAAATCAGCTTGCGGCCCGGTTCCCGGATGGCGGGACAGTCATAACCGGCTGCGGCAAACATATCAAATACAACTTCGCCAAGCCGCCCTTTGGGAAGCGCAATATTAAGCATCTGTTTCAACAGGTTCCACCACCGTTTTATTCATCCGCATCCGCGTTTTGCAGCGGAGTTTCCCAGCGTCGCCCTTCTGGACGCGCACACGCTGTCCGTCCTTGAGCAATGCCTGTACCGCCGCAGTCATTGCGGCAAGATCCGTGCTGTCGTCATAGCACAAAAGAATGTCAGCGTCATATACCCGCCCCGGTCCGCCTAGGCGTTCGAGCAGATTGAGGTAGACGGCAAAGCCGATTGCACCGGCGTGCTTTCCCAGCTTTTCCATCAGCCCGTCATACCGGCCGCCCGAAAGCACCGCCGACGGCACGCCGCGGACAAAGCCCTGAAAGACCACACCGTTGTAGTATGCCGTCTGACCGGCAGCGGACATGTCCAGACAGATATTTCCGCCGCAGCCCCAGGCACGCAGAAGTGCGTCCAGTGCGCGCAGCTCACGGCAGGCCGCCTCGGTTGCGTCGTTGACGCAGAGTGCGGCAAGCGCAGGCAGCTGCTCCGGCAGCGGACCGTGCAGCGCAGTCAGCGCGCAGGCAGTCTGCACGAGGCGCTCCGGAACATTCCAGGCGAGCAGATGCTGCCGAAGCTCGCCTGTATTTTTACTGCAAATCGCGCGCAGCAGCTGCGATGACTGCTGCTCCGTCAGGCGCATTTCGTCAAACAGTCCGCGAAGAAAGCCCATGTGTGAGAGGTTGAGCAGGGATTCGCCGCGAATCAGCGCCAGACTCTCGGCGGCCAGCCGCACCACCTCAGCCGTAGCATAGTCGTCGACGCAGCCGATACACTCCAGCCCCATCTGTGTGATCTCCTGATAGCCGGAATCAGGGCCGCTGGCACGGTAAACGTTCTCATCGTAATAGACCTTCTCCATAACGCCGTCGTTGGAATAGTTCTTGATGATCGAGAGCGTAACATCAGGTTTAAGTGCCATAAGGCGGCCGCTGAGATCGGTAAAGGTGATGATATTCCCACTGACGAGGAAGTCCTTGTTCTCCGCGTACAGGTCATACTCTTCAAATTTGCTCATGCGGTACGGGCGGTAGCCGTTTCGCTCGTACAGCGCGCGCAGACGAAACACCGTCTGCTCTTCATAGCTCAAAATGTCTTCCATCGTTGCCTCGCATTCTCCGGGAGATTCAGTCACCGGTGCGCGAAAGTACAATTCGATACCCGCCTGCGCCGTAATTGCAGCACTGGTTGACGCGGGTGATCGTGGCAGAACTTGCCCCGGTTTTCGTGGAGATCTCCGCAAATTTCTGACCGCTGTACAGACAGCGCGCAACTTCAAGCCGCTGCGCCATATCGCGCAGTTCCCGGATGGTCATCAGATCTTCAAGAAATGCCCGGCATTCGTCCTCGGTTTCCAGACACAGCAGCGCCTGAACCAGCGGCCGGATTTTGTTGTCGTCGTAAGTGTGCATCGCATTTCCTCGCTTTAATATATTAGCGTATTATCATGATAACACACTAGCATGAAAATGTAAAGGCTTTTCCGGAAGAAAACTTTTGCACAGGAAGCATACCACGAAAACGGACGAAGACGGTGGGCATGAAGTTTTACGCGCGTGGGCCGTCCCACGCGCTTGAAAGTGCAAGGCCATATGCCGCCAGAGACGTCACATGGCCTTTTGTATATTTGTATAGAAAAAGGCGGCACGAGCAAAGTCATGTCGCGGTACTATTTTGCTACAGGCGAACGCCGCGCGATTCGAGCAGCTCCGTCAACGGCAGTGCCAGAGGAAGCGCGCCGCCGGATTCAATCGCAGCAGTGCTGAGCGCATGACCGCAGACAAGATACGTCGTCAGCGCGAACGTGCGGCCGCCGCATTGCACTGTCCGGCCGGAAATGTCAATGCCCGTGAGGAAAAGCGACGCACCGCGTCCGTCAGCCTTGAAAACAGCCTCTTTTCTCGTCCAAAGTGCCGCAGGGGAAAGTCCCGTTGCCAGTTCCTGCGGCAAAAACAGCCTCCCGGGCTGTCTGACGGCTCTGTTCAGTGGCTCGGCATCTACGCCACAGGGGCCGTCCGCGACCAGAATTGCCGCCAGCGTGCCGCCGTGTGTGAGGCTGAACGCCGGCCCAGCGGAAAGATAGGGCTTGCCGTTTGCGTCGTGCAGCAAGGCGTCATCCGTACAGCCCAGCGCCCGGCGCAGCAGCAATCCAGCCGCCAGCACGGCCAGTGCGTCGGACTGCCGGGGCATTGCGCGCGCGCGGTGCACCCGTCCGGGCGAACAGAGCGATTCGATCTGCGCGCGCAATCGCGCATCCGGCGCCGGCCAGTCTTGAACATCCGTATAATACAGCCGCATTCTGCCACCGCCTTTCTCCGGGTTGCCGGGATGGTATCACTTTCGCGTATTATATCAGGTTTTCCGCGAATTTGCATCCTGTGCGTCTGCGCGCAGCGGCAAAAAAATTCGGGAAGAATTTTTCCTCCCGACCGGTTTCGACTGCTTTTTCCATTTCTTTCCTGCTACAATACGATCACAGCTTATCCAATGCGAGCGCACTTCATATCCTGGCGGCATGCCGGTGCCGCCGATCCCACAACCCACTTCCCCTGACTAAAAGCTGGTCAGGGGACACTTTTTTCGTGATGCCAAAGGTAGCGGTGCAACATGCGAAAGTGAATTGGACAAGCGGGTTTTCTCCCGGAACAAGCGCGTGCTGCAGGATTTTCGTGCAAAACAGCGTCTCAGTACTTCAGAAACCGCCGCAGCCGCCGCTCGGCGCGCTGCAAGGTGCGGCAGATGGTGGACTTGTTCACACCGCGTTCACGCGCGAGCTGCGGAATGTTCTTTTTCTGCAGGTAATAGCCGTTCAGCACCTGCCGCTGCGTTTCCGTCAGCTCGGCTTCCATCACGCGCCGGATGCGCAGCATCTGCGCCTCGCGGCTGAGTCTGGGACCCAGATAGCCGTTATAGTCGGTATTTTTCATTGCGGTAGTATCCCCTTTCGTAGTAGTGTTCGGTCAGCTCCGCCAACTCGTTCATCTGCCGCAGCATCTCGGTCAGGACGGCCGTGCGCCGTTTGAGCCAGAACATACGCTCTGGATCGTGCTCGGTTTTCATTTCAATGCGCAGCTCCCGCAGACGCGCGCGGATCGGCTGCGCCGCGGCGCGGTAGCATGCGGACATCTCGCGCAGCGTCATGACCGCACACCCCACGCGGTGAAGCGCTCCGGAAAAAAGCGCGTGCGCGCGTACGCGCTGCGGCATACCGGACATACCGGCTCGCCAGGCATGCATGACGCGATCTGTCCGGCAAATATTTCTCCGCCGCAGATGCGGCAGTGGGCGCACACCGCGGCGCACTGCATGTCACTGTTTCGGTCAAATGTGATGGTTCGTCCCGTTATTTACCATTCCTTTCTGAAATTATATTGAAAACAGAACTTTTCAAATATTTAAATTTACCATTTATTTACAGCTATGATTGTACTACACGTTTCGTGTGCTGTCAAGCCGGAACTTGAAAATTTTTACAGTTTCAGGAGGAATTCAAATGCTTGGAGCGAGGATCGCCGCGCTGCGGCGGCAAAGCGGCATGAGCCAGCAGCAGCTTGCTGCGTATCTGGACGTCAGCAGCAGCGCCGTAGGCATGTATGAGCAGGGGCGGCGTGAACCGTCGGCCATTCTGCTGGTGCAGATGGCGCAGCTGTTCGGCGTCTCGACGGATTATCTGCTCACCGGCTGCGCGACGCAGCTGCAGGATATTTCCCATCTGCACCACGTTGTGCAGGACGCACAGGAAAAACTGGGGGCAGAACTGCTGCTGCGCGGACCGGATGGCACGGCGCGCGCGCCGACGGATGCGGATCTGGCGGCATTTCTGGCGGCTCTGTTGGCGTAAGGCTTGCGCTTTTTTCCCGTGTGCGGTATGATAGATGCAGATATCGGGAAAGGAGCGCGCCATGACAGATGAGGAGCTGATGCGGAGGGCGCTTGCGCTGGCCGAGGAATCCGCGCGCGAGGGCGAGGTACCGGTGGGCTGCGTTGTCACGCTGGATGGCCGCGTCGTCGGCTGTGGCCGAAACCGACGCGAAACAAACAAAACCGCGCTGGCCCACGCCGAGCTGGAGGCGATCAGCGAGGCCTGCCGGACGCTTGGAGGCTGGCGGCTGTGGCAATGCACGCTGTATGTGACGCTCGAACCCTGCCCCATGTGCGCGGGCGCGATCCTGAACGCGCAAATCCCGCGTGTGGTGTTTGGCGCGCGCGATGAAAAGTCGGGCGCGTGCGGATCGCTGGTCAATATCCTGCGCCTGCCGGGCTGCCGTCAGCCGGAGATGACCGGCGGCGTGCTGGCGGACGAGTGCGGCGCACTGCTTACGGGCTTCTTTCGCCAGCTGCGGGGAAACCGAAAAAAAACAACTGGTTTATAAAAAGCACGCCCCGCTTGTCGGGCAGCCATCGTACTGCCCGACAAGCGGGGTGTTATTTTATCCGTGTGTCCGTCGCGCTGTGCGCGGCGCTATTGTTCGAGCCGTTTGGCCAGGGTGTCCGCCATCAGCCAGATACCGGCTGCGATGGCCAGAAGCAGCAGCCCCGGCGCGGCCAGACACGCCGCGAGAAAGAGCGCCGGGTAAAGTGCCAGTCTGGCCAGCGCCTTTCTGAGCGCGGCCATTACGCGCAGGGCCGGTTTTGGCGCAGGGAGCGCGGGCGGGCTCATGCCGCACGCTCCTTCACGCCGGAGACGATGTTGTAATATGCGTTCGAGGTCGCACGGTAGACCAGCGTATACAGCGCTGCGAACACCAGCACGCTCACCGCACTCGTCGCGGCGAACAGGCCCGTATTGTTGAGATTGAAGAGCATCAGAATCTTTGCGACCATCGGGAACGCGAAGCAAAGATGCACCACCGCGCCGGCCAGCGGCAGGAAAAAGACCGTTAAAAGCTGCGAGTTGATGCTGGCGCGGATCTCGCGCGGCTGCATGCCCAGCTTCTGCATGATATCAAAGCGCGACTGATCCTCATAACCCTCGGAGATCTGCTTGTAGTAGATGATGAGCACGGCCGCGAAGAGGAACACGATGCTCAGCAGAACGCCCAGGAAAAACAGCCCGCCGTAGGTGCCGTAATAATCGCCGCGCGCGGCAGCTTTACACTCGTAGGAGTAGGAATCGATCTGCTCGAGCGCTGCGTCGTCCAGACACAAATCCTTCAGCGTTTCGGCCAGCTCTCGCTGCAGCCGCAGCTGCGTATTGTCGTCCGCGCTCGTGTCGAAGCTGTACTGCCACGAAAGGTCGATCATCCGCTCGCCCCGGTAGTCGGCCAGCTGCGCCAGCGGCATGACTGCCCGCTCGAGATCGGACACGACTACGAACACCGACGGCACAAAATTCATCGCCGCGTCTGCGCTGCCCATAAAATCGTCCACGATTTTCTTCACGCGGTAGACCTGATCGCTGCCGCGGACGGTAAAGGTCGGCTCGGTGTATTTCATGCGCACCGTCGAAATGAGCACCTCGTCGTCTGCCAGCGTTTCGGCCATGCCCATGCAGCGGTTGTAATCGGCAAGGCCGACCAGATAGAGCGTGCACACATCGTCCATGACGGACGGGTCATAGTAATTGACGTTTCGCACATCCGATTCAAATTCTGCGCCGAAGAACGCGCCCGAGACTGTTGCGCGGGCGTATGTCTCGGTAAAGGTCTGCTCTGCGCTGCAGTCTGCCGCTGCCGCATCCACAGCCTCGCGGATGGGGGCCGTCCGCTCGTCCGCCGTATCACCGGGCGCTTTCAGCCTGATGCGCACGGAAAAATCGTGCGGATAGCGCGTGTTGAGAGAGTCCTCCGCGCCAAAGTACAGGCACGTTGTAGATGAGATCATCACCAGCACCATTGTCGCCAGAATGCAGATGGATGCCAGACCCGCGCCGTTTCGCTTCATGCGGTAGAGCATCGACGAGACGGACACGAAATGGTTGGACTTGTAGTAATAGCGTTTGTTTTTCTGCAGCAGCTTGCAGCCCGCGACCGAACCGGCGATGAAGAGCATGTACGTCGCCACGATGACCATGACGACCGCGACGAAAAACCACAGCATCGCGCTCATGGGATCGGCCACGGCGATGGCCAGATAGTATGCGCCCGCGAGAAGCAGTACGCCCAGCACCGCCATCACCCAGTTGGCCTTCGGCGGCTTTTCACCGGCGGCCTCGCTGGAAAGAAGCTCACGCGCGCTGGCCGTGCGCAGCTGGCGCAGGGCGTTGAGGTAAATGAGCAGGTGAATTGCGCCGAAGATGGCGCACACTCTGCCCACCGCAGCAAGATCCAGATAGACGGCGTAGCCCACCTCGCCGCGCATGACGTTGATGAGACACAGCTCCGCCAGCTTGGAAAGAAGAAAGCCCAGCGCAAGGCCCGATACAAGTGAAACAGCCGCGATCAGCAGCGTCTCCCAGAACAAGATGCGCGCGATGTTCCACTTGCCCATGCCGAGGATGTTATAAAGGCCGAACTCCTTCTTGCGTTTGCGAATGAGAAACGAGTTGGTGTAGAACAGGAAGATGAGCGAGAAGATGGCAACGACGTAGCTGCCGAAGTTGAGCGTACTCTGCACCGTCGCGCTGCCTGTCACATTTTCCAGCAGCGGCGAACGCGAGAGGAATAAAATGATATAGAACATCGCCGTCATGCCCATACAGGTGAGCAAATACGGCACATACAGCCGCCTGTTTTTTGCCACGCCCGTGGCGGCCAGACGCGGATAGAACCCGGCCTTCATCGCGCCTCACCGCCCGTCTGCAGCATCGTCAGCGTGTCTGCGATCTTCTGATACAGCTGTTCATCCGAGCTTTCGCCGCGATAGAGCTGGTGGTATACCTCGCCGTCTTTGATGAAAAGAACGCGTCCGGCGTGGCTCGCGGCCTTGACCGAGTGGGTGACCATGAGAACGGTCTGCCCACCCTGATTGATCTGCGCGAACAGGCGCAGCAGCTCGTCCGTTGCGCGCGAATCCAGCGCGCCCGTCGGCTCGTCGGCGAGCAGCAGCCGCGGGTTTGTGATGAGCGCGCGCGCCACGGCAGCGCGCTGTTTCTGCCCGCCGGAGATTTCGTAGGGATATTTTTTCAGAATGTCTGTGATGCCCAGCTTCACAGCCAGAGGCGTGAGCCTTCCAACCATCTCGCCGTGCGATTTTCCGGCCAGCACAAGCGGCAGGAAGATATTATCCTCGACCGAGAAGGTGTCGAGCAGGTTGAACTCCTGAAACACAAAGCCCAGATGGTCGCGCCGGAATGCCGCAGCGTCCGCGTCCTTGATTTTTGACAGTGGGCGGCCGTCGAGCAGGATCTCGCCCGATGTGGGCTTATCCAGACTCGCCAGCAGATTGAGCAGCGTCGTCTTGCCCGAGCCGGACTCTCCCATGATGGCGACATATTCGCCTTCTTCGACGCTGAAATTGACATTCTTCAGCGCCTCTACCTCATTTGCGCCAAAGCGGGTGGTATAGACCTTCCGCAGAGCGCTGACCTTCAAGATTTCCATTGGTCATGCCTCCTTTGCTTTGGCTCCATTGTACTGCACGGCGGCATTGCGCCGCCATCGAATCGGCTTACACTTTTCCTTGCGCATCTTACAGTTTTGTAAGATTGCATCATTCAAAGCGCGTTTCGCTTTTTGACAGGTCCAGATACACGCGGGTGCCGCAGCCCGGCGTACTATCGGCCCGGATCGTATGGCCCAGATTCTTGCATACGCGCGCGCACAGATACAGCCCCAGACCGCTGGCTTTTTTGTCCGCTCGGCCGTTTTTGCCCGTAAAGCCCCGGTCAAAGATGCGCGGCAAATCCTCCGGTGCGATGCCGATGCCGGTATCTTCTATCACAAGCGTAGCGGGCGCTTCCAACCGGATCGTGACGCTGCCGGACGGGGTATATTTGAGCGCGTTGCTGATGAGCTGCTCGAGTACGAATTGCAGCCACTTCTCATCCGTCACGACGCGTGCGTGCGCCGGCTCGTAGATGAGCCTGATTTTACGCGAGATGAACTCGCCGGCGAATTTCTTGATCGCCGCGCGGATGATCGCGTCCAGCTCGCACGCACGGAAGAGATAGTCAGTCGTATTGGAGTCGAGCCGCAGATATGCCATGACCATCTCCACGTACTGCTCGACGCGCGAAAGCTCGAGTAGGCAGGCCCGTGAAGCGTCCGTATCCTCGCTTTGCAGCTGCAGCCGCATCGCGGCAATGGGCGTTTTGATCTGATGTGCCCAGAGCGTATAGTAGTCCGTCATGCGCGCGTAGCGGTCGGAAAACGCGGCCTGCATTTGTTCGTGCTCGTCAAGCAGCCGCCCGATGAGCGCCCGGTATTCTGCCTCCACCGGCCTTTGCACGGCGATCATTTCCAGATCGTTCACGCCTGCGGCCGAACGGATGTGCCGGAGTGTTCGGCAGGTGCGCTGCACGCGCAGAAAATCAAAAATCAGAAGCGCCAGTCCCACCACCAGACACAGCCCCACAGGATACGCCACCGCCGCCAGCGGCAACCGGTAGAGCGTGAAGGACAAAAAGAACATGAGTGAAAACAGCGCGCACGCGCCGATGGTCTTCCATTTTGACCGAAGATACGAAACGAAAAACCGCATAGTCCTACCCCACTAGATACCCGCATCCGACTTTCGTCGTGATAAAATCCTCCAGCCCTGCAGCGGCAAGCTTTTTGCGCAGCCTGCCGACATTCACCGACAGCGTATTTTCATCCACGAAACTGTCCGTTTGCCACAGAGACTCCATCAGCTTTTCCCGGCTCACCGTCCGGCCTTTGTTCTGCATGAGCGTGGCAAGGATGCGAAATTCGTTCTTGCTCAGCTCGACGGTTTTGTCCTGATAGCAAAGCGCCTGCTGGCCCAGCTGCAGAATCGCGCCCCGGTGCTCCAAAACAGGAGCCGAGGCGGCGAAGTCATAGCTGCGGCGCAAAAGCGCCTGCATTTTCGCAATCAGCACCGCGCCGTCGAAGGGCTTGGCGATAAAGTCGTCCGCGCCCATGTTCATGGCCATGACGATGTTCATATTATCCGCGGCGGAGGACAGGAACATCACCGGCACGCGCGAGACCTTGCGGATCTCGCCGCACCAGTAGTAGCCGTTGTAAAACGGCAGCGAAATATCCAGCAGCACCAGCTGCGGGTCGAATGCGGCAAACTCCGCCATCACGTTTGAAAAATCCTCCACGGCATGCGCGGAAAACTGCCAGCTCCCGGCCAGCCGGCACACCTCGCGCGCGATCGCGCGGTCGTCCTCGACAAGGAAAATCCGATACAAGACATCGCCCCCTCTGTCTCCATGATAGAGGCAGAGGGGGCGTTTGTCAAATACAGGCTTGTGTTACTTCGGCAGCATTTTCCAGCTTTTGCGCAGTACGAGCAGCGTTACAAGAATATCCGCCACATACCACAGCGCGGAGAATCCGCTGCCCATCAGCAGCAGCAGCACATACAGCACACCGCTTGCGGCGCCCACGAGATACAGCGCCAGCCGCCGTTTGCTGGCCATGAACCAGATGTATGCCGCACCCTTGACGAGATACATGAGCAGAAACAGGATATACATGACATGGTACTGTCCGATGGCACTGAGCACTACCTGCAGCAGCTCCAGCATCTGCGCAAACTCAGGATATGGCGCGAACATCGCCACCACCTCGTCCTGCATCCGAAACAGATACAACCCGCAGCCGAAACTGAGCGCGGGATACAGCGACCCAATCACACAAATGACCAGCCATACACACAGCGAACCGCGCAGGCGGAGCTTTCCCGCCGCGTCGCACCAGATGATGCCGCGCGGAACGGCCTGTTCCTGCGATTGCTGCGCCTGCATGACGGGACTCAATTCGTCCGGGGCATTTTCGCGCACAGGGGCGCTGTAGCGCTTGACCAGCGCACCGCACTCGGGGCAGATGAGCACGTTGTCGTCCACTTCTTTTCCACAATTATAGCATGTCTGCATCCGGATTCACC
>JAEDFW010000019.1 GCA_016297855.1 Oscillospiraceae bacterium
GCAATTCGATGTAATGCAGAAGGCGGTCATGCTCCCGCCAAAGGTCCGCATAAGCGGACGCAAGTTCTTCCAGCGTCTCTGCGTTCATGCGCTTCGCGGTCTGCCTATAGGAAAGCGCAATATGCGGAACTGATTTTGAAGGTGCGGTTGTATCAGCGTCGGTTAGAGTCGGAAGGGACATTGCTTCGATTATTTCCACGTCGGAAACCTGTGGTATATGCTGAAGCTCATACCGCATGAGTTCAATTTGCCGCAGGCGGTGGGAAGAGTTTTCAAGGAGTTCCAATACGTAGCGTTTGTATGTGGGCTCCATGGCGTTCCTCCCATCTGCGCAAAGTCAAAACGGAAAGCAAAAACAGATGTTTCCGCGCCATGCCGCGTAAAACATCTGTTTCCGTGATTTTCTACGATAAGGTTACCACAGAGCAGCGCGACATTACAAGAGCCAAAGCAGAGCGAATTTGCGACAAATGTGCGACAAAATAGCGACAAATAACGCTGCAAATGTTCCAGTACATCTGTGTCCTCCATGTTATCCAGGTGCAAAATAATTGTTCCACATCTCGCCAGTTAAAAATACTGTCGTATAACGGTAGCGACCTAATATACGACAGTATTTGAAATTAACATTTCTGGATGAAGCATCTTACAGTCGATTCAGCTGCCGCAGGTAGTTTTCAGAGTCCTCACCGACGCAGCCGACCAGCAGATGGCGTCTGGTATACGGGTCATATACAAAATGCTTGAGCAGTCGAAAACCCTGCACCTTCCCGGTCGAACGAACGTGTGTACGCGGTCCTGTGCATTCGTGAAGCACGTTATCGATACGGATATGACTTTCGTCCACATAGTCGATCGGTACGTCGTGCGCGATAACCTCTGAAACCTGCTGTTCCAACTTATCGAGATCCAATTCTGGCGCTGTGTCTGGGAATGCAAGGATAAAGCCGTGGTGTACATCATCATGCGAGCACCGCTCCAGTTCCTTTGCCGGCAAAAAGCACTCGCAAAGATCCTCAGCAGTATGTGCCATCAGTCGATACGGCAAAGAGTCATACGCGCGCTGATAGACCTCCTGCGGCTCCGGACCAAAAATCGTCGGACGGGTAATGATGATCTCCTCGCCGACACCGATCAGAAGGTTTGCATTTGCGCCCAGCAGGGGGTAGATCAGATCAAAATGCTCGATCACGACGCGCTTGCCGCGGCGCACGGCCAGCCGGATCGCATCCGCGAGCTCACTGAGCTGATGAAAGCCCATCTCAAAGCGGATGTCCATATGATAGGTATGCGGGGAAAAAAAGCCGGTCTCCGCATCCTGGTCGAGGATCGGCAGCGGGCGCACATTTACACCATCATCATCGTTGGTCAGTTCAAGTCCCGGGAACATACCTTTTATCAGCACGCTTTTTCCTGAACCAGCCTCTCCAATCACACCAATGATCTGATCAAACGGCGACAAATACAATTGCGTAATCTGAATGCCCAGACTGAAAATACGACTTCTTCCGCGCGGGGCAAAATAGGTGCTGTAAATATGACTGTGCTGAATCGTGTTTTCTGGCATAAAGCAGTCCTCCTTCATTTTTCTCCAAGTATAGCGTATTTTGTCTCTCTTGCAAATAGCCTGATTGTATTATATAATATCATCAAATTGATATATTACAAGGAGGAGTTTTCATGGGGGGACTTTTGCATTTCGCCACGGCGGGAACGGACGAATCCGGCGACGTCGTCGTGACGGTCACACCGGCGGATAATACACAGATCGTTCTTCACACAGCGTTGCGCGCACAATTCGGCGAGGCGATGAAGCAAACCGTCGGTGAAGTGCTGAATGCACATCATCTTACGGCGCTTGTCGAGCTGTACGACCGCGGCGCGCTGGATTGGATCATCCGGGCAAGACTTGAAACTGCGCTTGCGCGCGCACAGGAGGGCGGCATATGAGACGATCCATGCTTTTTGTTCCCGGCAACACGCCGAAAATGATGACAAGCTGCGGCTTTTTCGGCGCAGACGCGGTGATCTTTGACCTTGAGGACGCTGTTTCCCCGACTGAAAAGGATGCGGCGCGCGATCTGGTGCGCTATGCCATCGGCAATCTGCATCTCTGCGGCAGCGAGGTCATCGTCCGCGTCAATTCCATTGAAACACCCATGTTCCATGCAGATCTGAGCGCTATCGTTCCGCAGGACCCCGATCTCATTATGCTTCCTAAAACCTGTACCGCGGATGATATTCAAACGCTTGCGCAGACACTCGATCATCTTGAAGCAGACAACGATCTGCCGACAGAATCAGTCGGCATTATCGCCCTGATTGAAACGGCGCTCGGAGTAGAAAATGCGTTTCAAATCGCGTCTGCCAGCCCGCGAGTCAAGGCGTTGTTCCTTGGAGCGGAGGATTTGAGTGCGGATCTGCACTGCAAACGTACAAAGGACGGTTTCGAGATCCGATATGCGCGGACACGACTGGTCATGGCAGCGCGGGCAGCAGGAATTGATGTCTACGACACGCCCTTTACAGACGTTGATGATGACGAAGGGCTTTGCGCAGACGCTGCACTTGCAAAAAGTCTCGGCTTTACCGGCAAGGCGTCCATCTCGCCGCGCCATCTCGGCAATATCAATCGCTGTTTCAGCCCCACGCAGACAGAAGTTGATTATGCGAACGAAGTGCTCGAAGCACTGGAAGAAGGAAAGCGACAGGGGCGCGGAGCGGTTGCTCTGCACGGCAAAATGATCGATGCGCCAATTGCTGCCCGCGCGAAACGAACACTTGCTGATGCGGAACAGATCCTGAAACGAGGAGGAACGCTTGCATGAATACGAAGCTGGTAAAAACCATCCGCGAGGCGATTACGCTGGCTGGATTGAAAGACGGTATGACGATTTCCTTTCACCACCATCTCCGGAATGGCGACTATGTGTTGAATCTTGTTATGGATGAGATTGCCGCCATGGGTATCCGCGATCTGACCGTGAATGCCAGCGCGCTGTTTGATGCGCACGCACCGCTGCTGGATCACATAAGAAACCGCGTTGTACGTAAAGTGCAGACAAACTACATCTCCGCAGGCATTGGCAGGCATATCTCTGCCGGGCTGATGGACGAGCCGGTCGAGTACCGCACGCACGGCGGTCGCCCGCGCGATATTGCGCTGGGCATTACTCCCATCGATGTAGCCTTTATTGCCGCCCCCTGTTCCGACCGCATGGGAAACTGCACGGGAAAGTATGGCAGATCTGCCTGCGGCAGCCTTGGATATGCGTTCCCGGACGCGATGTACGCAAAAAAGGTGATCGTCATCACCGATGAGTTGGCAGAATATCCGCTGACCGGCTGGTCGATCCCGGAGATTTATGTGGATTACGTCGTGCAAATCGATGCCATTGGTGATCCGGCAGGTATTGTTTCCGGCACAACACGCATGACGCGTAATCCTGTTGCGCTTGTCATGGCGCATACGGCGGCACGAGTCATCCAAAATTCCGGGCTTCTGCACGACGGTTTCTCATTCCAGACCGGCGCCGGCGGCGCGACACTTGCCACGGCAATGTATCTCAAACAGATCATGCTCCGTGATCAGATCCATGGCAGCTACGCACAAGGCGGTATTACCGGGTATCTGGTCGATATGCTCAACGAGGGCTGTTTCCGTGCGCTTTTGGACGTGCAATGCTTTGACCTCAAGGCAGCAGCCTCCATCCGCGATAATCCAAACCACTGTGAGGTTGGTGCTGCACAGTATGCAAGCGCTGGTGCAAAAAGCTCCATTATGGATTCGCTCGATGTTGCCGTCCTTGGTGCGACGGAGATCGACACGGATTTTAACGTCAATGTTCACACCGATTCCTCCGGGCGCATCATGGGTGGCTCTGGCGGGCACAGCGATGCCGCTGCGGGGTCAAAGCTCTCGATCATCACCGCACCGCTGTTCCGCGGGCGGCTTCCCATCGTCCGCGACCATGTTAACTGCATCTCAACGCCTGGCAAAGACATTGATGTACTGGTCACACAGGCTGGGATCGCAGTCAATCCCAGAAGAGAGGATCTGCGTGAGCGGCTGACGCAAGCTGGAATGCAGGTATTGGAAATCACACGGCTCCGTGCGCTCGCCGAGCAGATCACCGGCACGCCTGCACCGCTGCCGCCCGCAGGACGTGTGATTGCAAAGGTCATCGGTCGGGACGGCACATTGCTGGATACGATCGGAGAGCGGAAAGAGGAGGAATGACTATGCGCGAAATTACCGCTTCACGGATCACTGACACCGTCGCACGACTGTGTGTCGAGGTAAACTGCCATCTGCCGCAGGATGTAAAGTCGTGTATCAACACGGCGTATGCGGACGAGCCGTGGCCGATCGCAAAAGAAGTGCTTGGACGAATCCTTGAAAATGCAGACATTGCTGCTGAGCGTTCTCAGCCTATCTGCCAGGATACCGGCATGGCTTGCGTTTTTGTCGAGCTTGGGCAGGATGTCCATATATCAGGTGACCTGAGCGAGGCTATCCATGAGGGCGTTCGGCGCGGCTACACAGACGGTTTCCTGCGCAAATCCGTTGTTCGTGATCCGCTGGATCGCGTGAACACCGGCGATAACACGCCCGCCATGATCTACTATGAAGTCGTACCGGGTGACCTTCTAAAGCTGACTGTCGCGCCGAAAGGCTTTGGCAGTGAAAATATGAGCCGCATTGCCATGCTCCGTCCGTCGGACGGGCTGGAGGGTGTAAAGCAGTTTGTACTGGATGCTGTGATGCAGGCTGGTCCAAACCCCTGCCCGCCGATCGTAGTCGGCGTCGGGATCGGCGGCACATTTGACAAAGCGGCTCTTCTGGCAAAAAAAGCACTGCTGCGTGAAACCGGCGGTCACAATGATAACCCTTTCTATGCCGAGCTTGAAAGCGAACTGCTCGAGCGCATCAATGCGCTCGGCATCGGGCCGCAGGGCTTTGGCGGCAAGACCACCGCGCTGGCTGTACATATTCTCTCCATGCCCACGCATATTGCGGGATTGCCGGTCGCCATCAACATCAACTGCCATGTGGCAAGACATATAACGGAGGTGCTTTAATATGGCTCTCAGGCTGAAAACACCACTCAACGAATCTGATGCCCGTAAACTCCGTGCCGGGGACAGTGTGCTGCTGACCGGCGTGATCTACACTGCGCGGGATGCAGCACACAAGCGCCTGTGTGATCTGGTGGATGCAGGTAAGCCGCTCCCCTTTGACCCGATGGACGCAGTGGTCTACTACGTCGGTCCGACGCCTGCTGCGCCTGGTCAGATCATCGGCTCGGCAGGTCCAACGACATCCTATCGGATGGATGCATACAGCCCCACACTCATTGCGCTCGGTCTGCGCGGTATGATTGGCAAAGGCAAGCGTAATGAGGCAGTGATTGCAAGCATGAAGCAGCACGGCGCAGTCTACTTCGGTGCAATCGGCGGCTGCGGCGCACTGCTCAGCAAGTGTATCAAAAAAGCAGAAGTCATTGCATATGAAGACCTCGGCGCAGAGGCTCTTCGTCGATTGGAGGTCGAAGATTTCCCAGTCACCGTCATAATCGACTCGTTTGGGAACAATCTCTATGAAACAGGTCGTAAAGCATATCTGGAGCAGCGCGATGGAAAATAATCATATTGATCTATGTACACCGGAAGGTGAAGCGCCAATCTATGACCAGATCAGGCAGGAGCTTGCGGGCAGAATCCGTGCCGGAAGTCTCCCGGACGGTACACGCCTTCCGACCGTACGGGAATTATCGGAACAGCTGCACATTGCAGAGGGCACGGTCAAGCGCGCGTATGATGAGTTGGAACGAGACGGGCTTTTGGTCAAAGCACCCGGGCGCGGCAGCTTTGTCTGCTACCAACCGGTGATCGATCGCCAGCAGGTTGCACAGGATCGGATCGATGAGCTGCTCTGTCAGCTTCACCAGATGGGTATAAGTGCACACGAAATAAAGCGGCTCTTTGCCGACCGCCTGCGCCGCTTCTGCACGCAGCAGCCAAAACTACAGGTCGCGCTGGTCGAATGTAACCCGGAGGTGCTTGAACAGCTAAAAGATCAGCTTCAAAATATTGACGGTATTGAGCTACATACACTGCTGCTGGATCAGGTGCAGCAGCACCCCGGACGACTCGCGCAGCAGATGGATGTGATGATTACGACGACTGAACATGCAAAACAGCTTGCCGAGATGACCGGGCAGGCGGAAAAAGTTGCAAAAATCGCGCTGCGTCTGCAAGCATCCAGCGTTGCACCGATCGTAAAACTTTCGCCTGGACAGCACGTCGGGATCGTCAGTCAAAGCCTGCGTTTCGGCGTACTCCTGAGCAGCTTCTGCGACGAATATACACAGGGACTTCAAGTCGCAAAACCGACACTTTTTGACCCACCAGAATTGCTATTTGAGTACCTATCCGGCAAAGATGCGATTCTTGTGCCGGAAGGCTACGAGAGACTCTGCACACAAAAAGTGCTTCAATTGCTAACACAGTTTGCAGCGCACGGGCGGCTAATTTCCTGTGCCTACCAGATTGACGAGGGCTCTGCCATCTACCTGACTGAGCGGCTCGAACGACTTCTGGCGAATCGATCCCCAAAATGAATATTTTTTATGCGTCGCTTGCACGGCTTGCAAGCGACGCAAATTTTCTTGCATTTTTGAAAAAATAATTGACTTTTCTATGGTGAAAGCTACAATAATAGGTAAATTCGACCCGAAAATGAATTTTTTCCATCATAATTTCGAGAGGAGTTCCTTTCATGCAAACAGAGCAAGCACGAAAAAAAGTTCTTGTGATTGGTGTGATCGGGGCGGATGTTCATGCCGTCGGCAACAAGATCCTTTATCACGCATTTACAGAAGCCGGGTTCGACGTCGTCAATCTCGGTGTTATGGTGTCACAAGAGGAATACATCTCCGCAGCGATCGAATCAGACGCAGATGCCATTGTTGTTTCAAGTCTGTATGGGCAGGGCGAACTGGATTGCCGGGGCATGCGCGAAAAATGTGATGAGGCTGGGCTTCTCGGCATCCCCCTGGTTGTTGGCGGAAATATCGTTGTCGGCAAGCAGAAGTTTGAGGATGTTGAAAAGCGTTTTCACGCCATGGGATTTGACCGCGCCTTTCCTCCCGGAACGCCGCCGGAGACGACTATTGACGCACTGCGTGAGCTGCTGCATATGGATGCTGCCGCGGGCAGCGAGGCTGCGGCGGTATGAAACCTGTTTTATTGACGGATTTCGGCAGCACCTATACCAAGCTGACCGCCGTTGATGTTGACACGGCGCGCGTGCTCGGTACGGCAGCCGCCTATACGACGGTCCAAACAGATGTAAATGACGGCTTTTCCTCTGCACTGCGGCAGTTGGAGTCAAAGACCGGCGGGATCGAATATGCCGAACGCTATGCCTGCTCATCCGCAGCAGGCGGGCTGCGAATGATCGTTTCGGGTCTTGTGCCGGAGCTGACACTGGAGGCGGCACGCATGGCAAGCCTCGGTGCTGGTGCAAAGCTGGTTGGACAATTTTCATTTGAGCTGACCGAAGACGATATAGACCAGATTCGGTATGTGAAGCCCGATATATTTTTGCTGGTCGGCGGTACAAACGGCGGAAACACTGCCTGTATTCTGCATAACGCGAAAATGCTGGCTGCAATGCACCCGGACTTTCCTATCATCGTTGCAGGAAACCGCTCGGCTGCACGTCAGTGCGAGCAGATCCTCGCTGGATGTCGTGTGCGGGTATGTGAAAACGTCATGCCGAAGTTTGGCCTGCTCAGAACGGAGCAGACGCAGACCGCCATCCGCGAGATTTTCCTGAGTCGAATCATTCAGGCAAAAGGGCTCGATCATGCATCTGAAATGATGAACGATATTCTCATGCCGACGCCAGCAGCCGTGCTCAAAGCGCTGGAGTTGCTTTCCGGCGGGTTTGGCGATGAGTTGGGTATCGGTGAGCTGGCAGCGGTAGACGTAGGCGGCGCAACGACCGATGTCTATTCCATCTGCGAAGGAATGCCCCGGCAAATGAATACAGTCTATAAGGGAATCCCTGAACCATATGCCAAGCGTACCGTCGAGGGTGACATCGGAATGCGCTATTCCGTTCTCGGCATTTTGGATGCGGTCGGCGCACGACGCCTCGCAGAACTATCCGGGATCTCGGAAGATCGAGTGGAAACACTGTGCCGGATGCTGAGTGAACAAACGGATTTCGTCCCGGAATGTGACGGTGAGCTGGCGCATCTAGATTACGCGCTGGCATGCATGGCAGTCAGCACAGCGGCTAAGCGTCATGCAGGGACGATTGAAGAGACCTACACTCTACTCGGACAGACGTTCGTGCAGGCAGGCAAAGATCTGACGACTGTGCGACGTGTCGTAGCGACCGGCGGAAGCCTGATACATTCATCGCGTGTGCGTGAGATCGCGTCTCATTTCTGCTATGATCCCACTGATCCGGCATCCCTTCGCCCGAAAAATGCTGAAATCTTAATCGATTCGTCTTATATTCTCGCCGCTATGGGACTGCTTTCAACGCATTATCCGCTTGCGGCGCTTCAAATTATGAAAAGGATGATTCAATAGATGGAAATTCAAAACAAAAAGTTAGACGAAGGCATCTTTATGCAGGAACGGCAGGAGGTTCTTTGTCAATGGCCGACGGGAAAAGATGTAGACCTGCAGGAAGCCATTGACTATCATAAGCGACTTTCGCCTGAACGTGTCTTTTCCACAAAACTCCTGGAAGCCAAGCAGGCGGGGCGGACACTCATTCAGCCGCGCGCCGGTGTGCCGGTGATCGAGGAGCATATCAAACTCATGCAGTATCTGGAGAAGGAAGGCGAGGCCGACCTCCTTCCCACCACGATTGACAGCTACACACGGCAAAACCGCTATGCCGAAGCGGAGGACGGCATCAAAGAATCCATCCGGCTCGAGCGTGCTATGCTCAACGGCTTTCCTGCTGTCAATCACGGTGTTGCCGGCTGCCGCCGTGTGATCGAAAGCGTCAACACGCCGCTCCAGGTTCGGCACGGCACGCCGGACGCGCGGCTGCTGACGGAAATCGCCTATGCCGGTGGCTTTACCAGCTATGAGGGCGGCGGGATTTCCTACAATCTTCCTTACTGCAAGAATATCCCGATGGAAACGACCATCCGCTCATGGCAGTATGTTGACCGTTTGACCGGTCTGTATGAGGAAATGGGTATTTCCATCAATCGTGAGCCATATGGACCTTTGACCGGCACACTAGTGCCACCGTGCATTTCTCATGCCGCTGCCATCATCGAAGCTCTTCTTGCCGCTGAACAGGGCGTGCGCAACATCACCGTCGGCTACGGGCAGTGCGGCAACATCGTGCAGGACATTGCTGCCATCCGCACACTCGAGGAACTGACTGAGGAATATCTTCACAAATACGGCTACGATCAGGTCGTTGTTACCACGGTGCTGCACCAGTGGATGGGTGGATTTCCCTCTGACGAAGCCAAAGCCTTCGGTGTTATTTCCACGGGCAGCCTGATCGCCGCGCTCTCCAAAGCCACGAAGGTCATCGTCAAAAGCCCGCACGAAGCAGTCGGTATCCCGACAATGGAGGCAAATGCGCAAGGTCTCCGCTGCACGAAGCAGGTCGTCAACATGATGGCAGATCAGGTATTTCAAAACTCGCATTTGGATGAGGAAATGGAGATCATCCGTCAGGAGACGCGCTGCATCGTTGACAAGTGTTTTGAGCTGGGCATGGGCGATATTGCGCTGGGTGTATGCCGCGGCGTTGTAGCAGGCGTGCTGGACGTTCCGTTTGCGCCGTGCCGCTATAACGCAGGACAGATGCTTCCCTGCCGCGATAACGAAGGGGCGATCCGTATTCTGAATATGGGCAATCTTCCTTTCCCGCAGGACCTAAAGGATTTCCACGCCGCACGCATTGCGGAGCGCGCAAAATACGAAAAACGTGCGCCGAGCTTCCAGATGGTCATCGATGATGTGTATGCTATTGGCAAGGGGCGGCTTGTTGGTCGCCCGAAAAACTGATTGATGATGACGGAGGTATTACTTATGAAAATCAAAAATGTTGTCTGCGCACCCGGACGTACCGGCTTCTATTTTGACGATCAGCGCGCTATCAAACGCGGCGCAGGACACGACGGTATGTTCTACGTCGGTCAGCCTGTCACTGAGGGGTTTTCCGCTGTCCGTCAGGCCGGTGAGGCGATTTCGGTCATGCTGATACTGGAAGACGGCCAGGTCGCTTACGGCGACTGTGCCGCAGTGCAGTATTCCGGCGCAGGCGGGCGTGATCCGCTGTTTTTGGCGAAAGACTTTATTCCCATTATCGAACAGTACATCAAGCCGCGGCTGGTCGGTCAGGAAGCGGATAATTTCCGTGCTCTTGCCGCCATGATGGAAGCAATCGAGGTCGATGGCAAGCGGCTGCATACAGCCATCCGCTATGGTGTTTCTCAGGCGCTGCTTGACGCCGTTGCAAAGGCAAGCGGGCGCATGATGTGCGAGGTTGTAGCAGATGAATACATCTGCACAGTATCGGATCACCTGATCCCGATTTTTACCCAGTCTGGTGATGACCGTTATGATAATGCCGACAAAATGATCATCAAGGGAGCGCAGGTGCTCCCGCACGCGTTGATCAACAACGTGGAGTCAAAGCTCGGCGCGCATGGCGAGAAGCTTCAGACCTATGTAGCATGGCTTCGTGACCGTATTTTGGCGCAGCGTCTGGATGATCACTACAGCCCGGTCCTGCATATCGATGTCTACGGCACGATCGGCGCAGCCTTCGGCAATCATAACTACGAGGCCATGGCGGACTATCTGGCTGTTCTGGAGCAGACCGCAAAGCCGTTCCACCTGCGTATCGAAGGTCCGATGGACTGCGACTGTGACCGTGAGACGCAGATGGAGGCGCTCGCGGGGCTAACCGCGGAGCTGGATCGGCGCGGCATCAACGTCGAACTGGTCGCTGACGAATGGTGTAACACGCTTGAGGACATCAAGCTCTTCGCCGACCACAAAGCCGGTCATATGATCCAAATCAAAACGCCGGATCTCGGCGGCATCAACAATACCATCGAGGCAGTCCTCTACTGTAAGGAAAAGGGTATCAGCGCATATCAGGGCGGCACCTGCAACGAGACCGACCGTTCTGCGCAGGTCTGTGTGCAGTGCGCCATGGCGACGCAACCTGCACAAATTCTCGCCAAACCCGGCATGGGCGTGGATGAGGGTTACATGATCGTCTATAACGAGATGAATCGAATCCTCGCTCTGCGGAAGGCAAAGGCAGAATAATTACAAAGCATTGGCATCGATGCTCCAACGCTCTCCTCTAACAGCAAAAAATCACGGCAGAGCCCGGTTTTTCAGGGCTCTGCCGTGACGCATTATCGTGCTTTGAACAGTCAGAAAAAGCCTTGAAACGCGACGGTTTCAAGGCTTTTTCTGACGATTGAAAGATTGCAGGAACCAAGACCGGTTTTTTGACCGTACAAGATATTGCCGGACAGAGTCATCTGCCCGGCAAAATGCTTTTTGACGGGGACTTCTCCCAAGGGAAGATCTTCGCCGGCTTGGGTTGGCTGGAGCATCTGCAGATATCTGCCCCAGTTTTCATACTTATAGCATGTGCTCAGCGAAGCGTGCGAACATATTCCGACGGCGTCATGCCGCAAAGGCGGCGGAACTGGCTGGAGAAATGCTGCTGGCTGGAGAAGCACATTTTCTTCGAAATCTCACCCATCGATAGCGCACCCTCCCGAAGAAGCAGTTTGCATTCCTCCATACGTATTTTTGCAATATACTGTCCCGGAGCCATGCCGAGGTGCTGCTGAAAAAGACGGTGCATGTACGCAACACTGATGTGCGCACTCCCGGCAAGCGCTTGCAGGGTAAGCTTGCGGTCAATGTTTTCGGATATATGCTGGATCAGACGGTCAACGATCTCGTGCTCTGCATGGCGTGTCGCAGGGAACTGCGTCACCGGCGTGGCAGAGGGCTGATACCCGCTGCGCAGGAGCTGGACGAGAAGGAGCTTCAAAAGTGATTCCACGCAGTCATAGGCGTAGTCATTCTGCGCGGTTTCCTCCAGCATTTGCTGAATCAGCCAGCGCTGCCTTGAAGAAGGGCAGAATACTTTCCCCGTGAGCGCTGAAAGCGCATCGTTCTGCACCTGAAAAGAGACCGTCAGAAAACTGACCGGAAGGTCGGAATACTGCGTGTGCCAGTCGTCACGGTCGATCAGCATCAGCTGCTGCTGCCGAAGCAGGATATCCTTACCGGCAACCAGATTGTGCAGCTGTCCGTGGTCAACATACACCAGCTCGTAGGTTTCATGCCGTTCGCCGCGGAAATAAAAGTCGCGGGAGCATTCCTGATAGAAAAATGTGTACAGCCGCCCAAATTTCAGATCAGAGGCGGCCCTCTCAAAGGCTGAGGCTGGCAGCGTGCGGCTTACGGTGAGCGCTTCCCGACGGGAAAGGTAGAGCTCAGCGCTGCATCCATCAGTCAGTGCAACGATGGAAAATGACACACCGGGGCGCAGCAGTACCGTGCGGTCGAGATAATAGATGTCCTCGGAAGCCTCACAAAAAATGACGAGCAATGACATTCCGGACAGATAGTCCAGAATCACTGGTTCCTCAGAAATCAGTTGTTCGACCGGCGCATGCAGCGAAAATGTTTTGTGCAGGACATACGGATATTCTGTGTCCTTCGGACGCTCAGAAAGAATCGATCCGAAAGGTTGAAGCCCAGCGGAGGAAAGGGTCTTAATCTGCATGTGAAGCTCACCTCTTTTATACTATTCCTATCATATCTCTTAGGTTTTAACAAGTATTTTTTCATTTCTATCCAAAATTTATATAATAATATACGCTTTCTTAGAATGAATTGCATTTTACTTTTGTGCCGGATAAGATGGATTTATAAACGGATTGGTCAGGGAACATCGCAAGCACAAATGCGGCGCTATTGTTACGAAGGAGCTTTGAAAATGGAGGAAACATTACTGGCAGTTCTACGGCAGTTTCAGCTGGATGCAGAGCCTGTGTCCTGTGAGCGGTATGGTTGCGGTCACATCAATGTGACATATCTGGCCGGAACGGCCAGCGGCAGACGGTATATTCTGCAGAAGATCAACCATCATACCTTCCGCGACATCGCGGGATTGATGGAGAATATCATGCATGTCACGGATTTTCTGCGCACAAAAACGGAAGACGCACGCAGCGTCATGACGCTTGTGCGCACGCAGAAGGGGGAAGCCTATCTGCATTCATTCGACGATTACTGGCGTGTGTATGAATATGTGGAGGGCTCGATCTGCCTGCAGCTGCCGGAAACAGAGGCGGAGTTTTATGAGAGCGCTGTCGGTTTTGGCCGTTTCCGGCAGATGCTGGCAGATTTTCCGGCAGATCAGCTGCATGAGACGATCCCGAACTTCCATAACACGCCCGACCGATATCGCATCTTTCTTGAAACCCTGCGTCGAGATCCGATGGGACGAGCCGCCGGCGTGCAGAAAGAGATCGACTTCGCGCTGAGCCGGCAAGCGGAAATGGCAACGCTCCAGAACACGCTTGCATCCGGTGAACTGCCGCTGCGTGTAACGCACAACGACACAAAGCTCAATAATGTTCTGCTGGATGAGAAAACAAGAAAGGCGCTGTGCGTGATTGACTTGGATACCGTCATGCCGGGCTCAAGCCTCTTTGACTTTGGCGATTCCATCCGCTTCGGCGCTGCGAGCGCGGCAGAGGATGAAAAAGATCTCTCAAAAATGCAGATGCGTCTGGACCGTTTCCGTGTCTTTACGCGCGGTTACGCCAGCACATGTCCCGGCTTGACAAAAACGGAGCTGGCCTTGCTGCCGCTCGGTGCAAAGACCATGACGATGGAATGCGGTGTGCGGTTTCTGACAGACTATCTCGATGGCGACCACTATTTTTCCATCCATCGGGAAGGACATAATCTGGATCGCTGCCGCACGCAGTTCAAGCTGGTAGCGGATATGGAGAGCAAGTGGGATGAAATGCAGAAGATTGTGGCAGAAGAAACAGAATCCAAACAGATATGACGAGTAAAGGAGAAAGAAACTATGCTACACTTAAACATCGTGAACGTTGAAACACCGGAAGAAATGGGCAAGGCGGCTGCCGATGTGTTTGAAGCGGTTATTCACGCGAAGCCTGCCTGCGTGATGGGCCTGGCCACCGGCTCGACACCGCTGCCGCTGTACCGGGAACTGATTGCCCGGGAAAAAGCAGGACTTATTGACTTTTCCCGCGTGCGCTCGGCGAATCTTGACGAATACAAGGGCCTCGGCCCGGATCATCCGCAGAGCTATCGCCGCTTCATGCAGGAAAACCTGTTTGACCACATTTCCATCAAGCCTGAAAACACCATCGTCCCCGACGGCCTTGCCACTGACATTCCCGCCATGTGCGAGGCGTATGAACGGAAAATCGAGGATTGGGGCGGCGTGGACATCCAGCTGCTCGGCATCGGCCACGACGGCCACATCGGTTTCAACGAGCCCTGCGACTACTTCCCGGTGATGACGCATGAAGTGCAGCTCACCGCGATGACGCGCGAAGCCAACAAGCGGTTCTTCTCCTCCATCGACGAAGTGCCGACGTCCGCCATCACGATGGGTATCGGCACGGTCATGGCAGCAAAGAGAATCGTAATGATTATCACGGGTGCAGACAAGGCGGAAATCCTGCACAAGGTATTCTTCGGCCCGGTCACACCGGAGGTTCCGGGGTCGATCCTGCAGTTCCATCCGGATGTAACGCTCATCTGTGACGCAGCTGCGGCTGCAGGGCTCCATAAGTAAGGAGGCCGATATGGAGTATCTGAAGATTGCTTATTCCGTCAAAAATCAGCCCGTGCTGGACCAGCACTTCATTCCCTTCGGCGTATGGGCAAAAGCCTATCTCGAGGGCGCAAACAAGCCCTTCAAAATCGCTGTCGAGCGCGAGAACGGCCTTGTGACGGTCTATGAGACCAAGCTGCGCGGCGCGGAATTTGCCGAGGCAAACTATCGCTATGCCGAGCGTATGGTCAAAATGCTGCTCTGGACCGTCGGCGGCTGGCGCGTGTATCTTTGCGGCGATGATGCGCTGGCTGCGCAGATGCAGGCGGAATACACGCAATCCGGCAAGCGCGCCTTTGATGCCGGTTTTATGCAGGACGTGTATGAGCGGCCGTTTGAGATCGTGCTCTGCGATGAAGCACATTTCCCGCAGGCGCATGAGCAGGCGCGAAAAGTTGGCGGCCACACGAACGGCTGCCGCATCGGCTTTGACGCAGGCGGCTCCGATCGTAAAGTCTCGGCGGTCATTGACGGCGAAACCGTCTACTCGGAGGAGGTTGTCTGGCATCCCAAGACGAGCGAAGACCCGCAGTATCAGTATGACGGCATTGTTTCGGCATTCCGCACAGCGGCAAGTAAAATGCCGCGCGTGGACGGGATCGGCGTATCCTCTGCAGGCGTGTTTATCGGCAACGCGCCGATGGTGTCTTCGATTTTTCTCAAAGTTCCGCGCTCGCGTCGGGAAGAAGTCAAAACCATCTATGACCGTGCGGCAAAGGAGCTCGGCGATGTTCCGATCGTTGTCGCCAATGACGGTGACGTGTCCGCGCTGGCAGGCGCAATGAGCCTGCACGAAGGTTCCGTCATGGGTCTTGCAATGGGAACCAGCGAGGCTGTGGGCTATGTGAACGCAAAGAACAATATTTTGGGCTGGTTCAGCGAGCTGGCGTTCGCGCCCGTTGATCTCTATGAGCACGCGATGCGCGACGAGTGGTCGGGCGACATTGGCGTGGGCTGCAAGTATTTCTCGCAGGATGCTGTTTCCAAGCTTGCGCCCGAAGCCGGTATCGCTCTGGCAGACCACCTGACGCCGGCTGAAAAGCTCAAGCAAGTGCAGAAGCTGGCAGAAAGCGGCGTGCCTCATGCGCTGGAGATCTTCAAATCCATCGGCGTCTACCTCGGCCATACGCTCTGCCTGTACGAGATGTTCTATGACATCCGCAACCTGATCGTCCTTGGCCGCGTGGCCTCCGGCGTGGGCGGCGAGCTGATCGTCGCCGAGTGCCAGCGTGTGCTGCGTGAGGAATATCCGCAGTTTGCGGAAAAAATCCGGGTCATGCTTCCGGATGAGAATTTCCGCCGTGTCGGCCAGTCGATGGCGGCTGCAAGTCTGCCGGAGGTATGAGAATGCTTTTCAAAAACGCGAACATCTTTATGCGCGGCGCGTTTCAGCATGGGGCGTTCCGTGTAGAAAACGGCAGGTTTACTGAAATCTTGAACGCCGTTCCCGATGACAGCGGCATGGATTTGGAAAACCAGTATGTGATCCCGGGCCTGGTGGATATCCACAATCATGGCAATTCCGGAGCGGATTTCTCTGACGGGGATTATGATGGCCTGGTCAAGATGGCAGAATACCTGGCAAAGAACGGTGTAACGAGTTTTGCGCCGGCATCGATGACGCTGCCGTACAATGTGCTGGAAACAGCGTATAAAACCGCGGTGCAGCTGAAAAAGGCACAGCCGTCCGGCTGCGCGCGGCTGATGGGCATTCAGATGGAAGGCCCCTTCTTCTCCGAGAAGAAAAAGGGCGCGCAAAATGGAGCGTATCTGAAACTGCCGGATTTTGATGCCTTCAAGCGGCTCTATGATGTGTCTGAGGGCTTGATCCGCATTGCAGATATCGCCGCGGAGCTGCCCGGCGCGGCGGACTTTGCCGAAAAAGCCGCTAAGCTATGCACGGTGTCGATCGCGCACACAGACTGCACCTACGCCGATGCCTGCGCCGTTTTCGATGCGGGTGCGACGCATCTGACGCACCTGTATAATGCCATGCCCGGCATTCATCATCGCAAACCCGGCCCGATCGGCGCGGGCAGCGAGCGTGGGAACGTTGTTGCTGAACTCATCTGCGACGGCCAGCACATCCATCCGAGCGCCGTGCGCATGGCGTTCAAGCTGTTTCCGGGCAGAATCTGCCTCGTCTCCGATGCGCTGCGATGCTGCGGAATGCCGGACGGACAGTATACGCTCGGCGGACAGGATGTGTTTCTTTCCGGCGGCGTAGCCAAGCTGGCAGACGGCACGCTGGCGGGCTCGGCAACGAACCTCTACGACTGTATGCGGAAGGCTGTGGAATTCGGCATTCCGAAGGAGCAGGCGATCTTGGCTGCAACGGTCATCCCTGCACGGGAAATCGGACGCGCGGATGAAATTGGCGCGATCGAGCCGGGCAGGCTCGCCGATTTTGTGGTCTGCGACGAAGCACTGCAGCGAAAGGCTGTATATCTGGGCGGCGTCAGGCTGTGAAATCGCCGCAGGAAGGTTTTCTTCTCCGGAACCAAACACAAAACGCCCTGAACCTCATGCTATGTGAGGTTCAGGGCGTTTTTGTTCAGATTGTTGATGCGCTGGCATTCCGCCATCCCATGGCCCCGTCAGGTGCGGTTGACCGAGAGGATTGGGACCAGACATCATATATGCTTAAAAACTAGCGAGATCCGATCCGGCTGACCGCCATCATAATGCTGTCAATGCCGACGAGGATCAGATATGTGCCGATCAGGAAGCCTGCCGAGAACAGGCTGACGGACGGCCAGATTATCATCATGCATCCCAGAACGATTCCGAGAATATTCACGATCAGCGTCGCATAGTAAAATACCTTTCCCGCAGTGTAGCGGACGATATGCAGATGTGAGAGCCGCGAAATCCCATGGGCAATGAACCAGATGGGCAGCAGCAGCACCATGATCCATTTTCCTGCATTGGGATATACCAGAAGCATAATGCCGGCCATGATGCTGAGAATGCCGGAAATCAGGCAGACAACCGGGCCAAACCCGGTGTACCGTTCTGTCCGTATCGATCCGTAATCCTGCCGCGTCTTTCTCTCTTTCCCAGATATATTTTAAAACGTAATTATATCATGTTTCTAATGGTTTGTCTATCCGGGATGCAGCGTCCGTGCGGAATTGTTGTTTCTTGTGAAAAACGCGAAAGAGCGGAGAATAACGTTGAGGAGCAGCCCTCAGGAACAGTCGGTTGGTGAAAGACAGTGGGGAAGAGAAACCGCTTTCGGGCCATTTCGTCTGCGCTGTGACCTTCGGCTGATCCGGAAAATACAAGCCGTGTCTGCTGCTGGCACAGCATCATGGATGAAAAGAATAAACCCCGCGCGCATTTGTCTGGAACAACAGGGCGTCCTGCCGAAAAAACGGTTTGTGCTTGACATGCCGCGCACGGTATGCTTTAATATGGAAAAGTGTAAAACCGAACTACGAAGACGGAATTATGGGCCTGTCGGAGTGCTCCAGAGAGTTGGCGGGCGGCGCGAGCCAATACCGATGACTAAATATCCCAGCCTGCTTCCCGTGTAGAACCTGTGAACGCGTAAGCCAATAATTGAATCCGTCCGGCCGCGTTATGATCGATAACGTGGCCTTTACCTATCGGGGCGACGGCAACCTTGCCGTCATCGGCCTTTGTGAGACTGCCAGTGCCGCGGCCAGCGGCGAAAACATCACCGTTCTCTTTCTTTATCAACAATGCCGTCTGCGGCATGACGGGTGGCCGGATGGCGCCCACCAGCCTGCCCGGCCAGAAAGGCAGACCCGTTTGACGTCAATATGCAGGCGCTGAACACGGGAAAGGAATTCAAGACATGAAAATTTCGTGCATTCAGATGGACATGATGTTCGGCGCAGCGGATGAGAACTTTGAACATGCAAAGCGGCTCATCCGCGCCGCCGTGCAAAATGGCCCGGACGTGATCATATTGCCCGAGACGTGGAACACCGGCTTCTTTCCCCGGGAAAATCTGCCCCGGCTGTGTGATACCGACTGCACGAGAGTCAAGCAGGAGCTTGGAACGCTGGCGGCGGAGCTGCATGTGAACCTCATTGCGGGCAGCGTGTCGAATGTGCGCGAAGGGCGCGTGTATAATACAGCATGTGTCTTTGACCGCGTGGGAAGCTGCGTCGCGCAGTACGATAAGACACACCTGTTTACCCCAATGGGGGAGCATGAATATTATACGCCGGGCGATCATCTGTGCCGCTTTTCCCTGGACGGCACGGAATGCGGCCTTATCATCTGCTATGATATCCGCTTCCCAGAGCTGACAAGGTCGCTGGCGCTTTCCGGCGCGCAGATGCTGTTCGTCGTGTCGCAGTGGCCGCAGGCGCGGGTGGAGCATTTGCAGGCGCTTGTACGGGCACGTGCAATCGAAAATCAGATGTACGCCGTTTGCTGCAATTCCTGCGGCATGGCGGGCGAAACAAAATACGCCGGTGCGTCGGTGATCGTCGACCCCTGGGGCAAGACGCTCGCGCAGGCGGCGGAACACGAAGAAGTCATTACCGCGACGTGCGATATGGCCGTCGTAGGTGATATCCGGCAGTCGATTAACGTCTTCTGCGACCGACGTCCGGAGCTGTACAATGTATAGGATAGAAAAGGAGCGAAACATCATGGAATACACTTTTCCTGTGACCAGGACCACTCATCCCAAGCCCCGTCCTGAAGATGAGAGCAAGCTGGGCTTTGCCCGGTATTTTACCGACCACATGTTCGTCATGGAATATGACGAGGGTCGGGGCTGGCATGACGGCCGCGTCGTGCCGCACGAGCCGTTCCTGATTGAACCGGCCTCCAGCGTGCTGCACTACGCGCAGATGATGTTCGAGGGTATGAAGGCCTATCGTACGCCCGACGGCGGTGTGCAGATTTTCCGCCCGGATATGAACATTAAGCGCATGGCCCGCACCAACGAGCGTATGTGCATCCCCGAGCTGCCGGGCGATCTGTTCCTTGCGGCTGTCAAGGCCGTTATCCACGAGGATATGGACTGGGTGCCCTCTGCGCCCGGTACGGCAATGTATATTCGCCCGTTTATCTTCGGCGACGAGGTTTCATTCTCCGTTCTGCCCGCAAAGCACTATAAGTTCATGATTATCCTCAGTCCCACCGGCTCTTATTACGCGGCCAACGACGGCGGCCTGAGCACGACCCGCATCT
>JAEDFW010000131.1 GCA_016297855.1 Oscillospiraceae bacterium
GCAGCCGCTCGAGCCAGTCGGCCGACACCATCATCGGCGTCTTTTCCTCCACGGCTGTGGCACTGGGCATTTTTATTGCGACCCTGAACGGCAACAGCTTCACAAAGTTCAACCGCTATCTCATCGGCGATATTCTCTCGGTCACGCCGGGCGAGATCGGGCTGCTGGCGCTGGTGCTCATCGCGGTACTCGTTCTCTGGGCGGTCATCTCAAACAAGCTCATTCTGACCGCTGTGCACCCGCAGCTGGCTTCGTCGCGCGGAATTGCGACCGCGCGCACCGAGACCATTTTTACCGTCTGCATCGCCGTTGTCGTCACGCTGGCCATGAGCTGGGTGGGCCTGATGGTCATCAATTCCCTGCTGGTTCTGCCGGCGGCTTCGTCGCGCAACATCGCGCGCAACGTACGGGAATATCATCTTTACGCAGTTTTGGGAGCGCTTGGCTGCTCGGTGGCAGGACTTGTGAGCGCATATTATCTCGGCTGCTCAGCAGGCGCGACGATTGCGCTGTATCTGGCGGCGTATTTCGCCGTGACGTTCTGCTTCCGCAATACGCGCAGCTGATTCTGTCAAAGCGGCTCTGTTTTGCGCGTAGCCTTCAAACGGCCAAAAATTACCGCGTCAACGATTTCATTATCAGGAGGAAAAGCACTCATGGAACAGGAATTCAGCCGTATCTTCGGCCGCGCACCGCAAGCCGTTTTCTCCGCGCCCGGCCGCACGGAGCTGAGCGGCAATCATACCGACCATCAGCACGGCTGTGTGCTGGCAGCGGCGGTGAATCTGGAAACAACAGCGTGCGTTGCACGCAACGGCATGGACGTCATCCGCGTTGCCTCTGCAGGCTACGCGCCGGTCGAGATCGACTTGCGTGATCTGGATGCGCGTGAGGACGAAAAAAACACCACCGCTGCGCTCATCCGCGGCGTGGCGGCGGAATTTGCACGGCGCGGCGCGGCCTTGCAGGGCTTTGACGCGTTGGTGCGTTCGACTGTGCTGCCCGGCAGCGGCCTGTCCAGTTCAGCAGCGTTTGAGGTGCTCATCGGTACGATTTTGAATGAGCTGTTTTTTGACAAAGCGCTTACCGCTGTCGAGATCGCGCAGATCGGCCAGTACGCGGAGAATGTGTACTTCGGCAAGCCCTGCGGGCTGATGGATCAGACGGCGTCGAGCGTGGGCGGCATGGTGTTCATTGACTTCAAAGACCCTGCCGAGCCTGTAGTCGAGAAACTGGAGTTTGACTTTGCGAGCGCCGGTCACGCACTTTGCATCATCGACTCGGGCGCAGATCACGCGGATCTCACAGGCGAGTACGCCGCCATTCCGAATGAGATGTGTGCCGCAGCGCGCGTGTTTGGCAAAGACGTGCTGCGGGACGTGCCCGAGGATGAATTTTACGAGCGCTTGCCGGACGTGAGAACGCAGTGCGGCGACCGCGCGGCGCTGCGCGCGATACACTTTTTTGAGGAAAACCGGCGCGTACAGGCGCAGGCTGCGGCGCTCCGAACAGGCGACTTTGCCGAGTTTCTGCGTCTGGTCAACGAGTCCGGGCGCAGCTCGTGGATGTATCTGCAAAACATCACGCCGCTTGCTGCAGCGGCGCATCAGGAGATGGCCGTGACGCTGGCGCTGTGTGAGAAGCTGCTTCGTGGGCGCGGTGCGTGCCGCGTGCATGGCGGTGGCTTTGCCGGTACGGCGCAGGCGTTTGTCCCGGCAGATCTGCTGGCAGAATTCAAGACAGGCGTTGAGGCCGTGCTCGGCGCTGGCAGCTGTCATGTGCTGTCCATCCGGCAGACGGGCGGAGTCAGAGTTGAATGAAGGAGAATGGGCATGGACGTGAATACATATCTTGCTTCTTTGGTGGAGTATGGCCTTGTGCGCGGATTGATCGAGCCGTGCGATAAGGTTTACATAACAAATCAGCTTCTGCAGGTAATGCGGCTCGACAGCTTTGAAGAAGCTGCGCCTGCTGCGTTGCCGCTGGAGGAAATTCTGAAGGGTCTGGTAGACGACGCAGTCGCGCGCGGCGTGTGTCAGGACGATGGCACAAGCCGTGATCTGTTTGACACGAAGCTCATGGGCGTTTTTACGCCCGCGCCGCATGAAGTGCGCGCGCAGTTTGCCTCGCTCTATGCCCAAAGCCCGGAAAAAGCCACCGACTGGTATTACCGCTTCAGTCAGGACACCGACTATATTCGCCGTTACCGCATTGAAAAGGACGTGCGCTGGAAAACGGCGACGGAGTACGGCGAACTCGACATCACGATCAATCTGTCAAAACCCGAAAAAGACCCGCGCGCCATCGCGGCGGCCAAGAACGCGCCGCAGGTGGGCTACCCCAAATGCCAGCTCTGCCCTGAGAATGAGGGCTATGCCGGACGCATGAACCACCCTGCGCGGCAGAACCACCGCATCGTCCCCGTGACAATTGCGGGCGCGGACTGGTTTTTGCAGTATAGCCCGTATGTGTACTACAACGAGCACTGCATCGTGTTCAATTCCAAGCATGTGCCGATGGTGATTGACCGCGGCGCGTTTGAGAAGCTCCTTGACTTTGTGACGCAGTTCCCGCACTATTTTGTGGGCAGCAACGCAGACCTTCCCATCGTGGGCGGCTCGATTTTGAGCCATGAGCATTTTCAGGGCGGGCACTACTGCTTCCCGATGGAAAAAGCGCCCGTGGAGCAGGGCATCACATTCACAGGTTTCGAGGATGTCGCTGCGGGCATCGTGAAGTGGCCGATGAGCGTCATCCGCCTGCGCGGAAAAGACCGCGCGCGTCTGGCGGATCTGGCAGATAAAATCCTCACCTGCTGGCGCGGTTACACCGATGAAGCGGCGTTCATCTTCGCCGAGACGGACGGCGAGAAGCACAACACCATCACGCCCATCGCCAGACGGCGCGGGCAGGACTACGAATTGGATCTGGTGCTGCGCAACAATATCACGACAAAAGAGCATCCGCTGGGCGTTTTTCACCCGCACGCCGAGCTGCACCACATCAAAAAGGAGAACATCGGCCTGATCGAGGTCATGGGTCTTGCCGTGCTGCCCGCGCGGCTCAAAAAAGAGCTTTCTGAGGTCAAGACGGCGATTTTGGCGGGAACGCCGCTCACAGGAGAACTGGAAAAGCATGCCCCGTGGGTGGAAGAACTCAAAGCGCGCCACACGTTTACCCCGGAAAACGCAGAGGACATTCTGCGTGACGAGGTTGGCCACGTCTTTGCCCGCGTTCTGGAGCACGCGGGCGTGTACAAGCGCAGCACAGCAGGACGGGAAGCCTTCCTGCGCTTTGTGGGCACCGTCTCTCGCTGAACGGCAGAAGCAATATCTGTCCGTGCTGCAAAAGCATCCAGGCACCTGCCAAAACCGGCAGGTGCCTTTTCACGGCGCAGGCAGTGTCCGCTTTTGCCAGAAACGCTTTTCAGAAAATTCGAACGCTTCTGCGCATAACGCAGAAGGGATTGCTGCCTGCGAAGCGCAGGCAGCAATCCCTTTTTGCTGATGGGACAATCTTCACTTTCCAAGACTTCCTGAGCTTATGGGGCCGCTTCAAAAATCTGCGGCTTCCCTTTTCCGGCAGACTTATTCGATTTCCAGTCTGCGGCTGGCGGGCAGGATCTGCTGCTTTTTCGGCAGCGTCAGGCGCAGCACGCCGTCGGTGTAGGCAGCCTTGATATTCGACGTGTCGATGCCGGTGGTGTCAAAGCTTCTGCTGTAAGCGCCATACGAACGCTCGCAGCGGACGTAATTGCCCTTCTTGTCTTTCTGTTCGTAGTCCGAGTGGCGCTCGGCCGTGATGGTCAGCGCATCGTCCGTCAGATCGACGTGGATGTCGTCCTTGTTGAATCCGGGCAGGTCGGCCTCAAGCGTGAAGCTATCACCGTTGTCGCGGATATCGGTCTTGAACTCACCCAGCGAACGGTCAGAGAAGAACGCGCGCTCAAGCTCGTCGAAGTCGTGGAACGGATTAAAAACGGAAACGTTGTTCTTGCGGGAATACGGTACTAACATTGTAATGACCTCCTCAAAA
>JAEDFW010000132.1 GCA_016297855.1 Oscillospiraceae bacterium
ACCGGCTGGCCCAAGAGCACGATCCACGGGCTTCTGTCCACGATGCGCGAGGCGGGCTTTATCGAGCAGACGCAGGCCGGACGCTACTGGCTGGGCATCCGGCTGTTTGAGCTGGGCTGCGCGGTGTCGAACGCGTGGGACATCGCGTCCATTGCGCGTGCGCCGATGCAGAACATCTGCCAGACGCTGGGCGAATCCGTATTTCTTTCGGTTTTTGACCGTGCGGCAGTTGTGACGCTGGCCGAAGAAGAAAGCCACGCGAGTCTGCGCGTCGTATCCGAGGTCGGCGCACGCCTGCCGGTACACTGCACATCGCAAGGCAAGCTGTTTCTCGCACACGTTTCACAGGCCGAATGCCGCAGAGTGCTGCATCTCGGCGAGCTGCGCGCGTACACGCCGCACACGCTGACAAGCTATGAACAGTTCCTGCCGGAGCTGGCGCGCATCCGCGAACAGGGATATGCCGTGGAAAATGGCGAGTACAAAATCGGCCTGCGCTCGGTCAGCGCGCCGGTGTATGACGCTTCCGGCGAAGTCCGCTATGCGCTCGGCGTGGTTGGCATGTTCCGTCAGGTATATACCGACGAGTTCCGGCAGGCCATCTCGATGGTCTGCGCGGCGGCGGCGGAAGTATCCCGCGCCATTGGCTATCGCGGGGTATAAGCGCGGGTTTTCGCCGAAAACACAATTTTTCTGTTGACATTTCTACCCTGTTTGGCTATAATAATTTAGCCTGTGCAACAGGCATATCCTTGCCGCCGGCGCGACCGGCGGCCACAAGTCCAAAAGGAGGTGCAACATCATGGCAAAACTTTCCGCAAAGTACGAGGTCCTCTATGTCATCGATCCCGCGCAGGGTGAAGAAGGCATCGCCGCTCTCGTGGAAAAGTTCAAGGGCATCGTGGAAGCGCACGGCACTCTGACCAGTGTTGACGAATGGGGCAAGCGCCGTCTGGCCTATCCGATCAACGACCTGACCGAGGGCTACTACGTCTACATGACCTGCGACGTCAAGCCCGACATGCCCGCTGAGCTCGACCGTGTCTTTAAGATCACGGAAGGCATTCTGCGTTCGATCATCGTGGCTGTTGAAGAGTAAGGAGGCTTTTTCATGCTGAACCACATTGTTCTCATGGGCCGCCTGACGCGCGATCCCGAGCTGCGCCGTACCGGCAGCGGCATCGCGGTCGCATCTTTCACGCTGGCTGTTGACCGCGATTTCGCGGCACAGGGCGCGGAAAAGGAAACCGATTTCGTCGACATCGTCGCATGGCGCAATACCGCTGAGTTCGTCAGCCGGTATTTCACCAAGGGGCGCATGGCCGTGGTAACGGGCCGGCTGCAGATCCGCAACTGGACCGATAAGGACGGCAACAAGCGCCGCTCGGCAGAGGTCGTAGCCGACAACGTCTATTTCGGTGACAGCAAGCGCGATGGCGCGTCTGCTCCCGCCGGCTTTGACCAGACGCCCAGCTATGCCGCGCCGCAGCCGTATCAGCAGTCTGCGCCGCAGGCGCCGGCCGCATCCGGCTTCTCCATGCTCGAGGACGACGACTCCGAGCTTCCGTTCTGAACTTGAACGATTCCACATTCTGAGATAGGAGGATTCACTATGGCAATGGCGAACGACCGTGTCCATCCGCGCAAGCGCAAGAAGGTTTGCTCTTTCTGCGTCGATAAGGTTGCGCACATCGATTTCAAAGACACCGCGAAGCTGCGTCGTTACCTGTCCGAGCGCGGCAAGATTCTGCCCCGCCGTACGACCGGTACCTGCGCTGCACATCAGCGTCAGCTGACGGTTGCGATCAAGCGTGCCCGTCACATCGCTCTGCTGCCCTACGTGGCGGAATAAGAGAACACAAAAACGCCTGTCCAAGTATGGACGGGCGTTTTTTATTATCTGTTTGCCGTTGGTCTCGGCAGCCCCGCGGACGCATTCTGCTTGTGCTCCTTCCGGACTTCGCCGCAACTGATGCAAAAGCTCCTGATGTTTCTTTTTTGGCCTCTTGACATATTTTATATAATAAACTTAGAAATCTGTATAAGGGGAAATATGCTTGAAAAAACTGCGCATTGCAATTTGCCTGCTCCTGTTTCCGCTGCTCACAGGCTGCGCGGACACATCGCAAACAGGCTCTGCCGACATTCTGGCAACGACCGGCCCCGTTGCCGAGATCGCCGAAGCGCTGACCAGTGGGACCGGCCTCACGGTGGACACGCTCATTACGGAGTCTGTCTCGTGCCTGCACGACTATTCTCTGTCCGTGCAGCAGATGAAGGCCGTGCAGGAAAGCAGTCTTGTGATGCTCTCGGGCTGCGGGCTGGAGGAATTTATGGTCGATGCGCTCTCCGGACGCGATGTGATCGAGCTCGCAGACGGCATTAGCGTTCATGAAGCGGACGAGCATGCGCACGAAGAGGAGCATGCACACAATCACGCGCACGAACTGGACCCGCATGTCTGGCTTGACCCGGACAATCTCGCCGTCATGGCGCACAACGCCGCCGCTGCGCTCTCGGCGCACTGGCCGGAGCACGCGGACACAATCGCCGAAAACGAAACCGTGTTCTGTGCAGAACTGGCTGTACTCAAGGCCTACGGTGAGGCCCAGCTGACAGAGCTGACCTGCCGGGAGCTGGTCACGTTCCACGACGGTTTTTCGTATTTCGCCGATGCGTTTGATCTTACCATCGCCGCCTCGATGGAAATCGAGGCCGGCAGTGAGCCGGCGGCCAGGGAACTGTGCGAAATTGTAGATCTCGTGCGCGCGCATGAGATCCCGGCCATTTTCACCGAGAGAAACGGCGCACAGGACGCTGTGGGGATCGTCTCGCGTGAAACCGGCGCACCGGTCTTTGCGCTGGATATGGGCATGGAAAGCGGTGCCATAGCCGCCATTCGCCACAACATCGACACCATCAGGGAGGCGCTTGGATGAATGCATGCAAACATCTGCACGGCGGTGGCTGCGGCGACGCGTGCTGTTTGAAAATTGAAAACCTCACCGTCAAGATTGGCGGCGAGACGATTCTGGACAATATCAACCTGCACATGCACTGCGGGCAGCTCGTGGCGCTCATCGGCCCAAACGGCGCCGGGAAATCCACACTTATCCGCGCCATTCTCGGCCAGCGTGAATACGAAGGTTCGATCACATTCCAGACGGGCGGAAAGAAAGAAAAGCTTCGCATCGGCTATGTGCCGCAGAGTCCGGCCTTTGACCGGGCAGACCCTGTGAGCGTGCTCGACCTTTTCACCTGCTGCATCTTCAAACGTCCGGCGTTTCTGCCGCCGACAAAGCAGATGCGCGCAAAGGTTACCGAGTGCCTGACGCGCGTGCACGGAGAAAGCCTCATCGACAAGCGTGTGGGCACGCTCTCGGGCGGCGAACTGCAGCGGGTGCTGCTGGCGCTGGCGCTGGAACCGCTGCCCAATATGCTCATCCTCGACGAGCCGCTTTCGGGCGTGGATGTGGAGGGCATGGAGCTTCTGATGGACATGCTTGACGAGATCCGCAGCAAGTATGACCTGTCCATTTTAATGACAACACACGATTTTTCCACGCTCGAAGCACATGTCGATCAGGTCGTTCTGCTGCAGAGCAGCATTTTGCGCAAGGGATCACCGCTGGATGTTCTGAACTCCGACGAATTTGCGCGTGCATTTCACATGACAGGAGGCGGCGCATGAGTATCTGGTATGCGATCTGTGATGCCATCGGCGGCGAGTTTTTGAGTATGAACTTCATGCGTAACGCCCTTCTGGCTGTTCTCATCATGGCGCCGCTGTTCGGCATTTTGTCGACGATGATCGTCACGGGCAGGATGAGCTTTTTCTCTGACGCGCTGGGCCACTCCGGCTTCACCGGCATCGCAGTGGGCGTTCTGTGCGGCGCGGTGCAGCCGATGTATTTCGCCGTGGGCCTTGCCGCGGTGTTCGCGCTGCTGTTCTGCTTCGTGCGCAGCCGCTCGAGCCAGTCGGCCGACACCATCATCGGCGTCTTTTCCTCCACGGC
>JAEDFW010000133.1 GCA_016297855.1 Oscillospiraceae bacterium
ATGGTTGCGGGAGAGGGATTTGAACCCCCGACCTCCGGGTTATGAGCCCGACGAGCTACCGAACTGCTCTATCCCGCGATATACTGCTCTGAACTGAGCCTAGTTATAATAGCACATACCAGCTGCACTGTCAAGAGAAAAATCAGCATTTCCAGCGTCCTTTTTTCGCATTTTCTCTTGCGCATGATGCATTGCGCGGTATAATGGAAGTATCACTCGACAGGAGGTTCGGTATGAAAACAATCTTGCTGCGCAACATTTCCCGGCTTGTAACCTGCAATGATGCAGATGCGGTTCTGCAGAATGTCGATCTCTACGCAGAAAACGGCGTGATCCGCGCCATCGGCCGGAACCTTCCGCAGACAGCTGACGAAGTCATCGACGCAGGCGATATGCTCTGCTACCCCGGCCTTGTGAATACGCACCACCACCTGTATCAGCAGTTTTCGCGCAATCTGCCAAAAGTGCAGAACATGGAGCTGTTCGACTGGCTGAAAACGCTCTATGAGGTGTGGAAGAATCTTGATGAGAACGTGATCCGCCTATCGTCTCTCACCGGGATGGGTGAACTGATGAAGCACGGCTGCACGACCTGCTTCGACCACCACTACGTCTTCCCTGGCGGCAGTGGTGATCTTATCGGCGCGCAGTTTGCAGCCGCCGACATGCTCGGCATGCGCATGCACGCCTCGCGCGGCTCGATGGACTTAAGCGTCAAGGACGGCGGCCTGCCGCCCGACTCCGTCGTGCAGACGGTGGACGAGATCATGGCCGATTCCATGCGCCTGATTGAAACATACCACGACGCCTCGTTCGGCTCAATGCATCAATTGGCGCTTGCTCCCTGCTCGCCGTTTTCCGTTTCCGCGGAGCTTCTGCGTCAGAGCGCGATTCTCGCGCGGCAGTACCATGTCCGCCTGCACACGCACCTGTGCGAGACGAAAGACGAAGAGAACTATATGCTCCAGCGCGAAGGAATGCGCCCACTGGCATTCATGCAGACGCTCGGCTGGACAGGTCCTGACGTGTGGTATGCACACGGCATCCATTTTAATGACGCAGAACTCAAACTTTTGGCCAAGACCGGCACGGGTGTTTGCCACTGCCCGATCTCGAATATGAAGCTCGCTTCCGGCGTAGCGCGCGTGCCCGAAATGCTGCGGCTTGGCGTACCGGTAGGCCTAGGCGTGGACGGGTCTGCATCAAACGACGGCTCGAGCCTCATGGAAGAGCTTCGCACGGCGTATCTTTTACACCGGCTCACTTCCAGCGCCGAAGCACCGTCCGGCTATGACATTCTCAAGATGGCTACGCGGGGAAGTGCGCGGCTGCTCGGACGAGACGACATCGGCCAGCTTGCCGTGGGCAAGTGCTGTGATCTGTTTTTGATCAACTCGCGCAGGCTTGAGCTGGTGGGTGCATGCTATGACCCTGCGTCGGTTCTGGCCACTGTCGGCGTGCGCGGCCCAGTGGATTATACTGTGGTGCACGGGCGCGTCACGGTCAGAAACGGTCGGCTGACCGGTATTGACGAAGAAACCATTGCAGCACAGGCGCGGGAGGCCTGCGACCGGTATCTTGCCGCGCTGTAGCGCAATGTGCTCAAAATCAGCGAAAAAAGTTTGTGGGAAATGGCAGGCAAAATGTTTTTCAGGTGCGTTGAAAAATTGTTTTGCCTGCGATATAATAGGCTTGTAATTAAAGATTGGTAGCTGTAACGAAGTGCTTTGCGCACGGGCTGCAACTATCACTCAGCTTGCGCTTGAGTGTTTCAAACCCTTTGGGTTTGGAACACTTTTTGTTCACCGCCAACCGTATGCAGAAGGAGGAAAAATCGCATGTATTTACTGACAAACGGCCGCGTCATCACGCGCGACCCCGATGCAAAGGGCTATTACGAAAAAGGCGCCGTTGCCTTTGAAGGCGCAAAGATCGTTGAGGTCGGAGACGAACCCGTGCTGCGCGCAAAATATCCCGACGCAGAAGTGATCGACGCGAAGGGCAACCTCATCATGCCTGCCTTCATTAACGCCCATACGCACATCTACTCCGCGCTGGCGCGCGGACTCTCGATCGCGGGCAACAATCCCACGAACTTCTATGAGGTGCTCGACGGCACCTGGTGGGCGATGGACCGCAAGCTGACGCTTGAGCTTTCGCGCGCATCGGCAGACGCTTTATACATCGACTGCATCAAGCAGGGCGTGACCACCATCTTTGACCACCATGCATCCTACGCCGAGATTCCCGGCTCTTTGTTCCAGATCGGCGAGAGCGCAAAAAAATTCGGCGTCCGCAGCTGCCTTTGCTATGAGGTCTCCGACCGCGACGGCGAGGAAAAGAGCCTGCAGGCCGTGAAGGAAAACGCCGACTGGATCAGCTACTGCGAGGAAAAGAAAGACCCGATGCTCGCCGCCATGTTCGGCGGCCACGCGCTGTTTACCATTTCGGACAAGACCTTTGACCGCATGGTCGAGGCCAACAACGGCCGCACCGGCTATCATATCCACGTCTCCGAGGGCATGAACGACGTGTATGACAGCCTGCAGAACTACGGCCGCCGCCCGGTGCAGCGCCTGCACGACCACGGTATTCTGGGCGAAAAGACCATTCTCGGCCACTGCATCCACGTCAATCCCGCCGAGATCGAACTCATCAAGAATACCAACACCATGGTTGTCAACAACCCCGAGTCCAACATGTCCAACGCCGTGGGCGTGTGCCCGGTGCTGCCGCTCAGCAAAGAGGGCATCCTTCTGGGTCTCGGCACCGATGCGTGGACGAACGACATGATCGAATCGCTCAAGGCAGCGCTTTGCGTGCAGCGTCTCAATGCCTGCCTGCCGAACGTAGCCTGGTGCGAAGTGACCGACATGCTGTTCAAGAATAACGCAAAAATCGGCGCGAAGTACTTCCCCGACGAGCTGGGCGTGCTGAAGCCCGGCGCGGCAGCCGACATCATTGTCATGGACTACAAGCCCTTCACGCCGTTCTCGGACGAAAATATCGACGGGCACATCCTGTTCGGCATGACCGGCAAGCTCTGCCGCACCACCATTGCCGCGGGCAAGATTTTGATGAAAGACCGCGAACTGATCGGCATTGACGAAGAAGCGGAAAACGCGCACATTCTCGAGTCCGCGAAGAAGCTGTGGGGAGCGCTCAACCACCGCGAATACTGATTTTGGAGGCCGGCAACCCATATGCAACTCAAACGCAAACAGGCCAGTTTCGTTCTTCTCGCGTTGGAGCTTTACGCGCTGCTGACGGCAGGTCTGTATCTGATCTTCTCTGAATCGACGTTTCTGAGCGTACTTTCACCGCTCACCATTCTGGCACAGTTCACAGGCAATTGGTTTGAGCCCGCGCCGGTGGTGCTTGCCATATGCTGCGTGCCGCTCATCGGATGGCTGCTGCTGTATAAAAACTGCACAGTCGGCCTGTATCTGATCCGGCTCACGCATATTGTGGCGCTGTGTGCCGGCTTCGCTGTCACCGCGATGCACGTTATCATCGATCTGGGCGGCCTGCGCTCGCTCACGTCGCTCGGCTATACGCTCGTCTACTGCGCCGTGTGCCTTGTGCACAGTGTGCTGTGCCTCGTTTTTTTAAGCCGTTGGAAGCCCAATACAAAATTCTGAACTTCGCCCGACAGGAGGTTTGTTTCTATGTCTGAAAAAATGTACCCCATCCCCTTCCGTTCGCTCATGAACTGGGTCGTCTCGGAATACAGCGCGCACGGCGAGATCTTCGGCGTGCATACGCCGTACTACGCGTCCGGCAAATCCCTTCCCATCTTTGGTGAGCGTATCGAAACGCCCTACGGCCCCGCCGCAGGTCCCAACAGTCAGCTGGCGCAGAACATCATCGCAGCCTACATGGCAGGTGCGCGCTTCTTCGAAGTCAAGACCGTGCAGAAAATGGACGGCGCGGAGCTGGCCGCGTGCGTGCCGCGTC
>JAEDFW010000134.1 GCA_016297855.1 Oscillospiraceae bacterium
GGCCAGCTCGATGCCGCCTTCGCCGCCCTTGCCCCAGACCTCGGACAGAGCCACGTTGACGCCCAGCTTCTTGCATTCGTCGCGGATAAGGTTCAGCTCAGCCTCGGTATCGAACGGGAAGCGGTTGATGGCGACAACGCACGGGAGCTTGTAAACGTTGGTGATGTTGCTGACGTGCTTCAGGAGGTTCGGCAGGCCCTTCTTCAGCGCCTCGAGGTTCTCGTTCGAGGTTTCTGCCTTGGGCACGCCGCCGTTGTACTTGAGTGCGCGCGCGGTGGCAACGATGACCACGCAGTTGGGCTTCAGGCCCGCCATACGGCACTTGATGTCGAGGAACTTCTCAGCGCCCAGGTCAGCGCCGAAACCGGCCTCGGTGATGGTGTAGTCAGCCAGACGGCGGGCAATCTTGGTCGCCGTGACGGAGTTGCAGCCGTGGGCGATGTTGGCGAACGGGCCGCCGTGGACAAATGCGGGCGTATGCTCGAGCGTCTGAACCAGATTGGGCTTCAGCGCGTCCTTCAGCAGAGCGGCCATAGCGCCTTCTGCGTGCAGGTCATGCGCGGTGACGGGCTTCTCGTCGTAGGTGTAGCCCACGATAATGCGGCCGAGTCTTGCCTTCAGGTCGTTGATGTCGGAAGCCAGGCACAGAACAGCCATGACCTCGGACGCGACGGTGATGTCGTAGCCGTCTTCACGCGGGGTACCGTTAACACGGCCGCCCAGACCGTCGACGACGAAGCGGAGCTGACGGTCGTTCATATCGACGCAGCGGCGCCAGGTAATGCGGCGCGGGTCGATGCCGAGCTTGTTGCCCTGATAAATATGGTTATCGAGCATCGCAGCGAGCAGGTTGTTTGCAGCGCCGATGGCGTGGAAGTCGCCGGTGAAGTGCAGGTTGATGTCTTCCATCGGAACGACCTGCGCATAGCCGCCGCCTGCTGCACCGCCCTTGACGCCGAAGACCGGGCCCAGAGACGGCTCACGCAGAGCCACGAGCACGTTCTTACCGAGCTTCTTCATGCCGTCGGCCAGGCCGACAGTGGTCGTGGTCTTGCCTTCACCGGCAGGGGTGGGGTTGATGGCGGTGACCAGAATCAGCTTGCCGTCGGGGCGCTTGACCTCGTTCAGGATGTTGTAGTCAACCTTGGCCTTGTACTTGCCATACTGCTCCAAGTACTTATCATCCACACCAGCGATCTCAGCGATCTTGGTGATGGGCCACATTTCTGTTTCCTGTGCGATTTCGATGTCGGATTTGAATTCTGCCATTGTTGTTCTCTCCTTGTATTAGATTTTGTGCTGCGCCGTCGTAGTGGCCTGACACATACAGGATTTATGTAACAAGCCGTTGGAGTGACTTGAAACACACGTATTGACATGACATGGAAATATTGTCAATCAATATTTCTTTATCGATTGCATTCTATCACTTGAATCCCGGTTAGTCAATGTTTCCGGAAAAAAATTCATAGAAATATTGTACAAATTTTCCATCCTATTTTTGTTGCATTCGCTGCCTGATCGCAGAAATCAGAATGTCACCCGCAACTACGCGATCCTCTGCGGCAAAGCCGCCGGCAAAATTATCGGAATACAGGATCTGGCTTGTGGGAGCAAACTCGTCGTCGCCCGCGTAGACCATGATCTGCATCCGGTAGCCGCCGAGGAAATCAAACTCGAAGCCCGCGTCGCCGTGCGGCACTTCACGCGCGCCCATCTGACGGCACGCGGCTGCGAACGCATCCACGCGTGTGCCGAACGTGAACGCCGCGCGTGTGAGGCATCGGCCCGTATACGGGCCGATGTACATCTCGCCCCACGGCATCTCGCGGAAGGTCTTGAACCCGGTCGAACGCCCGGCCATTTTACCCTCAAGAAGAAACCGCAGCAAAAATGTCTGGCACGGCAGATTTTCCAATGCAAAGCCTACGCCTGTTTCCGTGCGGATGGTATACTCGGGCCACGCGATCCAATACGTCGTGCCCAGAAGCGTCACGGCAAACTCGCCGTTTTCATACGCCGCACCGCAGCGCGCGGCAGCCTCGACCGGGTCAAGCGCGCGAAATTTTTCCACATAGTGCGCAAACGGCACTTCTTCCTTGTTGTTTTGTACCTGCATATGCTTACTCCTGTACGCTCGAGGGGAAGAGCGCGGCGTCGGTATGCGGCAGGAAACACGCCGCGACGAACTCGTCCATGTAGCCAGGATGGGTGGACAGCTCCATATACGTCATATTGGACGCCAGCTCGTGCACCTTTTCATCCGCCGCCTCGCTCAGGGCCATCGCATACGCGCCCGAAAGCGACGAGTTGCCGATATACTCGAACAGGCTGCGGTCGATATCGGGCAGCATGCCGATGCGCACCGCATTTTCCATATTGATTCCGCTGCCGATGCCGCCGGCAACATAGACATGTTCGAGCACACTCACGTCCATGTCGAGAGATGACAGCATCACATGGATGGCCGAGAAGATGGCGCCCTTGGCGCGGATGAACGACTCGATATCCACCTCGGTAATGGCGATCTCGCGGCCCGTTTCGCTTTCCTCTGCCTTGGCCAGCACATAGCGGCCCATGCCGTGCTTATCGCGCAGGACTCTCGCGCCATCGCGCACGAACTGGCCTTTGGCCGAGATGATGGAGGTGCGGTATAGCTCGGCGATCACGTCGATGATGCCCGAGCCGCACAGGCCCACGGGCTTCTGACCCTCGCCGCCGACAATCTTGAGCGTCGGGCGCATCGTGTCCTTGTCGATGGTCACGGCCTCAATCGCGCCGTCGGTGGCACGCATACCGCAGGAGATATCGCCGCCTTCGAACGCCGGGCCTGCCGAGCAGGCACACGACATCATGAAATCGCGGTTACCAAAGACCAGCTCGCCGTTGGTGCCGAGGTCGATAAAGAGGGAGAATTCATCCTTGTCCCAGATCAGGCTCGCCAGCGTACCGGCGGTAATGTCGCCGCCGACGTAAGAGCCAATGTTCGGCGCAAGCAGCACACGCGCATTGGGATTGGCGGGCAGTCCCAGTTCACCCGCTTTGAGGTTCCGCCACGAGAAGAACGTGGGAATATACGGCTCCATGCGCACGGGATTGGCGTCCACGCCCAGAAGCAGATGGTTCATCGTGGTGTTCGACGCGATGCACATGCGCAAAATGCGCTTGGCCGGCACATTTGCCGACTGGCACATGGCGGCGATGACGGGAACGAGCGTCTCTTTGATGATCGCGTCCTGCAAGCGCTTCACACCGCCGGGCTTTCCCTGCTCAATAATCCGGTTGATCACGTCTGCGCCGTAGCGGATCTGGCCATTGCCCGACGAGGCCTTGGCCAGGAGCTTACCGCTCTTAAGATCCATGAGCACCGCCGAAACGGTAGTCGTGCCGATGTCAATGGCGCAGCCGACGAGCGGTACGGTATCATCGCCGGGCACGGCGTCGTAAACGTGGAACACGCCGTTTTTCAGTTCGCCTACAACCTTAACTGCGAAACCGCTCTTGCGCAGCAGCGCAGCGAGCTTTCTGACGACGTAATACGGCAGCACAACGTCCTCACACTCGATCGCTGCCTTCACGCCCCAGATGAGCCGCTCAGTATCGGGCATGGTATCGTCCAGCGTCGGCGCTTCCATCTGCACGAGCACTTCTTCAAAATCGTTTGCAAACGGCACGCCCGCAGCCTGCACGTCCTGCTGCAGCTTTTCAAAGATGGCCATCTCCTCGCCCGAGGACAGGTCGGCGGTCTTCATCCGGCTCTGATACGCAGACGCGATATCCGGCACCAGAATGGTCACGTCGCTGATAATTTTGCTCGCGCAGCTCAGGCGCCAGCCGTCTGCATATTCCTCGGGGCTGATATGGCCGGTCTGCGGGCCTTCGAGCTCGCCTTCCAGGAGCTTGACGCGGCATTTGCCGCATGAGCCGTTGCCCGAGCAGGGCGC
>JAEDFW010000135.1 GCA_016297855.1 Oscillospiraceae bacterium
GGAACGGCACCGGCAAGCGTATCTCCATCAAGGATACCCGCGGCATCATCGACGCGATCCTGAACGGCGCGATCAAGACTGCTCCCACCAAGACCATTCCGTACTTCAACCTCGAGGTTCCGACCGAGCTTGCGGGCGTCGCCACCAACATCCTCGACCCGCGCGACACCTATGCCGACGCATCTGAGTGGGAAGCCAAGGCCAAGGATCTGGCCTCCCGTTTCCAGAAGAACTTCGCCAAGTACGAGGGCAATGCGGCCGGTAAGGCGCTCGTGTCCGCCGGTCCGCAGCTGTAAAAATCTGAACGGCTTCTTAGCCGCCGGGACGCTGCCGGCGTGCTATGATATTTAGTATATATTATATAGTATCATTGGTTCAGCAAGCGCGAGACACGCTGCGGCGCTCGCTGCAGCGTGTCTTTTTCCAAGGCTTCCGGCCTGAAAATCTGTAGTTACACGCCAGGGTTGGCGTAACAAATAATGGAGGATTATGATGAAAAAAGTTCAACTTACTGAAACTGTCCTTCGTGATGCGAACCAGTCTCTGATGGCGACCCGTCTGCCGTACGCCGATTACGAAGCCATTCTGCCTGAGATGGACAAAGCCGGCTACTATTCGGTCGAATGCTGGGGCGGCGCGACATTCGATTCCTGCCTGCGGTATCTGAATGAGGATCCGTGGGAGCGTCTGCGCGGCATCCGCAAGCACATGCCCAACACCCGCCTGCAGATGCTTCTGCGCGGCCAGAATCTGCTGGGCTACAAGCACTACCACGACGACGTGGTGGAGAAGTTCGTCGAGCTGTCGATCAAAAACGGCATCGACATCATCCGTATTTTTGACGCGCTGAACGACTTCCGCAATCTGGGCACCGCGCTGGACGCGACGATGAAGTACGCCAACGACCGCACCATTGCCTCGGGCTGCATCTCCTACACGCAAAGCCCGGTACATACGGTGGAAAAGTACATCGAGATGTGCAAGGAGCTCAAGACGATGGGCTTCAAGACCATCTGCCTGAAGGACATGGCCGGTACCATGAGCCCGTATGAGGCGGAAAACCTCATCAAGGGCATCAAGGATGCCCTGGGCGACATGCCCATCATCCTGCACACGCATTGCACCACCGGCATGGCCTACATGACCGTGACCAAGGCGATCGAGTCCGGCGTTGACGTCATCGACTGCGCGACCAGCTGCTTCTCCAACGGCACCTCGCAGCCTGCAACCGAGACCATGTTCTACGCGCTGCAGCAGTACGGCATCGAGACGGGCCTGAACGAGGACGTCATCAACAAGGTCAACGATTACTTCAAGCCCATCAAGCAGAAGTACATCGACAAGGGTACGCTGAATCCCAAGTCCATGGCCACCGACGCGCAGGCGCTGGTGTACAAGGTCCCGGGCGGCATGCTGTCGAACATGATCGCGAACCTCACCGACATGAAGGCCATGGATAAGTTCGAGGCCGCGCTGGAAGAGATCCCCGCCGTCCGCAAGGATCTGGGCTATCCTCCGCTGGTCACGCCGCTGAGCCAGATGGTCGGCAATCAGGCCGTTACCAACGTCCTGCTGGGTGAGCGCTACAAGCAGATCTCCAAGGAAGTCAAGAACTACTTCAAGGGCGAATACGGCATCGCACCGGCTCCCGTCAGCCAGGAGCTGCAGGATAAGATCCTGGGCGAGGGCGGCCAGCCCATCGACTGCCGCATTGAGGATGCCAAGCGCACCGGCGAGGAGTTCAAGGCCGCGAAAGAGGCTCTGGGCGATCTGGCAAAGTCCGAAGAGGACGTCATGAGCTACATCTGCTTCCCGGATCAGGCGCTGAAATTCTTCGAGGCGCGCAAGGCCAAGGAAGAGAACATCTGCAAGTACACCATTGAAGAAGCGTAAGCGAGGTGCGGTATGATGTTTTTGGTCAATAACGCAATGATCGATCTGGGTATCGGCACGGCGGGTCTTGTCGCGCTGCTGGGCTATCTCGTCGTGTTTTTCGGCTTGATCGCGCTGATGGTCGTCGTCTACGTCATGGGCAAGATCATGGTCGCGTCGAGAAGCAAAAAGGCCGCTGCCGCGCCTGCTGCTGTACCTGCCGCCGCGCCTGCGCCTGCCAAGACGGCTGCGCCCGCACCCGGCTCTGCCGGCGAGGTGAAGCTGTTCAACGTCAGTGACAGGGAAGCTGCCATGCTGATGGCGATCGTCGCCAACAAGCTCGGCAAGCCCCTCAACGAGCTGCGCTTCAAATCCATCAAGGAGGTTTAAGACAGATGAAGTATAAAGTTACCCTCAATGGCCGCACCTACGAGGTCGAGGTTGAAGAAGGCCAGGCCATGCTGGTCGATGAATACGAAGCTTACGCACCCGCACCCGCGGCTGCACCGGCGCCTGCTGCGCCCGCAGCACCTGCTGCCGCGCCTGCCGCAGCACCCGCGCCCACGGCTGTCGCCGCAGGCGAAGTCGTCGCGGCTCCGATGCCCGGCAACATCCTCAAGGTCAACTGCACACAGGGCGCGGCCGTCAAGGCCGGCGATGTGCTGGTCGTCCTCGAGGCCATGAAGATGGAAAACGAAATCGTCGCCCCGCGTGACGGCACGGTCGCTCAGGTCGTGACGAGCAAGGGCGCAGTGGTGGATACTGGCGCTCCTCTGGTCGTTCTGGCGTAAGGAGGGCAGATGATGGCTATCTTTACTGCTACTGCCGGCGGGTTCAACGTGCTCGATACGCTGAACAAGCTGATCGTGGAATCCGGCTTCGCCGGCATTGTCATGGGCGACGGCTGGAAGAACCTCGTTATGATCGTGATCGCGTGCGTACTGCTGTATCTCGGCATCGTCAAGAAGTTCGAGCCGCTGCTGCTGGTCGGCATCGCGTTCGGCTGCCTGCTGGCGAACATCAGCTACTTCCCGGCGCTCTCTGCCGCGCTCAATGAGACGAACGCGCTGTATCATCCCGAGCTGTGGGCGGACTTTTTGAACGAGGCCAGCCCGTATTACCACAGCTACGGCCATATCCTGCAGCACGCGGGATTGCTTGACGTGTTCTACATCGGCGTCAAAGCCGGCATCTACCCGTCCATCATCTTCATGGGCGTGGGCGCGATGACCGACTTCGGCCCGCTGATCTCCAACCCCAAGAGCCTGCTGCTGGGCGCTGCCGCGCAGCTGGGCGTGTTCGTGGCGTTCTTCGGCGCAATCCTTCTGGGCTTTACCGGCCCGCAGGCCGCCTCCATCGGCATTATCGGCGGCGCCGACGGCCCCACGGCCATTTTCCTGACCACCAAGCTCGCGCCTGAGCTGCTCGGCGCGATCGCCATCGCGGCGTATTCGTACATGGCGCTGATCCCGATGATCCAGCCGCCCATCATGCGCCTGCTTACCCGCAAGGAAGACCGCAAGATCAAGATGGAGCAGACCCGCGAGGTCACCAAGACCGAGAAGATCATCTTCCCGATCATTGTCACCATCTTCGTCGTGCTGCTGCTGCCGTCCACGGCTCCGCTGATCGGCTGCCTGATGCTCGGCAACCTCTTCCGTGAGTGCGGCGTGACCGACCGTCTGTCTGACACCGTGCAGAACGCGCTCATGAATATCATCACCATCATGCTCTCCACCTCCGTCGGCGCGACGATGGTCGCCTCCAACTTCCTCACCTGGGATACCATCAAGATCGTCGTTCTGGGTCTGGTCGCGTTCGCCATCTCCACGGCGGGCGGTCTGATCGCGGGCAACGTCATGTGCGCGCTGACAAAGCGCAAGGTCAATCCGCTCATCGGCTCCGCCGGCGTTTCGGCCGTTCCCATGGCCGCGCGCGTGTCGCAGGTCGAGGGGCAGAAGTCGAACCCGTCCAACTTCCTGCTCATGCACGCCATGGG
>JAEDFW010000136.1 GCA_016297855.1 Oscillospiraceae bacterium
TTGGGCTGAGGAACATGGACATATTGCGTCCTTCGAGCTTGGCGTCCTTGGCCACAACAGCAACCTCGGAACAATCGGCGCCGAACCGGCTCAACAGCTCTGCGCCAAGAGAGGTGTGCGCCATCTCACGGCCGCGGAAACGAACGGTGACTTTAACTCGGTTGCCATCCTTGAGGAACTTCAGTGCATTCTTGACCTTGGTATTGAAGTCGTTGGTATCGATGCTCGGAGACATACGAATCTCTTTGACCTCGACCACATGCTGGTTCTTTTTGGCTTCTTTTTCTTTTTTCAGCTGCTCAAAGCGGAACTTGCCGTAGTCCATGATCTTGCAGACAGGCGGAACGGCGTTCGGCGCGATCTTGACAAGATCAAGTTCCTTCTCTTCCGCAAGACGCAGCGCGTCCGCGCTGGACATAATACCAAGCTGGTCGCCTTCGGCTCCGATCACGCGGATCTCCTTGTCGCGAATCTCCTCGTTGATCTGATGATCAAATTTACCGATGATAAAGCACCTCCAAATGCAAAGTGCGGATGCCGCAAAGCACCCGCACATACAATCACACAGACTCCCAAGGGGAAGTGAAGTATGAACCTCGTCGCTAACGCTGGAGGTGAGGTGCGGTGCTGCCGCTCCTTCTTTGTTTTCTCCGGGATATTATATCATGAAATTGCCGTTTGTCAACACATTTTTTGAACGTTTCTTTGCAGTTTCGCCCTACGGCGTAAAGATTGGAAAATTCGGCGGTGCCATCGTGAACAGCACCAGCGCCGCGCCGTACAGACCCACAAGGATCACCAGTACGCCCGATAAAAATGCAAGCGCTCCGCTTTTCTGAAGCCGGTATGCCAGCCAGAAGCCCAGCGCCAGCGTCAGATAATACAGCGCAATATCGACCCACACATTCTCCACGCCAAAGCCTGCGCGCAGCGTATAATATGTACCCAGCAGCGCCAGCGGCATCACCAGCTGCGCCAGCAGAAATCCGCTCCATGCGCGCGGCGCATCGTCTGCGCCAAAGCAGAGCACTCCGGATGCGGCCAGAAACGGCCAGTAGAGAAGCTTCAGGTGTTCCCAGACGCTTTCGTTCACCGGCGCAAACAACCCCACAAACGCCACCGGGCACAGCACATACGCGAAGTGCAGACCAGTGCCGATGAGCGCCGTAAGCACAAACGCCAGCACGAACCGTTTTTTCATAAAACCCCTCCCGTCATACTATATGACGGGAGGGGAAAATCATGCCAACAGTCGTTTGGTATTTTAAATTCCATTATTGGAAAAAGCGGCTGTGAATGGCCTTTACGGCACGCTCGGACTCGTCCTTGTCGATCAGCACGGAGATTTTGATCTCACTTGTCGAAATCATGCGGATGTTGATGTGCGCCTGATAGAGCGCCTCGAACATTTTTGCCGCCACACCGGCGTTGCCGAGCATACCCGCGCCCACGATGGACACCTTGGAAACGTCGGTGCTGACGTCGAGATTTTCATAGCCCAGCGACTGCTTATTTTCCTCCAGCAGCTTCGTGCATGCCGGCACATCCTTCTCGGCCAGCGTAAAAACGATGTCCTTGCTCTCGCCGCGGCCATAGGACTGCAGGATCATGTCGACGTTGATCTTGTTTTTGGCCAGCAGGCCGAATACGCGGTAGGCCATGCCCGGCTCATCTGCAATGCCGGTCAGCGCGACGCGCGCAATCTTTTTGTCCTGCGCAACGCCGGTAATATATGTTTTTTCCACTTTGTTCACGACCTCCTTGACAATCGTACCGGGGTTGCCGGTGAAGCTGGAGAGCACCTCCAGCGGAACGTTGTAACTCTTGGCCAGTTCGACCGAGCGGTTATGCAGCACCTGCGCGCCCAGAGACGCCAACTCCAGCATTTCGGAATAGGTAATCTCACTGAGTTTGCGTGCCTCCGGCACCAGACGCGGGTCGCAGGTATACACACCGTCAACGTCGGTGTATATCTGGCAGAGATCAGCCTGCAGCGCCACAGCCATCGCAACGGCGGTGGTATCGGAGCCGCCGCGGCCAAGCGTGGTCACATCGCCATGGCGGTTCACACCCTGAAAGCCCGCAATAAGCACAATGCGCTTTTTATCCAGCTCCTCACGTACACGGTCACAGTCGACGCGCTTGATGCGCGCGGCCGAGTGGTTGGAGTCGGTTGTCATGCCGACCTGCCAGCCGCACAGAGAAACTACCGGAAAGCCCAGTTTTTCAATCGCCATCGCCATAAGCGCGATGGAAATCTGCTCGCCGCAGCTGAGCAGCATGTCCATCTCTCGCCGGGACGCGTTAGGGTTGATCTCCTCCGCCTTGGCGATCAGATCGTCGGTCGTATCGCCCTGCGCGGACAATACGACACACACATCGTTTCCGGCCTGATAGGTGTCCGTGATGCGCCGGGCAACGCGGAAAATACGCTCGGCATCGGCGACAGAACTGCCGCCGTATTTTTGAACGATAAGTGCCATACGCCGTGCCTCCGCTTACTCAAACACAGGCCAGCACGCGTCAAGCGCCACGCCGACGGCTTTCAGCTGCGCACGCGTGCAAGGCTCTGTCACGCCGCCGGAACAGCCCTGCTGATCGGGCAGCCAGGTGATCTGTCCCAGCTTTTGCTGGACGAGCGCTTTTTCCTCGCGGGTGCGAATATAATATCTTGCCTTGAACGTGTCAAAGGACGCGGGCTTCTCTTCTGCCGCCTCCCAGCCCGTGGGCTGCTCGCGGCCGGGATTGCGCACAATATCGATCACGTCGCCCAGCACCGCGCTCGCCGTGGGATACCGGCCGGCACCAGGACCGTAGAACATCGTTTCGCCCACGTCGCTGCCGCGCACCAGAATGGCATTGAATACATCGCCAACGCAGGCAAGCGGCTGCTCCTGCTTCATGAAGTGCGGCGAGACAAAGACGTACTTCTTTCCATCGCGCACCAGCGCGCGGCCAAGCAGCTTGATCTTCATGCCGCCTGCCTCGGCAAAGGCCGCGTCAACGGACGTGACGGCAGTGATACCTTCGACGTGGATATCATCCGGGGCCACGTTCCCTCCGAATGCCAGACCCGCGAGAATGCAGCTCTTTCTGGCTGCGTCGGTGCCCTCGACGTCGGCGGCAGGATTGGCCTCGGCGTAGCCGAGCTTCTGCGCGTTCTTGAGCGCGCCGTCAAAGCTCTCGCCTTTTTCCAGCATCTGGCTGAGGATATAGTTCGTCGTTCCGTTGAGAATGCCCGACACCTCATACAGTTCGTTCGCGCCCAGACATCTCGTCATAGGGTTGAGTACCGGGATGCCGCCGCCGACCGACGCCTCAAAGAGGAAGTTCACGCCATGCTCCTTTGCAAGCCGGAACAGCTCCAGACCATGCTCGGCCACAAGCTGTTTGTTGGACGTGACAACGCTCTTGCCGGCCGTGAGCGCCCGGCGCACAAACTGCAGTGCTGCGCCGCAGCCGCCGATGGCTTCGACGACGATGCTGACGGTTGGGTCATTCTCCACCACCGCGAAGTCCTTAACCATTTTATCTGCAAAGGGGCTGTCCGGCATGTCGCGCAGGTCGACAATGTAGCCAAGCTCGATGGCCTCGCCCGCATTCTTCTCAATGATTTTCGCGTTGCGCTGCAGAATTTCCGCCACGCCGCCGCCAACAACGCCGAATCCAACAATTGCAATTTTTTTCATGACCAATTCTCCTTATCTGTTTGCCGCACGATAAATCTGCAGCATATCCTCATAATCCAGTTTGCGGAACGTGCCCACGGTGCGGCTTTTCCGGAAGCTGCAGCGCAGCGCCAGATCCTCAATGCCCGCCTCGTCCTGC
>JAEDFW010000137.1 GCA_016297855.1 Oscillospiraceae bacterium
TACTACGGCGACCGTGCTTCCGTCATCAACTACCCGATCTCCAACACCTCCTGGGCTGCTCCGAAGCCCGCTGACGAGGGCTACAAGCTTGCTTACTCCACCGACGTCGACGGCAATGTTGTCATCACTGCCGACATGACGCAGGAAGAGAAGGAAGCTGCCGCTCTGGAAATGGCTGTCGGCTACCTGAAGGCTGCTGGCTATACCTGGGACGAGGCTACCGGCAAGTTCACCGCAGCTCCCGAGGGCGCTTCTCTGAGCTATGAGATCATCATCCCGGCCGACGGTTCCGGCGATCACCCTGTCTATGGTGTCCTGACGTCCACCAAGAACGCTCTGGAAGGCATCGGCATCACGCTGAACATCAACGACCCGGCCGACTCCAACGAGCTGTGGAACGCGCTTGACGCAGGCACCCAGAATATGTGGGCTGCTGCGTGGGGCGCAACCGTCGACCCCGACATGTATCAGGTCTATCATTCCTCCAACATTGTCGGCAAGGGCGGCACCGACTCCAACCACTATCACATTGCTGACGAAGAACTGGATACGCTGATCATGGAAGCCCGCAGCACCACCGATCAGGCGTTCCGGAAGGCTACCTACAAGCAGTGCCTTGAGATCATCATGGACTGGGGCGTCGAAATCCCGGCCTACCAGCGTCAGAACTGCGTTGTCTTCTCCACCGAGCGTGTCAACATGGACACCGTTACCCCGGACATCACCACCTTCTGGGGCTGGATGAACGACATCGAACTGCTGGAGATGAACTAATCTCCAACGGCAGCTTGTAACTACCTGGCGTTTGTCACACACCGGGCCCCCTTCGGGGGGTTCGGTGTGTGCGGCGCTTTCAAGTCGCGGGTTCGGAGCCGGCACAGTGACTGGCCTGGCCTGCGCAATGGGATTTGAACGTGCAAGCCTTAGATCCCGTTGCGCAGTGCAGGGCAGCGCTCTGTGCGCTGCATATCGCGCAAATATAAAAGAGAAGAATGGTGATTCTATGGGAAAATTTATCGTAAAACGTCTATTGCTGAGCATCGTGATCCTCTTTTGTGTGATGCTCATTGTATATACGCTGATGCATTGCCTGCCCACGAACTACATTGATCAGCAGGCGCGTCAGCTTGCGACCCGTCCGGGCAATACCAAAAGCGCTGCGGAATGGATCGCGGAACTGAACGCACAATATGGTATGGATAAGGGCATCATTGCGGGCTATTTTACCTGGATGAAGTCCGCCATTGTCGGCAATTTCGGCAATAGCTGGCGCTGGACGCTGCCCGTGACCGAGAAATTCGCGGACGTTGTCTGGTACTCTTTCGCGCTTGGCGTTGCGACCTTCATTCTGCAGGTTCTCATTGCCATTCCGCTTGGCGTGGCCGCGGCAAGAAAGCAGTACGGCATGACCGACTACACCGTTACAGTCATTGCGATGGTATGCAACTCCCTGCCGACCTTCTTTGTCGCGTCTTTGTTCAAGCTTGTTTTGTGCGTAAAGCTGGGCTGGTTTGATATCGGCGGCATGATCTCCACGCGCACGCACGACGCCATGTCGCCGTTCATGCAGGTCATGGATATGGGCTGGCATCTGGTGCTGCCCACACTTACGATCGTGGTCGTGTCCATCGGCGGCCTGATGCGTTATACGCGTACCAACATGCTGGAAGTGCTGAATGCGGACTATATCCGCACCGCGCGCGCCAAGGGCCTGCCCGAGAGCAAAGTCATCAGCAAACACGCATTCCGCAATACGCTCATTCCGCTTGTGACCATTCTCGGCGGCAGCCTGCCGGGTCTGTTCTCCGGCGCGCTCGTAACCGAACAGCTGTTTTCCATCCCCGGCGTCGGCTATACCGCCTATCAGTCCATGATCGTCGGCGATATTCCCTTCACCATGTTCTATCTGTCCTTTATTTCGATCCTGACACTGCTGGGCAACCTGATCACGGATATTCTTTACGGCGTGGTTGACCCCCGTGTCCGTCTGAGCTAATGGAGGAAGAATACCATGGAAAAGAAAGATTTCAATAAGATCCTGAAGGAGCGCGAGGCCAAGGTTCGGGAGGAAAATGCCCGCCGTGCCGGTTCTGCCGGTATGACGCTGGACGACGCCTCGCGTGTCAAGGTCCTCAGCCCCGGCATGCTGGTCTTTAAGCGCTTTATCCGCAACAAGCTGGCCATCGTCGGCACGGCGATTCTGCTGCTCATGTTCCTGTTCTCGTTCGTCGGTCCGTACTTCTACCGCTACGGCCAGACCGAGGTCTTCAGCACCTACCGCACCATGAATGCCGATTACGCCAGCGCCAAGGAGCGTACGGAATACGTTCTTTACACGCTTGCGGAAACGGATGAGATCTCCAGCACCGCGCGCAACCAGATGAACTCCAACATCCAGACGATGCAGGCCGAGGGCCTGAAGCAGCTCATCACCACCGATGAAAAGACGGGCAGCACGCTCGTCATCACCGAGCTGGGTGAGAATGTCTATACGCTCGGCGTTGGCAAGAGCAGTGAACTGGGCACCTACACAGTGGAAAATGTCGGTACATTCAACAGCAAGATGGGCAAGGTCATGTACTTCGGCGAAAAGCGCGGCGCAGGCTTTGATGAGGCCGTTGCCGAGGCAGTTGCCGCCAAGCAGGACGCTTTCGAGTTTGAAGGCGAGCAGTATATGCTTTCTTCCGGCAGCAACAGCAAGGAGACCATTGTCACCTGTGTTTCCAACGGCGAAATGCAGTGGACCGGCGCGGCTCAGGATGAGCAGATCGTCTCGGCCATCGGCGAGAATCTGCTGAGCGGCACGTTCAAGCTCGATGACGCAACGTACACCGTAACGGAACAGGGGGCTGGTGTCTACAGCGTGTCTGTGGTCGACGGCGCGGAGGATGCTGTTGTTGCATCTGTTCTGACGTTCGATCCGTTGGATGTTTCCAATCAGCTGAGCACCGAATTCAAGACGCAGGCATTGTATCACCTGTATACCGACGGCGTATTTGAGGCCGACGGCAAGGCTTACACCGTCACGAGCGAGGACGAGGTTATCACCGTGCGCGATGCGCAGGGCAGCGAAGTTGCCGTCGGTTCTACCTTTATCGTCCGTGACCGCTCCGGTCTGGATACGCTTTCGGTCGACTTCAAGGAGACTGTGCAGCAGGTCATCGCGGAGATGGACGAGACGGACACCAGCGTGACGACCTTTATCTACCCGCTGGCTGAGATCAATGAAAACGGTGAGGTTGTTGTCGACGAAGAAGGCAACAGCAACATGATCGACACGGAGATCACCATTACGCGCAAGCCCCTTGAGTACGCCATTACCTGCGAGCAGATCGTCTATATGATCAACCGCTTCGACAGCCCCACCGACGCACATCCATTCGGCACCGATGGCGACGGCATGGATATCCTCGCGCGTATGATGGCCGGCGGTCGTGTATCGCTGATGGTCGGCTTTGTTGTCGTGCTGCTTGAAACTGTACTGGGCGTTATCATGGGCGGCATTGCCGGCTTCTTCGGCGGCTGGGTCGATAACCTCATCATGCGTCTGGTCGATATCTTCTACTGCATTCCGTCGATGCCGATTCTGATCATTCTCGGCGCGCTGTTCGACGCCATGCAGATGACTCCGTATGCAAGACTGTTCTGGCTGATGGCCGTGCTTGGCTTCCTCGGCTGGGCAGGTATTGCGCGGCTTGTCCGCGGCCAGATTCTGTCGCTGCGCGAGCAGGACTTCATGGTTGCGGCTGAGGCTACAGGCCTGCCGACCAGCAAGCGCATCTTCCGCCATCTCATTCCGAATGTCATGCCGCAGCTGATCGTTTC
>JAEDFW010000020.1 GCA_016297855.1 Oscillospiraceae bacterium
ATTATATCCAATCCGGAAGGAAAATGCAAGGAGAAAGTATGTCCGTCTTGTGGCATAGGATGAAAGCGGAGGCGATACAGTTGAGAGACGAAAAACGAAGCAAACAGGACGCAATGAAAAGCTGGCTCTGCGCGCTGTATTTGGCCGCTGCGCTGCTGATGCTGGGATGTACCATTGCGCGCTGTTATCCGGATGCGTTGCATGCCGTGCGTGTATCTGCCGGAGGGCGGGCGGCGCAGGCCTTTTCCGCGTTGACTGACGCGCTGGAACGCGGTGGGAGTGTGCGCGAGGCGTTTGCCGACATTACGGGCAATGAAACTCAGGATTGAACCCGGCTTTGTGGGATTCGCTCTGCTCATCTACGCACTGGCAGGCGAGTTGGTCTGGCCGTTTTTTTGGGCGGCGGGCGTGCATGAGCTGGCGCATCTGATTGCGGTTTGGCTGCTCGGGGGAAGCGTGCAGACAATGACGCTTCGCTTTGCCGACGCGCAGATTACAACCGCGCCGATGGGCTATGCGGCGGAGATCGCGTGCGCGTTGGCAGGGCCGGCGGCAAACCTTCTGTGCTGCTTCTGTTTCCAATCTGGATTGCCGGTTTTTGCGGTAGTGAGCCTGCTTTTGGGCTGCTACAATCTGCTGCCTGTCGGGCCGCTTGACGGCGGGCGCGTATTGTATGCCATACTGGCGCTGGCAATTGAGCAGGAAACTGCGCAGAAAGTGTTGCTGGTCGTGAGCATCGGCGTATGTGCGGCGATGCTGCTGGCGGCTGTATATGCAGCCGTGTTCTGCGCAGCCGGCATCTGGCCGCTGCTTGCAGCGGGGAGACTGGCGCTGCAGATGGCGCGCATGGGAGAGAGGAAAGAAAAACAGGTTGCTTTTCCAACGGCAGGAGGGTAGAATAAACAAAACAACGGGCAAATGAGGTAGAACCATGACAGACAGGCTGCACCGAATCCTGCAAAACGTGCAAAAACCCGCGCGCTACACCGGCGGGGAATACAATCAGGTCGTAAAAGACAAGAAAGACGTCGATGTGCGGGTGGCGTTCTGCTTTCCCGACACCTATGAGATCGGCATGTCAAACATTGGCATGCGGATTCTGTACGGTGTGATGAACGAGCTGCCGGGCGTGTGGTGTGAGCGGGTGTTTGCGCCTTGGGGCGATATGGAAGCTGCAATGCGCGAAAACAAGATCCCGCTTTACGCGCTTGAGAGCCATGATCCGGTGAAGGACTTTGATATGATCGCCTTTACGCTGGGCTACGAGATGTGCTACACGAATGTGCTCAATATGCTGCGGCTTTCCGATGTGCCGCTGCTGGCAAGCGAGCGGGATGGACTTCAGAATATCGTCTTTGCCGGCGGCGTCTGCGCGGTCAATCCCGAGCCGCTGGCCGACTTTGTTGACTTTTTCTCACTTGGCGAGGGGGAAGAGATCACAAAGGAGATTCTCGAGTGCTACCGTACGGCCAAACAGGCAGGTCTCAGCAAGCACGAATTCTTGCTGTCGGTATCGAAGATCGACGGCGTGTATGTGCCGTCGTTCTACGAGCACAGCTATCATCCGGATGGCACGCTCGCAGCCATCACACCGCTGCACGGCGCGCCGGAGCGCGTGAAAAAGCGCGTGATCGAGGACATGGATCACGCATATTACCCCGAAAAAACCATTGTTCCTTCAACTGAGATCGTGCACGACCGGTCGAATCTGGAGGTGTTCCGCGGCTGCATCCGAGGCTGCCGGTTCTGCCAGGCAGGCTTCTGCTACCGGCCGGTGCGTGAAAAGAGCGCGGACGTTCTGTACCGGCAGGCGGTGCAGGCACTGGAGGATTCGGGCAACAGCGAGATCACGATGGCGAGCCTGTCCACATCCGACTACACGCAGCTGGAGCAGCTTGCAAACGGACTGCTGGACTACTGCGCGCCGCGCAAGATCAATCTGTCGCTTCCGTCTTTGCGCGCGGATAATTTCTCGCGCGAGCTCATGATGAAAGTGCAGAAGGTGCGCAAAAGCGGCCTGACGTTTGCGCCGGAGGCAGGTACGCAGCGCCTGCGCGACGCGATCAACAAGAATGTGACGGAGCAGGAGATTCTCGATACCTGTGCCACGGCGTTCTCCGGCGGCTGGAACAGCGTGAAGCTGTATTTTATGCTGGGCCTTCCCACCGAGACGGACGAGGACGTGATCGGCATCGCGGAGCTGACGCACAAGATCATCAAGACGTGGCACGAAACGGCCAGCAGTAAGAAGCGCGGTCTCATGATCAATCTGGCCACGGCCTATTTTGTGCCCAAGCCGTTCACGCCCTTCCAGTGGGAAAAGCAGATCACGCCCGAGGAATACCTGCGGCGCGTGCACCTGCTGCAGGAGCACCTGCGCTCGCGCAATGTGGACTACCGATACCACGAGTCCGACCTCAGCCGGCTAGAGGCGGTGCTGGCAAGAGGCGATCGCCGTCTGGGTAAGGTGCTCAGGGAAGCTGTGAACCGCGGCGCGCGGCTGGACGGCTGGGATGAGTATTTCAACTACCAAATCTGGCTGGACGCGTTTGCGGCCTGCGGCGTGGAGCCTGATTTTTATACTGTGCGCGGCTTTGGCGAAGATGAGATTTTGCCCTGGCAGACGATTTCCGTCGGCGTGAGCGATGCGTTCTTCCGCCGCGAACGGGAAAAGGCGTACCGGTCGCAGACCACGCCCGACTGCCGCAGCCAGTGCGCCGGGTGCGGCGCGAGCACGCTTTGCAAAGGAGGCGTATGTCATGAACCGGCTTCTGTTTGAAAAAACGGGCGACGCAGTCTATCTGTCGCACCTTGATCTGATGCGCCTGTTCCAGCGCGCGTTTAAGCGCGCGGGCGTGATGGTCTGGCATACGCAGGGGTTTAGCCCACGGGCATATGTGTCGATTGCGCTGCCGCTTTCCGTTGGCGTCGAGAGCCGGTGTGAGCTGCTGGATTTTTCAGTAGAGGACGGAACAGTTGACATAAAAACTTTGCCAGAACGACTGAACGCAACCATGCCAGACGGCGTGCGCGTGCTGCGCGCATACGAAAGCGAACGCAAGATCAGGTATTTGACGCAGCTGGAGGCAAAGATCACGCTGGAATATGACTGCGGCTTGCCGGATGGCGCGCAGCGCGCGATTGCGGCGCTGTTTGACCGGCCGGAGTTGAAGCTCATCAAGAGAACGAAGCGCGGAGAGGCGGAAGTTGACATAAAACCAATGATTTTCCGCATGGAGCTGCGCAGGGCATCGAGTCAGGAGCTGGAGCTCAAATGCCTTGTTTCAGCGCAGAATCCGGGACTAAACCCGCAGCTTCTGGTTGCAGCAATTGAGACGCAGCTGCCGGAATTTGCACCCGACTTCGCGCGGATCGAACGCATCGAAGTATATGAAGAGGACGGAACGGTGTTCCGATAAAGAGACCGCCTCAAAATTCCTTGGGAGTTTTGAGGCGGTTTTCTGCGTGTCAGCCGTTTTCGGACGGCCCGGATTGTTCGTGGATCGGCGTGCCGGACTGCATGGCGGTATGCTCTTCCAGCAGTGCTTCATGCAGCTCCAGCGAGTTCCAGCCCTTGTTTTCCTCCGTCAGCACGGCTTTGAGCGCGATGGGCGGCAGCTTGGATGCGCGCAGCGCCTGTAAAAAGCCGGAGAGCTGCGCATCTGAAAAATGCGCCAGTACGAGCATCAGCCCGGGAAAACCTTCGCCGTCATACATCGTTTCGAATGCACCGCACACGCCGCAGAGCGAGCCGATGGGATCGAGGTATTCCCGCTTTTCTACCACGCGCACGCGCGCACCGCATTTCATGGCGATCATCCGCAGTTTTGACAGATATTTGGCAGGGAAGTTATAGCTCAAAATCAGCGGCTGCATTCTTCGCTCCTTTCCTCTTTGGGCTTTCGCAGAAAGCCCAGGTAGACCATCATCGCCGCGATGACCCAGTAGTAGACCATCATATACGGCTCTTCAAAAATGTTTTCAAAATAGCAGTGGACCAGCACGCCGACGAGGCCGGAGAACATGCCCGCGCAAAGAACATACGCCCGGTCAAGCCACTTTTTCAGCTGTACGCCCGTGCGGAACAGTGCCCGGCAGCCGGTATACAGCATCCCCAGCAGCATGATGATGAACGCGCCCAGACCCACATAGCCCATCTCGACGAGGATCTTGAGATAGTAGTTGTCAACATAGAAATACTGCAGATAGTCTATGACTTGATTCTGCATAGCGACCGCGCCGCCGAACATGCCAAGACCCATGCCGAGCAGGGGATTGGCATTGTAAAGATTCTCCATTGCCAGCACCCAGCGGCTGCCGCGGCCGCCATTGGTATTGGCGGCGATAAAGTCCTCGGTGAAGAGAAAGCCGATGCGCGTGCGCACAAACGGGATCAGTACCAGACACGCGCACCCGGCCAGCAGCAGCCAGAAGAGCCTGCGGTCGACGAGCAGGATAAACAGCACGATCGTCACGGCCATCGCTACCCACGCGCCGCGCGACATGGTAAACAGGCATGCAAAACACATGATGACAGCGCACAGCCACGAAAGAACCTTCACACGCGTATCTTTCGCATAATAGGCGAGGCCCACTGCCATTGGCACGAACATGACCATATAGTCGCCCATGATGTTGGGACTGCCGAAGATGGAGTACACGCGTGTGCGCACGGCCGTCTCGGCCTGTGCGACCCAGCTTGCGGGCATGGGAACGCCGACAATATACTGATAGATGCCGTGCAGCGAGATACCCGCCGCAAGAACGAGCAGCGTCAAATACAGCCGCATGAAATCCGTATCATCGCGCAGAAGCCGCGTGATGATATAGAACCACAGAAGATACTGCGCCGTGGCGCGGAAGCCTGCGATCTGGATGGAGTAATAGGGCGAAACGACATTCATGAGCAAAAAGCCCGTGACAACGAAGATGGCCACCGGCAGATCCAGCGGATTGACGCGCACGCCAAGCGGCGTTTCACGGCTCAGGCGCTCCCAGATGAGCCAGACAATACAGAAAACAAGCAGCCCTTCGTCCCATACGGAGCTGACAAGCGGAATCGCAAATACGTCGCGCAAGACATAGTCGATGAGCACATACAACCCCACGGCCAGCAGCAAAAACGCGCGCATGCCGCCTGCAAACAGCCAGCCGAGCGTTTTGCTTTCGCGACCGCGGGAGAAGACCGCCGCGTAGACACGATACAAAAGGCTCCCGCAAACCCAGTCTTTCAGCTTGTGCCGCGCAGCCAGCCATGTGTTGATGTGCGTACCTGCTTTGGCGCAGACGGAACCGTCGGTCGGCGCAGTCGACGCGCCAAGCCGGCGCACAAGCCATGCGCGGATGGCAGAAGAACGCCAGCAGCGGTGGATGGCAGCCAGAATCACACTGCCGCCGGAAAGCCGCGAGAAAAAGCTGGCGATTGAGAGCAGAACGCGCCAGAGAAGGCTTGTCTGCAGCAGATCAGCCATTGCTGACCTCCAAATCGCAGACCACGCCGGTCAGTTCGAACGAACTGGTCTTGACGATATATTCAAAGCCGACGCGCACATCCTGCGGCCCCAGCTTGTAGACCATCTCCGACATGGTAGCCGTTCCCTCAACGGACAGATACAGCGTGTATTTGCCATCGTCCTGCGGCTCATATTCACAGCCGGTCAGCGTGGCGTCGAGGAGCTTACCGCTGTTCGTCAGCTGCTTGCCGACCTGCGTCTCGGCAAACCGGCAGACCTCTTCATGCACGTCGTCCACGACCACGGTAAAGTCGACGCCATAGCTCTGCGCCGATGCGTTTTCGGCGGCTTTACCCGCGCCGAGCTTCCAGACTACGGCAAAGATCACGGCCAGCACCAGTACGATGACCAAAAGGTCAATGAGGTTCAGCTTGCCGAACAGTCTGCCTTTTTCGTCTATGATTTTCATAAGGGCCTCCTGAACAGTGATTTGGGTTTGATTCTACCCGAAATATGTACTATAATACTGTACGACCGCAAATAGCGGCTATGTGCTATTTTAGCGGATTTATCTGCAGGAAACAAGAGCAAATTCTGTGATCTGGAGTTTTCTATGAAAATCATACATTTGATCTCCGGCGGCGACGTGGGCGGTGCAAAGACGCATGTGCTGTCTTTGCTGCAGGGGCTGGGAAAAACCGAGCAGGTGCGGCTGGTATGCTTTACGGACGGCGCGTTTGCGGATGATGCGCGCGCGATGGGCATCGACACGCTCGTGCTGGACAGCGGCGTGGCGTCCAGCATCCGCACGCTATCGGACATGATCTGCACCGAGGGCTTTGAGATCGTCCACTGCCATGGCTCGCGCGCAAACATGATCGGTGCGATTTTGAAGCGCAGGATCAACGTCCCCATTGTCACCACGGTGCACAGCGACTACCGGCTCGACTATCTCGGTAGACCCTTCCATCGCATGACCTACGGCACGATCAATACCGTTGCGCTGCGGCTGTTCGACTACCATATCGGCGTATCCGATTCGATGGTGCAGCTGCTCATCTCGCGCGGCTTTGACCCGCAGACGATGTTCTCCATCTACAACGGCGTAGATTTTTCGTGCACGCAGACCAAGCTGACCCGCGCGGAATACTTTTCCAGCATCGGCCTGCAGGCAGATGAAGATACGGTGGTATTCGGCATCGCTGCCAGACTGTCTCCCGTGAAGGACATTTCCACGCTCATCCGCGGCTTTGCCGCGGCCAATAAGACCTGTCCCAACACGCGGCTCGTTATCGCCGGTGACGGAGAAGAACGTGAAATGCTGCAGTCGCTTGCACGCAGTGTCTGCGCGCCGGGCACATGCGTGTTTGCCGGCTGGGTGTCGGATACGGATAGTTTTTACAATGCTATCGACGTCAATACACTTTCGTCTTTGTCCGAGGCGTTTCCCTACGCGCTGCCGGAAGGCGCGCGGATGCACTGCGCGACCATTGCCACGCACGTGGGCGGCGTGCCGTATATTATCGAAAACGGCGTGACGGGACTGCTGTTCGAGCCGCGCGATGTCGATACGCTGACGGAGCATATGAAGCGTTTGGCCGAAAACGCTGTATTCCGCCGGCAGCTGGCGGAAAACCTCTATGAGCGGGCCTCGGAAAAGCTCTCTGTCGATGCGACGGTGAATCACCAGAAAGAGATCTACCGCACCATTTTACGCCAGCAAGCGCGTCCGAAGCAGAAGCGCCGGGGTGTGCTGATCTGCGGCGCCTACGGAAAGGGAAACGCCGGCGACGACGCGATTCTGGAGGCGATTTTGCGCCAGATGCGAAATATTGACGCGGACATGCCCATCTGTGTGCTTTCACACAACCCCAAACAGACGCGGCTTCGCTACCATGTGGGTGCGGTACATGTATTCAATCCCTTTGCGTTCTGGCCCGTGATGCGCCGGACGAAGCTGTATTTGTCGGGTGGTGGCAGTCTCATTCAGGATCAGACCAGCACCCGCTCTCTAAAATACTACCTGCTCAGCATTTCCCTTGCAAAAATGGCCGGCTGCCGCGTGCTCATGTACGGCTGCGGCATCGGGCCTGTGAATGTGCCAGCCAACCGCCGGCAGGCCGCGCGCGTCATCAACCGATGCGTTGACGCGATCACGCTGCGCGAGGATCTGTCCGCCGAGGAGCTCAAAAGCATGGGCGTAACAGAGCCCAAGGTCTACGTCACGGCAGACCCGGCATTATTGCTGCAGCCCGGTTCTGTCGGTGCGGTAGACGGCTTTCTGCTCAATAACAACCTCGACCCGAACGGAAAGTATGCGCTGTTCGTGCTGCGGCCGTGGAAGGGATTTGAGCGAAAAAAGCAGGCGTTCGTGGATGCTGCAAATTATGTTAACCAGAAATACGGTCTCACACCGGTGTTCTTCGCGCTAGAGCCGAATCGTGACGTTGCGCCCTGCAGAGAGGTCGCTGCAGCGCTCACATGTGAAAGCCATCTCATCGAAGCGCCGTATGACGAGACGCTCATCATCGGCATGATGAAAAAGATGCGCGTGGTCGTGTCCATGCGCCTGCATACGCTTATCTTTGCCTCAAGCGTGGGCGCGCCGCTGGTGGCTGTCTCGTACGACCCCAAGGTCACGGGCTTTATGCGCTACATCGGGCAGAAGCACTGCGTGTATTTTGATGATGTGACGGGCGAAAATCTCCGCGCGCTCACGGATGCGGCGTTGGCCGAACACTGCGCCTACGATGTCTCGCACCTGCAGGAGCTGGTGAAGCAGAACGAGACGGTGGCAAGAGCCTTATTGGAGGAAGAAGCATGAAGAAGATCGTTTGTTTGGCCACCTCTCCGTGGTATCCCATCCCGACGAGAAAGCAGCAGGTGATGCGCCGTATCCCGGACGCGGAGATTCTGTACTTTGATCCGTCGGTCAGTCTTCTCGCGCCTCTGCGCGACAAGGCAGCGAAGCCTTCGCTGACTGCATACAAAAAGCCCGGCGAACGGGTAAAAGACAACATCACGGTCTACCGGCTGCCGCCGGTGCTGCCGTTTTTCAACAAGTTCCGGTTCATCAACCGTCTGAATCAGAAGCGCATGGCGCGCTTTGTGTGCAGAAAGATGCGCGAAAACGGATTTGAAAATCCGATTCTCTGGGTCTACTCGCCGGTGACGGCCGATCTTGTGGATCATGTACCGCACAGCGCGCTGGTCTATGACTGCGTCGACCGGCACTCGGCCTACGGCGGCTTTATGAACCCGCAGCTTGTCGATGCGATGGAGCTGGAGCTGGCGGGGAAGGCCGACGCCGTGTTTGCCACGGCGGATTCTCTGGCCGAGCGCCTGCGCAAGGCAAAGCCGGACGCGCGGTTTATTCCCAACGGCGCGAATTTCGAGCGTTTTGTGCAGGCCTCGCAGCCGCAGCCGGTTCCGGAAGACATGCAGGAGATTCCGCATCCCATCTTCGGCTTCGTCGGTGCGCTGCAGACATGCATCGAGTACGGCTATGTGGAAACGGCAGCCAGAGCGCACCCCGAGTGGAGCTTTGTCTGGATTGGCAACGAAAAGCCGGGCGCAGATCTTTCTGCGCTGCGGCAGCTTGCAAACGTGTATTTTCTCGGCGTCAAGCCCAATGAGAAGCTGCCGGAATATCTGGCGCAGTTTGACGCATGCCTCAACCTGTTTGCCGAGAGCGAACTGAGCAAGGACGTGAGCCCGCTCAAGTTTTACGAGTACCTTGCCACCGGCAAGCCCATCATCTCCACGCGCCAGCCTGATCAGGTGCTGCAGTACACGCCCATCATCCACATCGCAGCTACTGCGCAGGACTTCATTTCCTGCTGCGAACAGGCGCTGCGTGACACGCAGCCTGAACGCGTAAGTGCGCGCATCGAAGAAGGCCGTAAAAGCTCGTGGGACGCGCGCGTGAGGGAAATCTGCGCCGTGCTGGAGGAAAAGAACATCTTCTGAAAACCGGCGTCTGTCTGGGACGGCCGGCTTAGCGTGCAAAGACGGCCTTTTGGGAGCGCGTGCCCGCAGCCTGCTGCAAAAAAAGTCGGCCACCCGCATTGGGTGGCCGGTTTTTATTCGGTCCGGGCGCAGCCGGTGCAGCTCTGTGACGGCGGAATGCAGGCGTTGTTTTTTGAGGGGAAAAACGCGTCGATGGGAAAATCGATCTGAGAGAAAACTTCGCAGGGATTCTCGGCCGCCGCGCCGCCGGCATTGGGGCATTCTTTATTGGGAATGCAGTAGTCGAACGTAGGCAGCAGCAACTGCGTGTCGCGCTCGAGGCGCGTGATGGAAAACTGGCCGATGGTCACGAGCAGGCGTTTGCACTCGCCGCTGAGCACGAGATCACCCTCAAAGCACTCGAGGATTGCGTCCGGGATCTGCGGCGTGTCGGCCGTGCAGCAGCAGTTGCAGGCGCATACATCCTGCACGCGTGAACCGAGGATGATGGGATCGACCACCTCGACCACGGCCTGCGGCAGCGAACCTGACTGGATGGACTGCTTACACAGGCACGACTTGCACATCCGGCTGGAAAAGACCTTCGCGCTCGTTTCACCGCCAAAGAGCACCATCCGCTTTGAGAAAATGCCCAGGCCCGTGATGGTGACGGGCCGTCCGCCCGGGACGGATGCGTCTGCGATGATGCGGTAGTAGAACGTGACGTCGACGGTAAAATTGCCGGTGTTAAAGGGAACGGCCTCCACCTGCACGCCGACGTGCAGCAGCTCGACGAATCTGGCACGCGCGGCATTGGAGCAGTCGAGCGCGTGCTGAGAATCCACGGTTAAGTACACATGCAGATCTTCTATGCAGTCTTTGGCCAGACAGCTGTCTGTGATTTTATCTGTGTGCACGCAGACCGCTTCCCGGATTGCCCGCAGATCGCAAGCCGGATTGACTTGACTGGTATCTTGCATCGGATTACCTCCCAACATGATGATAAAGCATAGGCTTTCATAACAGTTTATGCCGGTGTGCGGAAAAGTGAAACACAGACTGCTTTGTTTTTGCTTAGCAGATGGACAAATCGGCGCGGATGTGCTAGGATAGAAGCAGATATTATCGTGGTGAGGTGTGCCCGCCTATGAAAACAGGCGTGATGGGGATCGCGTTTGACAACGTAACGATGGAGGAAGCGCTTGCACGCGCATGCGAGCTTTTGACGCTTGCGCGCGCGGCGTATGTGGTTACGCCGAACGCCGAGATCGCGTATGAGGCAATGCACGACGAAGATCTGCGTGCGCTTTTGAATGGCGCGGACATGGTCCTGCCTGACGGTGCGGGTGTGGTGCTGGCGTCGAAGATTCTCAAAAAACCGCTTAGGCAGAAGGTCGCGGGCGTGGATTTTGCCGCCGGGCTTCTGCGGGAACTTTCCAAAACCGGCGGGCGGCTGTATCTGCTGGGCAGCAAACCGGGCGTGGCTGAGCAGGCTGCGCAGAAGATGCTGGCGCAGAATCCGGGCCTTGTTATCTGCGGCATGGCCGACGGATACTTCAAGGATGAAGACGACGTGGTGCGGCGGATCAATGAAGCTGCGCCCGATGTGCTGTTTGTGTGCCTTGGCGCGCCGAAGCAGGAAATTTTCATGCAGGCACACCAAAAAGAACTGCACGTTCATTTGATGGTCGGCCTCGGCGGCACGCTCGATGCGTTTGCCGGGACGGTCAAACGCGCGCCGAAGTGGATGATCCGGCTGAATCTGGAGTGGCTGTACCGCCTGATCAAAGAGCCGAAGCGCTTCAGGCGGATGCTGCGGCTGCCGAAATATATCCTGGCTGTTGTGGCCGAACGGATAAGAGGGAAGAAAACATGGGAAAACTGATCGTGTTCGAGGGAACGGACGGATCCGGAAAATCCACGCAATTTGCCATGCTCACCAAGCGGCTGAAGCAGGAGCATGTTGATTTTAGAAAGCTGCAGTTCCCGCAGTATCTGGAGCCGTCGTCCGCGCTCATCCGCATGTATCTCAACGGGGAGTTCGGAGACAAGCCCACCGACGTCAATCCTTATGCCGCCTCCACATTCTATGCAGTCGATCGCTATGCGTCCTATCAAAAGGTGTGGAGATCCTATTATCAGCAGGGCGGCGTGATGCTCTCCGACCGTTACACCACTTCCAATGCCGTGCATCAGGGCGGCAAGGTAACGGGCGCAGAACGCGAGGCGTTTTTCCAGTGGCTGTATGATTTCGAGTATACGCGCATGGGTCTGCCGCAGCCGGATCTGGTGATTTGTCTGGATATGCCGACAGAGACGGCAATGGAACTCATGCGCAGGCGTGAAAAGGATACCGGCACGCATGCCGATATTCATGAGCGTGATGTGCAGTACCTGCGCCACTGCCGTGAAACGGCGCTGGAGGCGGCTGCGTATTATGGCTGGACGGTTGTTCCGTGCGTGGAAAACGGAACGCTTCGAACGGTTGAGCAGATCCACGAGCAGATCTATTCATATGTGAAACAATGTCTGGAGGAATAAAAATGGTTGCTATGATTCTCGGAACCGGCTTTGAGCCGTTGGAAGCGGTTGCGCCCTGTGATATTCTGCGGCGCGGCGGTGTGGAAGTGAAGCTTGCCGCGATCGGAGATCCTCTGGTCGAGGCAGGTCATGGCGTGCGCGTCCAAGCGGACTGCACGCTTGCAGAGCTGGATGCGGCAAACCTTGAGATGGTCATCCTGCCCGGAGGCCTTGGCGGTGTGCAGGCCATCGGCGCGAGCGCGGCTGCACTTGCGCTGGTGCGCGAGGTCTATCATGCCGGCGGATATGTCGCTGCAATCTGCGCCGGGCCGACGGTCCTTGCCAAGCTCGGCCTTCTTGAAGGAAAGCAGGCTACCTGCTATCCGGGCTGCGAGGGACAGATGGCCGGCGCGCTGATGCAGAACGCCGCGGTGGTTCGCGACGGACGGATCATCACCGGCCGCGCAGCAGGCGCCGCAGCGGATTTCGGCCTTGCGCTTCTGGCCGCCCTGAAGGGCGAGCAGGAGGCCAAGCGTGTGGCCGATGAGATCGTATATGTGTGCTGACGAACACGGAACGGGACGGCCTATGTCTGAACACGAGGATCAGAATTTTGATTTTTCGGGCGATCAGCTTGACGGCGACTCGCTGGACGAATTGTTGCGCAGTACGCGCGAGGAACTGGCGCGGCTGGATGCGCTGATGGGTCCCGGGGGCGACGAAGAGCAGCCGGCTGCGGATGAAGCGACGCAGATGCCGCTGTTTGAGCCCGAGCTGCCGGAGGAGTATGCCGATCTCACGGCGGACACGGACATGGCAGACGAACCGGAGGAAGCGCCCAGACAGCGTCTGCCTGCGGGCGTGAAGGTGCTTTTATATGTGTGCTGCGTGCTGGCGGCGTCGGTGCTGTTGGCCGTCGGCGCATGGAAGTGCGCTGACGATGTGCTGGCGCTCACCAAGCAGGACCGCACAGTGACGTTTCCCGTGTCCGAGGGTGAGTCGATCGCTTCGGTTGCCGGCAGGCTCAAGGACGAGGGGCTTGTGGAGTACGAGTGGCTGTTCAAGTTCTACTGCTGGTTCTCGCACGCCGAGCGTAAGATCGAGCCGGGTACCTATGAACTCAATAATCTCTACGACTATCATGCGCTGGTGAACGGCATGATCGCCACGTCGACTGACCGCGCGACCGTCACCGTTACCGTGCCTGAGGGCTACGAGTCCAAGGATATTTTCCGGCTTCTGGAAGAAAGCGGAGTCTGTGCGGCCGCCGATCTCGAGCAGACGGCAGCGGAATACCAGTTTGACTATGCATTTTTGCGTGGTCTGGAATACGGCAGCAAGACACGGCTGGAGGGGTATCTGTTCCCGGACACCTACGAGTTTTATGTAAACGACAAGCCGGAGAATGTGCTTGATAAATTCCTGCGCAACTTTGATAACAAACTGACGGACCAGATGTATGACGACGTCGCGGCGCTCAATGCCCGTCTGCGCGAAAAGATGCAGGCGAGCGGCTTTACCGACACAGAGATCGCAAATGCCGAGCTTACCATGCACGATGTAATTATTGTGGCTTCGCTGGTGGAAAAAGAGACGGCAAAAACGTCCGAGAGCGCGACCATCGCCTCAGTCATCTACAACCGTCTTTGCAGCAAGCTCTATCCGTGTCTGCAGATCGACGCGACCATCCAGTATGCTCTGGACGAGCGCAAGGAGGTCCTGAGCGAGCAGGACAAGTACGTCATCAGCCCCTACAACACCTATACCAATGCAGGTCTGCCCGCCGGGCCGATTGCAAACCCGGGTATGGGTTCCATCCGCGCGGCGCTGTATCCGGCGGATACGGACTACTATTTCTACGCGCTCGGTACGAGCGGCGTGCACCACTTCTCAAAGACCTACTACGAGCATCAGGACTTCCTGGCTGAAATGGAGAACAACTAAATGCGGGCAAAACCGGAACTGCTGTGTCCCGCCGGAGACATGGAAAAACTGAATATGGCCGTGCTTTACGGCGCGGATGCGGTGTATCTGGCGGGCACAAGCTTCGGTATGCGCTCGTTTGCCGGCAATTTTACGCCCGACGAGCTGCCGAAGGCGGTCGCGTTCGCGCACGCACATGGCGTGCGCGTGCACGCGGCGGTCAACACGATGCCGCGCTGCGATGAGGCCGACCGGCTGCCCGCGTATCTTGAGCAGCTCGACGCGGCTGGCGTAGATGCGCTGATTCTGGCGGATCTTGGCGCGTTCACCCTTGCGGGAAAGTATGCGCCGCACTGTCAGCGGCATATCTCCACGCAGCAGTCGATTGCCAACCACGTCTGCGCGACGGCGTGGTACGAGTTGGGCGCGCAGCGTGTGGTGCTGGCAAGAGAACTGTCTATCGGCGAGATCGCCGAGATCCGTGCAAAAGTGCCGAAGGAGCTGGAACTTGAGACGTTCTGCCACGGTGCGATGTGCGTGTCGTATTCCGGCAGGTGTCTGCTGTCAAACTATATGACCGGGCGCGACTCCAACCGCGGTGCCTGCGCGCAGCCGTGCCGCTATCAGTATGCGCTGATGGAGGAAAAACGCCCCGGAGAATACTTCCCCGTGTTTGAAGATGAGAAGGGGACGTACATCATGAACTCGCGCGACATGTGCATGATCGATCATCTGGATGATCTCATCCGCGCGGGCGTCGACTGCTTCAAAATTGAAGGCCGCGCCAAATCCAGCTACTATGCCGCCATCGTGACGGGCGCGTACCGCCATGTGCTCGACGATGTATATGCCGGTCGTGAAGTTGACATAACATGGAGAGACGAGGTCGAGCACGTTTCACACCGCCGCTATTCCACAGGCTTTTATTATGGCGAACCGGGTCAGTACACCGCATCTTCACGCTATATCCGCGACTGGCAGATCTGTGCGGTGGTGGAATCGTGCGATGAAGAAGGAAACGCTGTGCTCAGCCTGCGCAACAAGTTCCGTGTGGGCGATGAGGTTGAACTGGTCGGCCCCGATTGTAAGCCGTTTGCCTGGACTGTCACAGAGCTTCAGGATATGGACGGCGTTTCCATTACCGAGCCGCGTACGCCGCAGATGCGCTTTACGGCGAAGCTGCCAGGGCCCGTGCCTGCGATGTCGTTTGTCCGTCACGCGGTCAAATTGTCAGCGGAATGAGAAAATTTCCGGTTGACAACCGGCGCTTTTGTGATAGAATAATGCCGATATTGGATTATGCGATGAAGAACCGAGCCGCGCAGGCAGAGCCCAGAGCGAGAAGGGGACGGTGAAAGCCCTTCGGTCAAGCGCGCGGCAGCCAGTTTTGAGCACGCCTGCGACGAGCAGGCCGCGTCATCCCCGTTATTGGATGGCTAAGATGCGCGTTTGCGCAATTAGGGTGGTACCGCGAGCAAGCTCGCCCCTATATCGGGGGCGGGCTTTATTTTTTAAAAAATCTTTTGAAGATAGAAGGAGAAAACAACATGGCACACAAGGCATACGGCCTGAACGAGCTTCGCGAGATGTATCTGCGCTTTTTTGAGAGCAAGGGTCATCTGCGCCTGCCCAGTTTTTCGCTGGTTCCGCAGAATGACAAATCGATTCTGCTCATCAACGCCGGCATGACGCCGATGAAGCCGTTCTTTACCGGCGAACAGGTGCCGCCGCGCACGCGCATCTGCACCTGCCAGAAGTGCATCCGCACGGGCGATATCGATAACGTCGGCAAGACCGCGCGCCACGGCACCTATTTTGAGATGCTGGGCAACTTCTCGTTCGGCGATTACTTCAAGAAAGAGGCGCTTCCGTGGGCGTGGGAGTTCCTCACCAGCCCCGAATGGGTCGGTCTGGAGCCGGACCGGCTCTATCCGTCGGTCTATCTTGATGACGACGAGGCGTTTGAGATCTGGAACAAGCAGATCGGTATCCCTGCTGAGCGCATCTTCCGCTTTGGCAAGGAGGACAACTTCTGGGAGCATGGCGCAGGCCCGTGCGGCCCGTGCTCCGAGATCTACTACGACCGCGGCCCGGAGTGGGGCTGCGGCAAGCCCGGCTGCACGGTCGGCTGTGATTGCGACCGGTATATCGAGGTTTGGAACATCGTGTTCTCGCAGTTCAATAACGACGGCCAGGGCAACTACACCGAGCTCGTGCAGAAGAACATCGATACTGGCATGGGCCTCGAGCGTCTGGCGTGCGTGTGCCAGAACGTGGCGTCCTTGTTTGACACGGACACCGTGATGAACATCACAAATAAGGTCTCCGATCTGACCGGCGCGCATTATGGCCAGTCACAGGAGCGCGACGTGTCGCTGCGCGTCATCACCGACCATATCCGTTCGGCCACGTTCATGATCTGCGACGGCATTCTGCCGTCGAACGAGGGACGCGGTTATGTCCTGCGCCGTCTGCTGCGCCGCGCGGCGCGGCATGGAAAGCTGCTCGGCGTGAACGAGCCGTTCCTGTATGAAGTCATCGACACCGTGGTGCACGAGAATGAATGCCAGTACCCCGAGCTGCGCGAGAAGCAGGCGTATATCACCCGTGTGGTCAAGACCGAGGAAGAGAGCTTTGCCAAGACCATCGACGGCGGCATGAAGATTTTTGCCGATATGCTCAAGGAGCACACGGACAAGGGAGAAAAGGTCTTCTCCGGCGCAGACGCGTTTAAGCTGTACGACACCTACGGTTTCCCGATTGACCTCACCATCGAGATGGTGCGCGAAACCGGCATGACGGTCGATGAGGACGCCTTCCGCCAGCTCATGCAGGAGCAGAAGGTCCGCGCGCGTGAGGCGCGCAAGGCGCTGGGCGATCTGGGCTGGGCCGGCGTGGAGTTCGGCAAGGAGATCCCGGAAACGCAGTTCATCGGCTACTTCACGCTGACGGATGAAGCGAAGATCGTGGCGCTGGTGGCGGATGACGAGCTGCGCGGCAGCATTTCTGCCGGTACGGACGCGATTATTGTGCTGGATCAGACGCCGTTCTACGCTGAGATGGGCGGTCAGGTGGCCGACCACGGCCTCATTGAGACGGAAACAGCAAAATTTGTTGTGACAGACGTGCAGAAAAACAAGGGTGGCAAGTTCATGCACTACGGCAAACTCGTCGAGGGCGAGCTGTCGGTGGGTGAGCAGGTACGTGCAAGCGTGGATGCCGAGCGCCGCACGGCCATCATGCGCGCACACAGCGCGACGCACCTTCTGGACATGGCGCTGCGTCAGGTGCTGGGCGAGCATGCGCATCAGGCCGGTTCTCTGGTGGAGCCTGACCGTCTGCGCTATGACTTTACGCATTTTGCCGCTGTTACGCATGAGGAACTGATGCAGATCAGCCGCATCGTTTCCGAAAGCATTCTGGATGGCCTGAGCGTGGATATCCGCGAAATGCCCATCGACGAGGCGCGCGCGCTTGGTGCGATCGCGCTGTTCGGCGAGAAGTACGGCGACGTGGTGCGCGTGGTCAACATGGGCAACCGTTCGGTTGAGCTGTGCGGCGGCACGCATGTTGATAATACCGCCAAGGTAGGACCCTTCCGCATCGTGAGCGAATCGTCGGTGGCTTCGGGCGTGCGCCGCATCGAGGCTGTGACGGGCAAGGTATTCCTCAACCAGGTTGACGAGATGAACGCGCGGCTGCTGCAGATGTCCGAGCTGATGAAAACGACGCCGGGTGAGCTGCTGGCGAAAGCTGCCGGTATGATGAACCAGATAAAAGAGCAGCAGCAGCGCATCGAAAAGATGAAAGACAAGCTCTTCTCCGGCGAGGTCGAGCGGTTCCTGTTCTCGGCGAAAAATGTCGGCGGCCTGAAGGTTGTCACCACCGGACGCGGGCAGTCCGATGCTGCTGATCTGCGCAAGTTGGGCGATTTCCTGCGTGACAAGGACGAGAACATCGTAGCCGTGCTGAGCGCGGTGAACGGGGAAAAGGTGACACTTCTTGCCGTGTGCGGCAAGGGGGCGATCGCCAAAGGCATCAAGGCCGGCGATATTATCAAGGCCATCGCTCCCATCGTCGGCGGTAAGGGCGGCGGCAAGCCGGATTCCGCCATGGGCGGCGGCACGCTGGTGCTGAAGGTCGATAACGCGCTGGCAGCGGTAGACGATTATGTCAGCGAAAAGCTGAAGGGATAAGGAGGAATCATCATGTCCGATTGCCTGTTCTGTAAGATCATCGCGGGAGAAATCCCGTCCGCAAAAGTCTATGAGGACGAGAAGTGCTACGCTTTCAAGGATATCGCGCCCATGGCGCCGGTGCATTTTCTGGTTGTGCCAAAGCAGCATTTTGCTTCTGCCGCCGAGGTCACGGAGGAAAATGAAGCGCTGATCGGCCATATTTACACCGTCATTGCCAAACTGGCCAAAGAGCAGGGGTTTGCAGATGGATACCGTGTGGTCACAAACGTCGGAGACCTTGCCGGCCAGACTGTGCACCACATTCACTTCCATGTGCTCTCCGGCAAAACGCTCGGAAAATTCGATTAACCAAGAAAAGGGGCTGTCTCAAAACAGGAATTTTATTCCATTCTCACGAATAACCATGCAAAGAAAGTTCCGGGAACTTGCAAATCAAGCAAGTTCCCGGAACTTTTTACTGGCTTTATCTTGGGGAAAATCTATTTTGAGACAGCCCCTTCCTTTTTGCAGTTACTGCTTTGCCAGATAATCCTTCAGATATAAAATTGCCTG
>JAEDFW010000138.1 GCA_016297855.1 Oscillospiraceae bacterium
TCCGAACTCGTGTCCTTTTTGACGCGTCTGTACCGATGTCGGTCAGAAGACCTTTCAGCTCCGGATAGGGCATACTGTAGCGCTGGCTGAGATAGCGCAGCGATGCGCCCAGCTCTCCGTCCGGTCCGCCATACTGTGAAATGATAAGCGAAGCCAGACGCGGATTTGTGTTTGCAATTTTAACCGGATATTGCAGCCGCTTTTCATAGACAAACATGCTTAGCCCTCCTTATAGTCCCACGGCCACGGGTTATCCAGCCACTCGTAGCTGCCACTCTGCGCCGCGCGCATCTGCATGAGTACTCCGCCGTTCTGCTCATACTGCTGGATGGCCGCCTCGTACATTTCCGCATACTGATTGAAAAGGGAAACGGCCTCCGCATCGTCCTGGTGTGTATCGAGATACAGTCCCAGCTCGTGCATGGCAAAGCCCAGAGACTGTAGCTCGCCAAGCGGCGTGCCGTTTTTCTCCTGCGTGTTAACCATACCGCGATAGGGAAGATCCAGCCCCGGGTACAGCGTGCCGCGAATGAGCGCGTTTGGCGCGTCATAGCGCTCGCTGTTTTCCATCTGGAACGGCACATACGGATTGGCCAGCGGCGCGCAGGCAGGGAGCCTTCCCTGCCAGTCAGCGCAGCCACCGGAACCATTGGCATGGTGCGATGCATGTAACATACGAATCTCCAAGATCCTGACTCCTTTCATGGGCATTCTCTTTCAAGCGCCCTGAAACAATCTATGCAGCAATGTTTCGACGTGTGCACGAATCAGGGATTTGCGATCTTTTTGTCGAATCATATATCTTTGGAAGATACATAGCATTGATTTTACTAACTGCCGGTGCTACAATTGGATTATCAATATACAAAAGGGAGAAACAGCAATGGACGTTATCGTTATTGGTGGCGTTGCCGCCGGTACTAAGGCCGCTGCCAAGCTTTTGCGGCAGGATCGCACCGCAAACGTTACTGTATATACCAAATCGCAGGATATCTCCTATGCCGGATGCGGACTTCCGTATTATGTCGGCGGTGCAATTGCATCCCGAGATGAGCTGATCGTCAACACACCGCAGAAATATGCAGCGCTGACCGGCGCACATGTGCAGACTGGAATGGAGGCTGTCAGTGTGGACGCGGCTGCAAAGACGGTTACATTCCGTGAGGTTTCTACGGGCAAAGAGTCGGTTGAGCATTATGACAGCCTGATTATTGCTACAGGCGCAGAGCCGTTTGTACCGGATGTGCCCGGAACGGCGCTCGATGGCGTATTTACCATGCGCGCGCCTGATGATGCGACGGGCCTTCGCAGATATGTCGAGAATAACAATTGCCGCAGCGCTGTGGTCGTGGGCTGCGGCTTCATCGGTCTTGAGATTGCAGAAAATCTGATGGCGCAGGGACTGCAGGTCACAGCGCTCGACATGGCCGGACAGGTGCTGCCCAACCTTTTTGATACCGATATGGCTGATTATATCCGACGCGAGCTGCAGAAAAAGGGCCTGCGCGTGCTGCTGGGCGCCACGCTGGAGGCTGTTACCGGCGAAACGCGCGCGACCGGTGTTCGCACTAACGTGGCAAATGTCCAGGCAGATGTGGTCGTGCTGGCCATTGGTGTGCGTCCTGCAACGCGTTTCCTTGCGAATAGCGGACTTGTTATGAACAAGGGTGCTATTGTGGTCGACGAGCATCAGCGCACGAATCTTTCTGATGTGTACGCCGTTGGCGACTGTGCGCAGGTGTTCAACCGCTTGACTGGAAAACCGCAATGGTCGGCCATGGGCTCAACTGCCAACATCACAGGCCGCTGTCTTGCCAAAAACCTCACCGGAGCAGACGCTGCCTACGGAGGCTGTCTTGGAACGGGTGTTGTGCGTCTTGCGGATGGACTCAACGCAGGCCGTACGGGTCTGACAGAGCAGCAGGCGAAAGATGTCGGATATGATGCAGTTTCCGTCACCTGTGTGACTGATGACAAAGCGCACTATTATCCCGGCGCGGCAACTTTTGTGACGAAGCTCATCGCCGACTGCGTGACGCACCGCGTGCTCGGCATTCAGGTCGCAGGAGCAGGCGCGGTGGATAAGATGGTCGATATCGCTGTGACTGGCATCGCCATGGGCGCGAAGCTCGAGGACTTTGACACGTTGGACTTTGCCTACGCGCCACCGTTCTCCACGGCCATTCATCCGTTTGTGCAGGCGTGCTATATTCTGGAGAATAAGCTTGAAGGCCGGTTTGAGACGTTCACGCCGGCGGAATATGCCGCCGGTGCGGCGAAGGATTACCGCGTGATCGACGCACAGCCCGAGGCAAAGATTCCCGGCGCGACATGGGTGAATCTCGCCAAGGTCACCGGCCCTGTCGAAGGTCTTGGCAAGGATGAAAAACTGCTTCTTGTCTGCGCCAAGGGCAAGCGCGGCTATTTCCTGCAGAACCGCCTGAAGGCCTTCGGCTATACGAATACCCGCGTGCTCGAAGGGGGCGCGTTTGTGAATACCGTCAAGGTTCGCGCTGCCGGCGGTAAGCTGCCCGCTGCTGAAATCAAGCGTGTCAAAGGTCTCGGCTGCCTGCAGGACAAGCGCTACGACGATGTGTTCAATGTCCGTGTCATCACCAGAAACGGTAAGATCACCGCAGAGGAGCAGCGCACCATTGCCGAGGCGGCGGAGCTGTTCGGCAGCGGCGCGGTCACAATGACCACGCGGCTGACGCTGGAAATTCAGGGCGTTCCTTATGATAAAATCGATGACATCATCGCATATCTGCACGAGCGCGGCCTGGAAACCGGCGGTACGGGAAGCCTTGTCCGTCCTGTCGTCTCATGTAAGGGTACGACATGCCAGTACGGTCTGCTCGATTCGTTTGGCCTGTCTGAAAAGCTGCATGAGCGCTTCTATGTCGGCTATCACGGTGTGACACTGCCGCATAAATTTAAGATCGCGGTGGGCGGCTGCCCCAACAACTGCGTCAAGCCGGATCTCAATGACCTCGGCATTGTGGGCCAGCGCATACCGTTGGTGGACTTTTCCAAATGCCGCGGCTGCAAGAAGTGTCAGGTTGAGGTGAGCTGCCCGGTGCATGTGGCAAAGGTCGAAGACGGCAAAATTCTGATCGATCCCAACGCGTGCAACAACTGCGGCCGCTGCAAGGGAAAGTGCCCGTTCGGCGCGCTGGAGGAGTATCAGGAGGGTTATAAGGTCTACATCGGCGGTCGCTGGGGCAAGCGCACGGCAAATGGCCTTCCACTGGAAAAGATCTTTACCTCCGAGGAAGAAGTGCTCGATGTTGTTGAGAAGGCAATTTTGTTTTTCCGCGACGAAGGCATCACCGGAGAGCGTTTTGCCGACACCATTGAACGGCTTGGGTTTGATTATGTACAGCAGAAGCTGCTGCACAGCGAAATTGACAAATCCAAGGTTCTGAACAAGACTGTTACCGGCGGCGCTACATGCTGATGATACAAAATCGCCCGGGCTGGCAGGGAAGTTCTCCTGCGCAGCCCGGGCGTGAGCCTTATCGGCTGCTGACGTCATAGTCAAGCTCTGCGAAGATCAGATCATCAATATCGCCGGTGCTATCCAAGCCGGCGAGGAACGCAAGTGCATACTCCATGGTAGCCTCCTTAAAAAATCATTACTGATTATCTTATGCGCGAGAGTGTGAAAGAATGACTGCTTGACAAGGAAAAAGCTGTATTGTAAAATACATCTGCATCTGC
>JAEDFW010000021.1 GCA_016297855.1 Oscillospiraceae bacterium
CGGATGTAGGCGCATGCAATTGGGCTCAGCTCTGCGTCCTCGGGCACAAAATAGATCTTTCTATCCACGTCACTCAGCGGAAGACCCACGGCCGCGCCGGCAGGGGAGACATGTTTAAACGATGCTGCGGAAGGAAGACCGGTGGCCTTCTTCAGCTCACGCACAAGCTGCCAGGAGTTAAACGCATCCAGAAAATTGATGTAGCCGGGCTTGCCGTTCAGCACGGTGATGGGCAGTTCACTGCCGTCTTTCATAAAAATGCGCGAGGGCTTCTGATTGGGGTTGCAGCCGTATTTCAGTTCCAGTTCGTTCATGACGCCGCTCCTTTATTGATGTTTGTTGACGATGCGTTGCTGGTATTTGCGCGTCTGCAGGTCAGTAAAGCGCACAAAGAGTGAGATTTTGTTGTCCTCGTTCAGGCCGTCCCACAGCTGGGCGGTAAATGCGTCGATATCGCCCTCGATGGCAACGCGCTCAGGCTCACCGCAGAAGGTGGGGATGGGATTGCCGTCCGTGACATAGGTGTGCAGGAAGTGACCCTGACCTGGCAACGCGGGATATTCAAAGAACAGCCGCGCGCAGGCAGAGCCGGTGGCGTCGGCGGATTTCAGGATCGACAGCTTGTAGCTGCCATCCGGGCAGACAAGGCCCGAGATGCGCGGCGTCCAGTTCGGACCGTCCGGCTCAAATGCGCGGCTGCGAAGCGCCTGCTCCATCGAAAGCCCCTGCTCCAGATACTCGCGGATGGTGTCGGTCTGATCGCCGTTGGTGACAATCAGACTGCGGCCCAGCTCACGCACGGGATGGTAGATGATGAGGCTGGGATCGGCCAGCTTAGACGCATCATACGCTTCGGTACGGATGCCGTCCGGCTCGGACAGAAAGACACGGTTGCGGCTGTTGACGCTGCGGCCCATGATGAAATAGGCTGCGACGGAGGTTTTTCCGTCGGCGCTCATGCCCAGCACGATACCGCGGCCGGGATAGGGATTGGACGCAAGTTTCTCACGCAGAGATCCGATTTCATAGACATTCATCATGCATGCTCCTTTTCCAGTACGATTTGACTTGCGAGCAGCTCCGTAGCCTGCGGCAGCAGGATCCACTCCGCCTGCTCCATGACGCGCTTCTGCAGAACCTCCGGCGTATCGTCGGGGAGAATCTGCACGGCCTTCTGCAAAAGAATGCGTCCGCCGTCGGGAATTTCATTGACCAGATGCACGGTCGCGCCGGTCAGCTTTACGCCGCGCTCCAGCGCGGCCTCATGCACCTTCAGACCGTACATCCCTTTGCCGCAGAAAGAGGGGATAAGAGAGGGATGGATATTGATGATGCGCCCTAGCCATTGTTTTACAAAATCCGCGGAAAGAACGGAAAGGAACCCCGCCAGAACAATCATATCGATGCGGGATTCATTCAGCTTTTCTGACAGTGCAGTCTCAAACGCTGCCTGCGGCATTTCCTTCTTTGAAATAGCCACGCCGGGTATACCGTGATTGGCCGCGCGGGTCAGGGCATACGCGCAGGGATTACTGGCACAGACGAGTACGATCTCGCCATGAGGAATCTTTCCGGCCTCCTGCGCGCGCAGCAGAGCCTCGAGATTGGTGCCGCCGCCGGAGACAAACACGGCAATGCGCGCTTTGCTCAGCATAGCGTCACCCGTTCTTCGCCGCTGACAATCTCTCCGATGACATACGCGCCGCAGTCAAGCGCGGCGATGGCCTTGTCCACTTCCTCTTTAGAGACGATCACCGTCATGCCAACTCCCATGTTGTAGGTATTGAACATGTCGTGCTCTGGGATACCGCCGAGCTTCTGCAGCATGTGGAAAATGGGCTGCGTTTTCACGGCGGACTTTTCAATTCTTGCACTCAGACTCTCGGGCAGGCAGCGCGGGATATTTTCAAAGAAGCCGCCGCCCGTAATATGGCTCACGCCTTTGACCGTTACGGCATCCATGCAGCGGAGCACCGGCTTGACATAGATGCGGGTCGGCGTCAGAAGCGCCTCGCCCAGCGTCTGGCCGAGTTCAGCGCTGTAGGCCGAGAGGTCGGCCTTTTCCACGTCAAAGACCTTGCGCACCAGAGAATAGCCGTTGGAATGGATGCCGCTGGACGGAAGCGCGAGGATCACATCGCCGGGACGCATCGTGCTATGGTCGATCACCTTGGGCTTATCCACCACGCCGACGCAGAAGCCGGCCAGATCGTAGTCGTCCGCGGCCATCATGCCGGGATGCTCAGCTGTTTCTCCGCCGATGAGCGCACAGCCGGACTGCACGCACCCCTCGGCCACGCCGGATACCAGCGTCGCAACCTTTTCCGGCTCATTTCTGCCGATGGCGATGTAGTCAAGGAAAAACAGCGGCTTTGCGCCACAGCAGATGATATCGTTGACGCACATGGCAACGCAGTCGATACCGACGGTATCGTGCTTGTCCATCAGCTGGGCGATGCGGATCTTGGTGCCCACGCCGTCGGTACCGGAGACAAGAACCGGCTCAGTCATTCCGGAAAGCTGCGGGGCGAACAATCCGCCAAAGCCGCCGATATCGGATACAACGCCGGGAATCATCGTACGGGCAACGTGCTCTTTCATGAGCTTGACGCCCGCATAGCCGGCCTCGATGTTCACGCCGGCGTCACGGTAGCTGTCAGAATAACTACGCATGCTCTTCCTTCTTTCCTTCACTGATTTTGGATTCAAACCGGTCTTTTCCGCCGTCATGCGGAATATCGGTGGGATATCCGCCGCCAAAACAGGCGGTGCAGAAGCCGGACTGTGTGTTATCTGCCAGCTTTACCACATCCTGCAGGCTGAGGTATCCCAGAGAGTCCGCGCCGATGATCTCGGCGATCTCCTCCGTAGTATGCTGGTTGGCAATTAGCTTATTTTTATCGTCGATGTCCGTCCCGTAGTAGCACTCAGAGACAAAGGGCGGCGCACTGACGCGCATATGAATCTCTTTTGCTCCGGCCTTGCGCAGCAGGTCGATCGTGCGTCGGCAGGTGGTACCGCGGACAATGGAATCGTCGATCAGAACGACACGCTTTCCCTCCACCACGGAGCGAACAGGGTTCAGCTTGATGTTGACCTCATTTTCACGCATGGTCTGGGTAGGGGAGATAAACGTGCGGCCGATATACTTGTTCTTAATGAAACCGATGCCGTAGGGGATACCGCTCTGGCGCGAATAGCCCATTGCAGCGTCCAGACCGGAATCTGGCACGCCGATGACGATGTCGGCCTGTACCGGATGTTCCAGCGCAAGGAACGCACCGGCTCGCTGCCGTGCGATGTGCACGCTGGAGCCTTCGATGACGGAGTCTGGTCTGGCAAAGTAGATGAATTCAAATACGCACAGTTTTCTGGTTGCCTTGCCGCAGTGGCTGATGTCGGAGCGCACGCCATTTCTATCCGCCACGACGATCTCACCAGGCTGAATATCACGCTCAAACCGTGCGCCTATGGCGTCAAGCGCGCACGACTCTGAAGCGAATACTATGCTTCCGTCCTTGAGTCTGCCCATGCAAAGCGGCCGGAAGCCGTGCGGATCGCGCACAGCAATGAGCTTGCCGGGAGAGGAGATAACCAGCGAATACGCGCCGGTCAGGCGGTTCATGGCGGCGGAAACAGCCGCTTCGATGGAGCCGGTTCTCAGACGTTCCTGCACAATGATATATGCGATGACCTCGGAATCGGTGGTCGTATGGAAAATTGAGCCTCTGCTTTCCAGCTCCTGCCGCAGCTCGTGCGAGTTGGTCAGGTTGCCGTTATGTGCCAGCGCCATACGGCCCTTGTAGTGGTTGACAAGAATGGGCTGGACATTGCGCTTGTTGTCAGAACCAGTCGTACCGTAACGCACATGACCCACGGCAATGTTGCCGGTTCCGAGCGCCCGCAGACGCTCGGGTGGAAAGACGTCGCCGACGAGTCCGACATCACGCCAGGAGCGGAATACGCCGTCGTCATTCACGACAATACCGGCGCTTTCCTGCCCACGGTGCTGCAAAGCATACAGCGCGTAGTAGGCGAGTGAGGCAACATCGGTTGTTCCCACGGAACAGACGCCAAAGACGCCGCATTCCTCATGGATGTGGCGCGGATGGAAGGCAGAAGGGAGCGTTTCCGCGCCGAAGCGCTCCGAACCTGCCGTAACCTCAGTCTGCATCATGATCCAACAGGCGCTTCATGATCTCGGCATATGCGTCCTCGACGCCTCCCATGTCGCGGCGGAAGCGGTCCTTGTCCAGCTTTTCATGGGTCTTGCTGTCCCAGAGGCGGCAGGTATCGGGGCTGATCTCGTCAGCCAGGACAATCTCGCCGTCTGCCGTCTTACCAAACTCCAGCTTGAAATCGACAAGCGTAACGCCGCAGCCGGCCCAGAAGGCGCGGAGAATATCATTAATGGCAAAGGAATACTTCTTGATAAGATCGATCTCTTCACGGGTCGCGAGCTTCAGCGCAAGCGCATGATACTCGTTGAGCAGCGGATCGTGCAGATCATCGTTTTTGTAGGAGAATTCGATGGTGGGCTGGTCAAACACAATACCTTCTTCCACGCCGTAGCGGGAGGCAAAATGACCGGCGGAAATATTGCGGATGATGACCTCCAGCGGCACGATGGAAACCTTTTTTACCAGCGTCTCGCGCTCGGACAACTCTTTGACAAAGTGTGTCGGGATCCCGGCCTTTTCCATTCTGGCCATCAGACGGTTGGTCATCTGGTTGTTGATAACGCCCTTTCCAGTGATCGTGCCCTTTTTCAGGCCGTCAAGCGCGGTAGCGTCGTCCTTGTAGTCAACGATGACGAGCGTGGGGTCGTCCGTGGCAAAAACCTTCTTGGCTTTTCCTTCATAGATCTGCTCTAACTTTTTCATGTGTTCGTCCTCCCAAACAATGATATTAAAACTGGGTATATATCCGCTGTTTTACAGCGCAGCAAGCTCTTTTTGGAGCCGTGCTTGTTTTTCTGCAATCTGCTTTTCCATTTCTGCGCGCTGCGCGTCCAGCTTTGCTGCAAGAGCATCATCGCTGACGGCCAGAATCTGCGTGGCCAATACGGCTGCATTTTTTGCACCGCCGATGGCTACAGTCGCCACCGGGATACCGCTGGGCATCTGCACGGTGGCAAGCAGCGCGTCCAGACCGTCCATCGCGCCGCCTTTCATCGGAATTCCGATCACAGGAAGCGTGCAGTTGGCTGCAAATGCACCGGCCAGATGCGCAGCCATTCCGGCAGCGCAGATCACGACACCAAAGCCGTTTGCTCTTGCATTGCGGGCAAAATCCGCAGCGGCAGCAGGGGTGCGGTGGGCGCTGAGAATATGAGCCTCATATTCGATACCATACTCGTGAAGCTGGTTGCATGCCGCCTTGACGACCGGCCAATCGGAATCTGAGCCCATAATAATTGCAACTTTTTTCATGATTTGCTCTCCTTACAGTTTTTTGCGCATCACAGTATGACGGAAAATGCCGTCTGCGAAATATTCGTTGGAGCAGAGCACAGGCCTGCCGTCAATATCATAGTCCACCTCGTCCATGTTCAGCAGCGGAGATCCCACCGATACCTGAAAAATCTCGGCCAATCGTTCATCGGCCACGACAGGACGCACATCCGTCAAATCCATATAGGGAACAGCGGAGCAGAATTCCTGTAGAAAATGAAAAATAGGCTGTTTAAAATCGTTGATGGTATACTCACCCTTGGCAAGCGACTTTTCAATAACATCCTCACAGAAGATGGCGGGCCGTTCATCTGCTGTACACAGCCGTGTTATCCGAAGAATCGGGGAGCCCTCTGCAATATGCAGACGACTGGCGATCCTTGGGCTTGCCGCATCCTCCGATACACGAACAAAGGCTACATCCGCCCGATATCCGTTTTGACGGATCATATCCAGGAACTCGACTTCAATATCCATGCGGGTGCGCGCCTCAAAAACGTGGCGATTGATGATCGTTCCAACGCCGTGACGGCGGGTAATAAAGCCCTCGCGCTCGATGGATGAGAGAATGTCCCGCAGCTGTGTACGGCTGATGCCCAGCCGTTCAGCCAGAACACTTTCACGCGGAAGACGTTCGCAGCCCGCATATTCACCGGTACGCATGGAGGTAAGAAGCTGATCCCGGATGGTTTTTGATTGCGTCTTCTCGCTGTCCATTTACTTCACATCCCATAACAAAATAGGTACTACCTTTAAGGTAGTACCTATTTTACACGAAATGACATCATAGCGCAATTAGTAAATCATACAGTTTGTTTTTGACTTTTTCCTCTGACATTGGTAAGGCTGACAGCAAAAAACAGCCACCGGAAAGGCGGCTGTCGTTCGTCAAATTTTCAGTTTGGAGAGGGGATTGGCCTCAGCGGCAATTTTCAGCTCGGTACTTTCAATATGCGTGTAAATCTGCGTCGTATTCAGGTTTTCATGGCCCAGAACTTCCTGCAGTGTTTTGAGATCAACACCGTTTGAGAGCATCAGCGTTGCAGCTGTGTGGCGCAGCTTATGTGCGGAAAACTGCGTCGCGTCAAGACCCGCTTCCAGCAGATGCTTTTTCACAAGGCGGTGCACGGCAGATACGCTGATGCGGTTTTTATCGCGCGAGCCGAAGAGCGCGCGGTTATCAGACAGTACGATTTTGTTGCGTTCGACGAGATAATTGTCAATTGCTTTTCGGCAGGAGGTACCCATATAGACGATCCGTTCCTTGTTGCCCTTACCGACAACGCGAAGGCGGTCTTCATATATATCCGTCAGGTTCAGACCGACCAGCTCAGAGCGGCGGATGCCGCAGTTGAGGAAAATCATCAGAATCGCAAAATCGCGCGTCTGGTTCGGACCGGATACCGAACGAAGCAGCGCCTTGGATTCTTCCAGTGTCAGATACTTAGGCAAACTCTTTCGAATGCGCGGAAACTCAATATCCTTGACAGGGTCGTTTGCAATCTGTTTTGAGCTGACATTCAGATAATGAAAGAACGATTTAATTGCAGAAAGTTTCCGCGCACGCGCAGCAGAACCAATGCCGGGATCGTCCGCGTCAGACTCGCGCGAAACGCGGTCGTTTGCAAGATACGACAAAAAATCAAACACTTCGGTGGAGCTGATGCTGCCGACAAAATTGAGGTCGATGTCTTTGATTGAGATTGTATCCAACGGCGTATCGTAAGGCATCTCGTCACGCATAAGTTTGACAAAACGAAGAAACATCCGCAGGTCAAGATAATACTCTGCAACTGTTTTTCTGGACTGGCCTTTGATGTTCTCATGGTATGACAAAAATTCCCGCAGAACCTGCGGACATTCCTGATAGCGCTGCAAATGAATCAGCTCCTGACATGGTTCTCAAAGCGTCTGCTGACACGCGCAACGCACGATTGCGCGGTGATAGCCGCTTTGGCTGCTTCTATTCTATCACATATTTCCTGCTAACGCAACAAAATTTTTATTTTGTTGCGTTGGCAGCTGATCAGGTTCAATTTACTCAGGCACACCTTTTTACGAGGCAAACTGGCTTACGGCGTATGCGCCCACTTCCCCAGCCGATTTGCCGGTTGATTCATTCTGCGCGCGTCCGCATTGCAGACGCACGCAGATGCGCACAGTATTATTGCAGCACATAGATCAACCGATAGATGGCACGCTGCAATGGTTTTGCTTCATTTATCAGCGTCTGTGTCAGTGAATCGGCAAATTCGGCAAACTGCAGCAATTCTCCGTCCGACAGCTTGTGCTGGCTGAAGCGTGCCTTCTGCGCAAGCTGTTCCAATTCCTCCGGAATCTCCGCCTTTCCAAGCCGCGCAAGCAGCACAATGTGCCGGTAATAGTGCACGGCACGCCTGTTTGTCGAGCCGCGCGTAAAATTGGCCATTCTTGCTGAAAGGACGATGATTCGCCATACAAACAATATTGCGGCCAGAATTAATGCGCAGCAAACAATTCGCAGCAGCCACGCAGTACCGGTCTTTGTCTTCTGCGGCTCCACATTTTTCTTATTAACCTCTAAAATATCCTGATTTTCATTAATATTTGCTGTCTCGTTTTTCTTATTATCTTCAATTTGTTCTTCAAATTCCTCTTTTTTCTCCGGCGGTTCTGGCAGATTGTCATTTTGTAGCTGTTCTTCCGGTTCGGCAGCCGCATCCGACGCTGCCGGTGTCGGATCAAAGGACAACCAGCCAAAATCATCACGGTAATACTCCACCCACGCGTGCGCGTCGTCCTGCGTCACATCTGTCCACTCACCCGACTTCGCCTGAATCGAGTATCCCGTCACATAGCGTGCGGGCACTCCGTAATAGCGTAGCAGCATCGTTGCAGCTGTGGCAAAGTGCACGCAATAGCCGGTGTCGCTCTCTGACAGGAACCATGTGACAAAGTCCTCTCCTTCCGGTACACTTGGCGTGTTGAGATCATATGTCTTTCCGTTCTGCACGATCATCCCCACTCCATCAAGCACCGTCAGCAAAGCATCCGGTCTGTAGCTTACTGCGATCGGCGGCGTTTCTCCGTAAGCCTCGCGGAAATAAGCCTCAAGCTCCGGCGGCAGCTGTGTGTATTGATCGTAGACAAACGCGCGGTACTCCCCTCTTGTCGCCGGATTTTGCTCCGTCTGCGAGAAGCCCCACGCCCAGTCAACACTGTATTGCGTTTCCTGCAGTGGGTTTTTGACATACGCATCATAAACGGGCGCAGCAGTTACCGGATAATCCGTCATCATGTAGGGCGTGTAAAATACAGACGATTTCATGTCCGTCTCGATTTTGACTTGCTTCAGTTGATAGTCTCCGCGGACGAGCATCACGTCCTCAGGTATCTCGGTGGATGCATAGGCACTTTCGTCGACTGCAAGCCACTGGTTATCCTCGTATATGCCCAGTGAGCAGCCACGCAAATACCGGATCGTACCCGCATCACAAAAGACGCGCATCACATGCTGGCCGTTCAGCCGCTGTGGCCCGACCCGGTTAAGATTTGCTTTTTTAACGCTCAAATCCCAGACGCGTCCACCCAGCGTGCTGGGAGAAAAGGGGGATACGAGCTGCACTTGTCCCGTCGTCTCATTGGTACGGAAGATTGTCAGCTTATCCGCAATATCGTTGACCTTCGGGCGCAGAGATTCCGACCATTCACTGCGCGTATAGCCTTCAGCCGGAAACGCAGCATACAGAACCAGCATCAGCGCAGCCAACGGCATCAGCAGCGCCAGTGCCAGCGTGCCGCCTGCCGATGCATTCACCCTTCTCAACTGCTGTGAAAGAAGCAGCAGCGCCAAAGCGCCTACCAGCAGCATGACCGCCCACACCGCAGGGACGCTCTGCAAAATGACCAGACACAATACCAGCGGCAGAATGCCGCAGACTGCCGCCAGCCAGAGCATCTTTTGACCGCGCACTGTCCACGCCGTTACGAGAGACAAAACCGCCCCGAAAACAGCAAAGCACGCCGTGGCCGCAGCGCCAGGCTCTGTGGGCAGCAGAGTCACGGTCTGCAGAGTGTCAAATGCAGAGGCATAGACGCTGCTGATCGTCTCGACGGCCACGCTGAGCGAAGCGTAAAGCGCGAGACGGCCGTAATATCCGGCGCCCGCAGCAGCCAGCGTGAGCACGAGAAGGCCGATCCAGCCGTGCCTGCAGCCGCACAGAAAGGAAAACGCTGCACTGAGAGCAATGAGCCAACCCGCCAGCGTCCAGCCTGAAACCGGGACACAGAACGCTGTGATAACACAGAACACCGCGCCAATACTGAGTGCAGCAGCACAGAAGAACGCTGTCAGAAACAGCGTGAAACGCTTGTTTTCGCCATTCATTGCGCCGTCACCTCCTCCGATATCTGCCCCGGATAGATATGATAGCGCCAATCGGCGTGCGCAAAGCTCCTGCTGGCAATTGACGGCGTTGAATCGCGCAGTCTTGTACCCAGAAGTTCCGTCACCAGCGCCTGTAAATCATTCAGCGTGAAAATGCTTCTGCTCTGCGGCTCAAAGCTTGCAGGATCGATCCAGCAGACCTCGTGGCGTACTTCGCGCCCGATGAGCCACCCAGATAGCCAGAGCAGGATATCCAGTGTATTATCGATTGCCTGTCTACTGCCTGACCAGTCGAGAGAGATGATCACCTGACCGCGGTTTGGTTCCATAGGTTCACGCACAATGAGATCATCCGTCTTGGCGGAAAGCTTCCAGTGCACATCACGCATCTGATCACCCGGACGGTACTCACGCAGCTCGTGCATCTCCGAGAACCCACCGCCGTATTTCGGTTGGTACGAACGCGATTGAAACTGACTGAGATTTGGCAGCTGTCTGGGCATCTGCGCTTTTGGCAGTACGTGGCATCGGCCAAGCTGCGGCAGCCGCAACGGCACTGAAAAAAGTCCCAAATAGTCGTATACCCTTCCCCTGCTGAGCGCATACCGGTAACTGCCGCAATGCGCGGCCGGCACCTGCACCACACAGTTGCCGCGCGCAGCCAGCTGCAGGCGGGCGCTTGTCTGCTCGCCGGTCAGTTCGTCCGTCCTTGTAAGCGTAAAACGGTAGATAGGCGCCGGCAGCAACGATCTGCCTGCATTCTGAAACACCAGTTGCGCTTTGTCTCCGCGTACACAGCTTTCGTCCATCTGCGGCTGCAATTGAAGCCGACACATAGCTGGCAGGCTGCAAAGAAGCGAAAACACCGGCAGCGTTATGGCCAGCATGAGCAAATACCAAGAAAACCAGCCCGTATAATAAGTATGAAACACCAGAACGCCAACGAGCGCAATGGCATATAACACACGGTTCAGCGCCATGGTCTTTACAGACGCGGCGCATTGGTATGCGCGAGAATTTCTTCGAGAAGCTGCTCCGGCGAAATCGCCTTGGCTTCAGCTTCCGGCGCGAGCAGAAGTCGGTGCGAAAGCGTCTGCACCAGAACAGCCTGTACATCCTTAGGTACAACATAGTCCCTGCCCTGAATATACGCGACGGCCTTTGCCATTGCCGTAACTGAGAGTGTCGCGCGCGGACTCGCGCCGCGCGCGATCATGGGATGCGCGCGCGTTGCGCCGATAAGAGAAACGATATAATCCACGATCTCGGGCTTGATGTACACCTGCGAAGCCTCCATCTGCATCTGCATCAGCTGCTCACGCGTGACAATCTGCTGCACAGTATCAAGTGGATTGCCGCCTTGCCGTCCCAGAACCATTTCTCGCTCGTCCTTCGGCGCGGGATAGCCGATCGAGAGCCGCACCGTAAACCGGTCCATCTGTGAATCCGGCAGCAGCTGCGTGCCCGATGCACCCGTGGGATTCTGCGTGGCAAACACCAGAAAAGGCTGCGGAATGCGGTAGCTCGTGCCGTCAACTGTAACCTGCCCTTCCTCCATTGCCTCCAGAAGCGCCGACTGCGTGCGTGAGGTTGCGCGGTTCAGCTCATCTGCCAAAAACAGATTGCACAAAACAGCGCCGGGCTGATAGCGCATCTGTCCGCTCTGCTTATCAAAAATCGAGTATCCGGTAATATCCGATGGCAGTACGTCCGGCGTAAACTGTACGCGGCCGTAATCAAGTCCTAATGCCCGTGAAAATGCCAGCGCCATCGTTGTCTTGCCCACGCCCGGGATATCCTCCAGAAGAATGTGGCCTCTGGCCAGTATGACCGTCATGACCCAGATGAGCACCCGGTCTTTTCCGACAACTGCCTTTTTCACTTCTGTAATCACCTGTCCAGCTCTGTTCAATGCCAGCGCCTCCCGTGTCTGAATTTTCCATCATCTTATGGAACAGTATAGCATCAGATGACGAAAATTAAAAGTGTGCAGAAAAAAGTTATGTAAATCTTAAGAAGCACAACGTAAGATGGTTGTCTGCACGGGAGAAACTCGGTACGTACAGCATTTCTCCTGTTTACAAATCAATCGAATTAGAGTAAAATAAAGCCGATCATTTTGAAAAGAGGCGTCGAATTATGGAAAACGCAGTCAAACGAATCGGCGTGCTGACCTCCGGCGGAGATGCACCCGGCATGAACGCAGCGGTTCGCTCGGTCGTACGGTCTGCACTCTACCGCGGCATCGAGTGTATCGGCATCCGACGCGGCTATAACGGGCTGATTACTGGCGATATCGTGCGACTGGATGCGACGAGCGTCACGCATATCATCAACCGCGGCGGCACAATCCTGTACACCGCGCGCAGTGACGAATTCCGCTCATTGGAAGGACAGAAGAAAGCCGCATCCGTCTGCAAGCTGCTCGGTCTTGACGGCATCGTCGGCATCGGCGGTGACGGCACGTTCCGCGGCTTGGTCGAGCTGTCCAAGCAGGGAGTCTCCGTCGTTGGCATCCCCGCCACGATCGACAATGATATTGTCTGCACAGACTACACCATCGGCTATGACACAGCGGCAAATACGGCTGTTGAAGCCATCGACCGGTTGCGCGATACGATGCAGTCGCACGAGCGCTGCTCCGTAGTTGAGGTTATGGGCCGCAACGCGGGACATCTTGCGCTGTATGTCGGTCTGGCCGTTGGCGCGACCGCTGTTCTGGTTCCGGAAAAAACGTACAATTTTGAACGCGATATTGTCGAAAAAATCCGTCAGGCGCGGCTTAACGGCACCACGCACTATATGATCGTTGTGGCTGAAGGTGCGGGCAGCGCCATTGAGGTTGGCAATCGCATCAACGAAACGTTGGGAATGGATCCTCGTGTGACCATTCTCGGTCATATTCAGCGCGGCGGCACGCCTTCTGCCCGGGATCGTGTCATGGCGACGCGTATGGGATATCACGCCGTTGAGGCGCTGGCCGAAGGAAAAACCAATCGTGTCATCTGCGCGCACGCCGGATCAATGGTCGATATTGATATTATGGAAGGTCTGGCGATGAAGAAGGGGCTGAACGAACAGCAGTATGCCGTTCTGAAGGCTATGACTGGCATCAACGACTGACAAAGTTTGAACAGAAATTATAAAATCGGAACTGACTAACCATCAGTTCCGATTTTTCATGCCTTTGGATGATATTTGTTGTAAACAGCCTTGAGATTCTGCTTGACGAGCTGCGCATAGATCTGCGTCGAGGAGATATCGCTGTGCCCCAGCATCTCCTGAATCGAGCGAAGGTCAGCGCCGTTTTCAAGCAAATGCGCTGCAAAGCTGTGGCGCAGCGTATGCGGCGTGATATCCTTTTTGATCTGCGCCTTCTCCTGATAATATTTGATGATCTTCCAGAAGCCTTGACGCGACATCCGCTCGCCAGAAACATTCACAAACAAAGAACGTTCGGTGGGGGTTGCGATCATTTTGCCGCGTACATCCGATATGTAGTCGCTCAGCGCAGAAAGCGCCTCAGGATAGAGCGGAATGATTCGCACTTTTCCGCTGCTCTCACAGCGGATAAAACCGCCGGAAAGGCTGACATCCTCGACATTCAGACCGATCAGCTCGCTGACGCGGATTCCAGTAGCATAGAGGACCTCGAGCATTGCCTTATCGCGGCAGCCCTTCATATCGCTCACGCGCGGCTGCTCGAGCAAAAGCTCGACCTCCTTACCGGTCAGTACCTGCGGAAGCTTCCGTTCAGCCTTTTCCACCTTGATGCTGTAGACGGGATTTTCCTCGATTTCATCCTCACTCAGCGCGAACATATAAAGGCTTTTGAGCGAGGCAAGACTCCGCGAAATCGTCGCCGGAGACTTGCCGTTATCATGTAGATAGTGCATATATCCGTCGATCGTATCACGACCAGCATCCAACACATCCAAGCCGATCCCCTGCAGATATGACGCATACTGGCGAATGTCCCGCATGTAGGACGAGACAGTATTTACCGATGCGTGTTTGACTTGAATGAGATATTCCTCATATCTCGATATGATACTCGACATACCGAAATCCTTCCAACATAAATACGACGGTAATCCAAACGACGCCGCACGGAAAAGCAATTATGAAATCATAATTATTTCTACCGAACAGAAACCAGCGAGTGTTGTTAATATAACGCAAAGAGCATGAAAATTCAAGGAAAATCAGCACAATTCGTAAAATTTGTAAATTATGACAAGACATTATGTTAATGATATTATGTCAATTAAGCAACCGCCGACGACGCAAAACGGTCAAATGCAGGAAAAATCCACCACATCTGGTGTCATTGAAAGTCTAAGCCCCAAGATGATGGTTTTGCAGGAATCCTTGCGTAAAAAGCGAGGATGGTAAATATAATTTACCTCCATTGTTCTTGCAGGATGTCCTTCATTTTCTTCGGCTACTATGTTTCGGCTGCTTTCGGTTACCGATCAGCAGTGCAAGAACGCCCGCCACTGCGACCGGCAGCACGATACGCAGCGCACCTGCAGGACTTGCTTCAATGAACAGAAGATTCCCGAGCAGCAACATTAGCGCGTATGCTAGACTCATTCCGAGCGTACAGATCATCTTCTTGTTTTTTGCCTGTTTCGTCGTCAGCAACGCGCCGCTAAAAGACGCGATCGCCGCTGCAATACTGCCTGCCGCAGCATCGAGCTCCTGCGGCAAGATACCTTTGACGATTAACATCGCGCTCAGCGCGCACATTAAAATCGTGAGGAGCGCGCACACGCCAAGGCCCTTCAGCGCCGCCGTTACAGGCGTTGTTTTTCCTGCTCCTGTCTTCTTGCCTCCTGTTTTCTTCATCGTTATCCCTTCCCTTCTGCATCCATTCTATGCCCGTCCGCGCACGATCAGAACGAAGAAAGCCAGGCATATCCTGTGGATATGCCTGGCTGCATGAACAATGATTTACTTTTTCTTGTTGGCCTTCTGTTCGCGTCTCGCGGCAGCGGCAGCGGCTTTCTTCTTGGCGGCTTCCTTCTCGGCCGTATTGTTGCTGGAAACAGCAAACTTTGCAAATTCAACGCGGACACGGTCGGCGCTGGTTTCAATCACGATGGAATTATCCTTAATGGTAACGATGTCGCCGATCACACCGCCGATGGTGGTAATATTGTCGCCGACCTTCAGAGCGTTGCGCATAGCGTCGGCTTCCTTCTTCCGCTTGTTCTCAGGACGGATCATGAAGAAATAGAAGATGCCGATGATAACCACGAACATCAAAATCGTACTCATGGCGCCGGCGCCGGTAGCAGCTGTTTCGGTAAAGAATGCGAACATGGTTTTTCCTCCGTTTGTTGATTTCTTTTATTATATCGGTATTGTATCTACTTTTCAAGTAGTCTGCCAAAATCCACCGATTTTTTTCATTCCGTTCAAATTTTCTGATCCAGCTTTTGTGCGTATTCCGCGCGGAAATCTGAAAAGCAGCCATGATCAAGGCTCTCACGGATTCGTTCTGTGAGCTTGTTGTAGAAGTAGAGGTTGTGCATGACGCCCAGCCGCATAGCCAGCATTTCCTCGGCCTTGAACAGGTGATGGAGATACGCTCTAGAAAAACGCCTGCAGACCGGGCAGTCACATTCCGGGTCGATAGGTCGTTCGTCGCGGGTGTATTTCGCGTTTTTCATGTTGATTGCGCCCGACCAGGTAAAGAGTCTTCCGTGGCGGGCGTTTCTGGCAGGCATGACGCAATCGAAGAAATCTATGCCGCGCGCGACAGCCTCAATAATATTGGAAGGCGTGCCCACGCCCATCAGATAACGCGGCTTGCCTACAGGCATGTAAGGCTCGACCACGTCAATGATGTGATACATCGTTTCGGTGCTCTCCCCTACCGCCAGTCCGCCGATGGCATAACCAGGCAAATCCAGCTTTGCAATTTCCTGCATATGCCACACGCGAAGATCCTCAAACGTCGCGCCCTGATTGATACCCCAGAGTTGTTGACCGGGGTTCACAGCGTCCGGTTCAGCGTTATAGCGCGCAAGCGCATCTTTGCATCGCACGAGCCATCTGGCCGTGCGCTCGCACGAAGCCTTGGCATATGCATACGTCGCGGGATTTTCCACGCACTCATCAAAAGCCATGGCGATATCAGAGCCGAGATTCGACTGGATGCGCATACTCTCCTCCGGCCCCATGAATATCTTATGCCCGTCGAGGTGCGAGGCAAAGGTCACGCCTTCTTCCTTGATTTTACGCAGACCCGCCAGCGAAAATACCTGAAATCCACCGGAGTCGGTCAGAATCGGGCCGTCCCACGTCATGAACTTGTGAAGGCCGCCAATCTCGCGTACGACCTCATCGCCGGGGCGAAGATGCAGATGATACGTATTGGACAGTTCAACCTGCGTACCAATGCGCTCGAGGTCCTCAGCGCTCAGTGCACCCTTAATCGCGCCCTGCGTGCCCACGTTCATGAACACCGGTGTCTGCACAGTGCCATGCGGGCAGGAAAACTCGCCGCGCCGCGCACGGCCTTCTGTTTTGATGCATTTGAACATAGGCTCTCCTTAGTAGATAAACATCGCGTCGCCGAAACTGAAGAAGCGGTACCGCTCCTGAACGGCCGTCTCATACGCCTGCAACACATGTTCGCGTCCGGCAAAAGCCGAAACCAACATGACCAGCGTGCTCTCCGGAAGATGAAAGTTGGTAATCAGCGCGTCCATGGCCTTAAATTTGTAGCCCGGGTAGATAAAAATATCCGTCCAGGCGGAGCTTTCCGTAAATGTGCCGTCGTCTCTCGCCAGAGACTCCAGCGTCCGGCACGAGGTCGTGCCAACACATACCACCCGCCCGCCTGTGCGCTTGGTTTCGTTGATCAGATCTGCCGTAGCTTGTGAAAGCATACAGAACTCGGAATGCATATGGTGTTCGCTCACTTCTTCAGCCTTTACCGGGCGGAACGTTCCAAGACCCACATGCAGCGTAACGTAAGCAAGCTTCACGCCCTTGGCCGCTATTTTTTCGAGAAGCTCCGGAGTAAAATGCAGGCCTGCCGTCGGCGCGGCAGCGGAACCGTTCACGCGCGAATAAACCGTCTGATACCGCTCCGGGTCGCTGAGTTCTTCTTTGATATACGGCGGCAGCGGCATCTTGCCAAGGCGTTCGAGCACTTCCAGAAAAATCCCGTCATAATGAAACTGCACCAGCTTGTTGCCGCCGTCTGTCTCTCCAACAACCGTAGCCGTCAGCTCACCGCCACCAAACGACAGCTCCGTTCCCGTATGTGTTTTACGACCTGGCTTGGTCAAACATTCCCAGACGCCATCTCCATTATCTGTCAGCAGTAGCACCTCAACAGCACCGCCAGTCGGCTCACGGTGGCCGAGCAGTCTTGCCGGCAGTACACGCGAATCGTTCATCACCAGGCAGTCTCCCGGGCGAAGCATGTCTGCAATGTCGCAAAAGTGCTTATGTTCCACCGCACCTGTGTACCGCTCAAGCGTTAACAGCCGAGACCCGTCGCGGCGCTGCAGCGGTGTCTGCGCGATCAGCTCAGGCGGCAGATCGTAATAGAAGTCATGGGTTTTCAACAATAATTCCCTCTCTTACAGGCAGAAATCTGTTCACATTCACATTGACAGCAAAAGCCGCATATGATATGATGTGGATAATCTTTTTGACGGACATATGCTCGTCTCTGACGAACACACTTTTCAAGTCCGCGTCGAAAGCTTTTTTATTATAGTATATTCGCGGTTGACATTCAACCGTAATTTAATGCAAAACTTTACAGAATGGAGCATACTTATGGAAAAATTCAAAGTTGGCATTATCGGCGCAACTGGCATGGTCGGCCAGCGCTTTGCGTTGCTCACATCGCAGCATCCGTGGTTTGAGCCGGTCGTTCTTGCCGCCAGCAGTCACAGCGCAGGCAAAACTTACCGCGAAGCCATCGGAACGCGCTGGCATATGTCTGAGCCGATGCCCTCGAACATCGCGAACCTGGTTGTGATGGACGCCGAGGCTGACGCTAAAGCCATCGCGGCACAGGTCGACTTCGTGTTCTGCGCGGTTAACATGAAAAAAGACGAGATCAAGGCACTGGAAGAGCGTTATGCCAAACTTGAGTGTCCGGTCGTCTCCAATAACTCCGCACACCGCGGTACGCCGGATGTTCCGATGGTTGTGCCCGAAATCAACCCGGATCATATCCGGATCATCGAGGCGCAGCGCCGCCGTCTTGGCACAAAGCGCGGCTTTATCGCCGTCAAGTCCAACTGCAGCTTGCAGAGCTATGTGCCCGCGCTGCATCCGCTCATGAAATTCGGACTTGACCGCGCGCTGGTCTGCACCTATCAGGCTATTTCTGGCGCCGGCAAGACGTTCGAAACCTGGCCCGAGATGATCGATAACGTTATCCCGTACATCGGCGGTGAGGAAGAAAAGTCTGAGCAGGAGCCGATGAAGCTCTGGGGTCATATTGAAGGCGACAAGATCGTCAACGCCACTGAGCCGTCGATCACAGCACAGTGCCTGCGCGTCCCCTGCTCTGACGGACATATGGCTGCTTGCTTCATGAAATTCAAGGGCGAAAAGCCGTCGATCGAAG
>JAEDFW010000139.1 GCA_016297855.1 Oscillospiraceae bacterium
GACTCTTTTTCCATACACTGCTGCATCTGTTCGACATAGTCGCTGGTATCAGCCGGTAGTGTACACACCTCGCAGCTCATGCTGTCCGGCGCGATCTTCAGATAGGCGGCATAGGATGTGATGATATTCTGCTGGTCGTTGGGCGATTTCAGATAGAAATTGACCGGCAGGATTTCAAGAATCTTTATGAAGCGGTTGTCTTTGGTGATGACCACGCCGCCGATGATATTCTTTATGGGAAGCCATGCCTGAATGCTGTCACGGTAAGCGCCGCCTGCGGTGGCGGCATTTTGTACACCTGTTCCAAATAGCCAATCCTGAAAACGCATTACCGCACCTCCCCTCGATAGAAGATCATCCGCCGCTGCTTGCGCCAGCGCCACCAGCTCGCCAGCCAGCGCGTCAGGCTGTCGCCGCCAATTCCAATGAGGGCAAAGCCACCCAGCGGTACGAGCAGCACGAGCGTAACGATGATTTTTGGCATCCATGCCAACGGCAGAAAGGCAATGCAGAAAAACAGCATGGGAATGGAAATCAGGACAGCCTCAACGGCGTTGCGGATCTCAAACATACCGAATAGCCGCCCGGCATCGGTAAAGTTGACAGGAATATGATAGGTTTCATATGACATGATCGGTCTCTCCTACAAGCTCCATGAGCGAATCTCGGTGGATCTGAAAGTCTGCCTGCAAAGCGAGCTGGCTCTGCCGGCGCTGGGAGATGGCCTGTTCCAGACCGTCCAGCAGCTTTTGTACCGTACCGTCTGTGACATGGCCGGTACTCAGCTCCAATTGACTGATTCGCTGGGATGACAGGCCGCTGGTCTGGCTCAGTTCCGTCAGGGAAATGTGGTACTTCAGGCGCAGAACGCGCAGTTTTCGGACATGCATAAAAATCGCCCTTTCTATTCGTAATATTCGATGTACGGCAGTTTGCACCAGCCCTGCCATCCGCGGCCTTCGACCTTCGTTTTGACCACGCCGTAGCGTGTGCCCATTGCTTCAATGGCGTATCCGCTGCCGATATAGACGCCGATATGCCCGGATTTCCAGAGCGCAAGACCGACGATTTCCGGCATGGTATCCATCGTTCCATACGCAGTGTCGTTGTCCGCAGCGGAGGCATACATCTGGTCGGCGCTGAAATCCGGCATCCCATTTGTTCCGTAATGGATTGCGCCGGTAACGGGATCAAACCACCCATAGCTTTTGATGAGGCCCACGCAGTCAGTTGTACGCCTGCCAAGCCAGTTTTCACGGATGAATGTCTCGGACTCTTTGATCTCGGGATATTGCTCAAGCTTATATGTAAGCACAGACTCCGTCAAAACATCCCCGAAGGTGCCCCAGACATACCCCCATCCGTTTTCCCACGCTTGAACGGCATATGCAGCAAGATCGCGGTTGTTTTTCGTTGATGGGTCTGTGAAGCCGGAGGTATCAATCTGCGTGCTGTTTCCGGAACCGGGAACACCAGAATCTCCTACGCCGCCTTGCTCATAGCCGCCGTCATACGAGACGTCGCCGGAATAGCTCGGCTTGTAGGCTTCGAACTGATCTGCATATTTGTGGATCGCGTCACTTTCGAAGAGCGTCTCATACAACGCCCCGGCCCATGTTCGGGCGTCCGCGTCAAAGTGCAGTTCATCCATGAGCGCATCCTGATCAAAGTGCTTGAAATCGATGTGCAAGGTTGTGGTATCGTCCTGATTTGAGCGCAGCTGCGTCGTGTGGCGCAGACTGGAGATACAAAGCGACTGAATATCCTCCGGCGTCATTTCCGATAAATCCTGTTTGTGAGCCACGGAGTTGATGGCAATGAACCAGCACAGATCTTTTTCGTCAAAGTCGCTGGTGACGTCAATGTGGTCAATTTGAACGCCCTGATTCTGATAACGGTTGAGCTCACCGGTCACGATAGCGTCCATCTGCGTCTGCTCGAAGGTGTCCAGACTCATATACGCGCCGCCGATGGTGAGCGCCTGCTGGCGCATGGTGATCTGCGGATCTTTGACAGAGGTTTCGTAACCAAAGAACATATTTGGCATCGCGGTAAAGACGAACATGGGGATAAGCACCACGGCAATAAGCAGTCCGAGGGCCAGCTTCAGAAGAAACGGCAGCGTTTCCTTGACAGCCGCTACCGCCGCGCCTTTGAGCCCCGCCAGCATAGCGGCCTTTGCGATGCGCGCAGCAGCGCCGGCTTTATGGGCAAGCTCGAGCGCGGCCTGCAGGCCGGAACGTTCATCCTGCGCCATTGTCATCCTCCTTTGACACACTGCGTTTCGTGGATTTTTGCGACTCCTGTTTCAAATCCAGATGCGAGGGAATGGATTCCGGCTGCTTACCCATAAGCGGCACAAAGGGCTTTTTGACAGCCTGCGCCGGTTCCTGCCGCGTCGTGGATTGTGCGGATGATCCTGACTGCATCGGCTTGGGAGCTGCCATTCCTGCCGGGCCGGGACGAATTGCGGGCTCTCTATTGGAAGCGGGAGCGGACGGGGGCATGCGTTTTTCCTGCTGTGCCGGGGACGGGCTGGCAGCCGCGTTTGCAGGCGGTATGGTTGAAGCTGTGCTGCGCGATTCCTGCCGTACCGGGGCGTCAGACGGCCTGAGCGCATGAGGTGTGGTAGCAGTAGTGATTGATGCGGGATTTCTGCCTGAACGTTCGGTTACGGAGTGGCCTTTTGTCTGCGGCGGGGCGTTCTGCGTCAGGCCGCTTTGCATCGCCGTGGTAGGCGTGGGTGACTTGACGCTTGCTGTAGCTGCCGGTTGGGCTGGCCGCTGCGTCTTGCGCTCGGGCGAAGCAGATTGCATGGCTTCTGTTCCTGCCGGAGTCGCAGCCGGTGTACGCTGCACCACATGCTGCGGCTCAGATGCAGACGGCGTTCGTGCATGCGCCGGTCGTGAAGTAGAACGTGGAGTGGTGGAGGCTGAAGATATGGGTGTTGCGGAAGATGTCTGCTTGTCTGTGTGGAAAATGGTGGCTTGTCCCGAGACATTTTGAACGGTAGACGCCTGCGTTCCTGCCGGGATCGGGCCGGTTGCCAGAGGGCGGTTGCTGGAACGATCGCCTGCGGGCTGCGAAGGGCGTTCGACTGGTTGTGAAGCAGGAGCGCTGACCGCAGGAGCTCCGCTGCGCGGTCCGTTCTGTGCAGGGTGAACTGTCTGCGTGCTGTTTTGCGCGTATCGTCCGCCAATGCAGACACCTGCTGTGCCGGGTACGGGCGCAGACTGTTTGTATCCTTCTGGGCGGAGCTGCGCGCTGTTTCCTGCGGTATCGCGTGCAGGCGAGCTGCGGCAATGATCGACCGTACGCGGAGCGGAAGCATTCTCAACTTTACCGGCCTGTGGTGCGGTGCTTGGCTGCGTGACTGTTCCGGTGGCAGGGGATATTCCTGATGAACCGCCAGCCGCGGAAGGCACGGCCGTGGATTGCACAACGGAGGTGCGCCGTGCATCGGATACATTCTGCTGTGCATGGACAGGCGTTGTTCCTGCCATATCGGGACGAGGTGCTGAGCTGCGCGGCGTATGTGGCGCTGTGCCGGGTGCAGGTGCGCTCGCTGCCATACCGGGAGAGCTGCGTTTGCTTCCAGCGGCTGTTCCGGTGATGTTTTGTACGGGCGAGCCGAAGCTGCTGTGCAGGTTGGATTGCGCCTGTGTTTGGTTTTGCTGGGAAG
>JAEDFW010000001.1 GCA_016297855.1 Oscillospiraceae bacterium
TCCAGCAGAAGAACTGGATCGGCCGCTCCACCGGCGCGGAGGTCACCTTCAAGGCTACGACCGGCGACGATATCGTCGTTTATACCACGCGCCCGGACACGCTCTTCGGCGCGACGTACATGGTGCTCTCGCCTGAGCATGCGCTCATCAAATCGTGGCTGCCGCAGCTCAAAAATGCCGACGAGGTCACGGCGTACCAGCGCCTTGCCGCATCCAAGTCCGATCTTGAGCGCACGGAGCTGAATAAAGAAAAGACCGGCGTGTGCCTCGACGGCGTGCGCGCGGTGAATCCTGTGAACGGCAAGGAAATTCCCATCTTTATCTCTGACTATGTCCTTTCCACCTACGGAACGGGCGCCATTATGGCCGTGCCGGCCCATGACGACCGTGACTGGGCGTTCGCCAAGAAGTTCGGCTGCGAGATCATCGAAGTTGTCTCCGGCGGCGAGGATGTGCAGAAGGCTGCGTTTACCGCCAAGGACGAGACGGGGATTCTTGTGAACTCTGAGTTCCTCAACGGCCTGACGGTCAAGGACGCGATCCCCGTCATCACCAAATGGCTCGAAGAGAAGGGCATCGGCCACGCACAGGTCAACTACAAGCTGCGCGACTGGGTGTTCTCCCGCCAGCGCTACTGGGGCGAGCCGATTCCGATGATCTGGTGCGATAAGTGCGGCTGGCAGCCGCTGCCCGAAGATCAGCTGCCGCTTCTTTTGCCCGAAGTCGACAGCTATGAGCTGACCGACGACGGCGAAAGCCCCATCTCCAAGATGACCGACTGGGTCAATACGACGTGCCCCTGCTGCGGCGGCCCTGCCAAGCGCGAGACCGATACCATGCCGCAGTGGGCAGGTTCCTCGTGGTACTTCCTGCGCTATATGGATCCCCACAACGATCAAGCGCTTGCCAGCAAAGAGGCGCTCGAGTACTGGTCGCCCGTCGACTGGTACAACGGCGGTATGGAGCACACCACGCTGCATCTGCTGTACTCGCGTTTCTGGCACAAGTTCCTCTACGATATCGGCGTCGTGCCCACCAAGGAGCCGTATCACAAGCGCACCAGCCACGGCATGATCCTCGGCGAGGGCGGCGAAAAAATGTCCAAATCGCGCGGCAACGTCATTAACCCCAACGATATCATCGCCGAGTACGGCGCAGATACCATGCGCACATATATCATGTTCATCGGCGACTTTGAAAAGGCCGCGGCATGGTCTGCCAACGCCGTCAAGGGCTGCAAGCGCTTCTTGGATCGTGTGTGGAACCTCTGCGAGATGGAGCACGCGGAAGGCGGCTATTCCAAGGCCAATGAGTCCGCCATCCACAAGGCCATCAAGAAGGTCAGCGAGGATATCGAGGCCATGAAGTTTAACACAGCCATCGCTGCTCTGATGGCGCTGGTCAACGACTTCTACGCCAACGGCGCCAGCCGGGGCGATATGAAGGCGCTGCTTTTGATGCTCTCGCCGTTTGCACCGCATCTGGCCGAGGAGCAGTGGCAGCAGATGGGATTTGCAGCTGAGACGGGTAAGATGGCCTGCCAGAACCCGTGGCCGGAATATGACGAGAGCAAGACCATCGACGCGACCGTTGAGATGGCCGTGCAGGTGCTCGGCAAGCTCAAGGGTACGGTCATCGTTCCGATGGACAGCGATCAGGATATGGTCGTTGCTGAGGCGCTCAAGAATGAAAAGGTCGCGCGCATTGCTGAGGGCAGACAGATCGTGAAGGTTATTCTGGTCAAAAACAAGCTGGTTAACCTCATCATCAAGTAAGCGCCGACGGAAAAACAGTTTTCTAAAAAAAATCTTGACATTTTCCACAACGCTGACTATAATAATCTAGCCAATTCATGTGGCCCTGAAAGCGACCTGGATCGAGCCGGTTGCGTCGGAGGGAGGGAAAACGATGTCTGAAGTTCGCGTCAAGGAAGGCGAATCCTTGGAAAATGCTCTGAAGCGGTTCAAGCGCAGCTGTGCAAAGGCTGGCGTGATCGCCGAAGTCAAGAAAAGAGAGCACTATGTGAGCCCCAGCCTGAAGCGTAAGCAGAAGTCTGAAGCTGCTCGCAAGAACAGAAAGAAGTTCTATTGATCTCTCCCCAAGTATTGCGAATCAAACGCCTCTGCCTATGGCAGAGGCGTTTTTCGTATGACCGCGTCCGGAGGGATATCCCCGAACACGTACGGAACGCCGAGTGCGGATGCAAGCCGGAGCTTTTCCGCCACGGTCTGCGTCGTGTCGAACAGGTGCATGTGCGCATGCGCGTGTTCAATCTGGACGCAGTACATGCAGCACAGTTCCGGTGAAAAAAACGCCGGGCAGCTGCGCTGAATCTCCAGACTTTCTTCGCGCGTGAGCGCGTCGCCTGTGCCAGTGGGGCAGGGCATGGAAAAGCGCGTGCAGAGCGGCGCAATGTTCAGCCATAACCGTCCGGCAGACGCTTCCATGGCCTGCGTGATTCTGTCTTTCAGTGTTCCGCCGGAGAGCCGCGACGAGATCCACACATCTGAGCCGGTTCCACCGCTGTGGTCCGTTTTGCGCAGGATCGTACCTTCTTCTGCCGCTGCATCCATGCAGAACACCGGTGCGTCCGCGCCTGCCGGGACATGGCAGCCTTCCGGCACGACGATGAGTGAGCCTGCGGCCGTTCCGGTATCATAATCAATTCCGCTCAGCCAGTATGCGTCTGTTTCCTGTGCGGCCTGCGGCGGAAAAGCAAAGACAATCATAGACAATCAGCTCCTGTTTGTGCTATACTATGACAAGCGGAACGCGGAATGCCCGCCTCTGCCAATATATGAAACCGCAGGTATGCTTATGTCCGTTTCTCTCATTCCCGACATGATTTTTTCCGGTCTGACTGACGTGACGGCCGACATTCTCTGTGCGCGCGGCATTACCACGCTGCTGCTGGATTTTGATAATACCATCGTTCCGTACACAACTTCCACGCCAACGCCTGAGATGGAGCACTGGCTGCGAGCGATGCTGCAAAGCGACATTTGTCTGTGTGTCGTCTCCAACAGCCACAAGCCGCGTGTGAAGGTGTTTTGTGAGAAATACGGGCTGGACTGCATCACGCACGCGAAAAAGCCGTTTCAGCGTGGTCTGAATGAGGCTAAGCAGCGCTATTCGCTCGATCCGTCAAAGACCGCGCTCGCAGGCGACCAGATTTATACGGACGTGCTGGGCGCGAACTGCGCCGGTATGCAGTCTATTTTAGTATCTGCCATCAATAATCATACGATCTGGCTGAAGCTGCGCCATGTGGCTGAGCTTCCGTTCATCGCATGGGGAAAAAGGAGAAATTGTCATGAAAAATCTTGAAAAATACCATTCTCTGCTGGAAACCGGCGAAGTTGACGCGCTTCTTTTGACCAGCGAGCATAACCGGCTGTATGCTGCACAATATAATGTTGCCGAAGGCGTTGCAGTGATCGGCAAAACCGGCAGCTATTATTTTACCGACAGCCGCTATATTGAGGCCGCGGAAAAGAATCTCTCCGGCTTCACCGTCCGCATGACCGACCGCGAGCATCCGTATACCGACCGCATCAACGAGGCCATTGCCGAGCAGACCATCAAGGTCATGGGCTTCGAAGAAGATGCGCTTACCTATGGCGAGTATATGCACTACAATGAGAAGCTTACGGTTGTGCTCAAGCCCTACGGCGAGAAGATCGGCTCGTTCCGCGCTAGCAAGGAGCCGTGGGAACTGGAGCTCATGCGCAAGGCGCAGGAAATCACCGACAAAACGTTTACCGAGCTGCAGAGCGTCATCCATGCCGGAATGACCGAGAAAGAGCTGGCGGCAGAGCTCATCTACCGGCTGTACAAGAACGGCGCTGACGGTCTTTCCTTTGATCCCATTGTCGTCTCCGGTCCGAATACGAGCCTTCCGCACGGCGTGCCCGGTGAGCGAGAACTGCAGTACGGCGATTTCATCACCATGGATTTTGGCTGTATCTACAAGGGCTATTGCTCGGATATGACGCGCACGGTGGCGCTCGGCTTTGTGACCGAGGAAATGGATAAGGTCTATCATACAGTGCTGGCCGCGCAGATGGCGGCGCTCGCCGTGACAAAAGCCGGCGCGACGGGCAGGCAGATCGACGCTGCCGCACGCGATGCCATCGCTGATGCAGGTTATGGCGATTATTTCGGCCATGGCTACGGCCACAGCCTCGGCATCGAGATCCACGAATCGCCCAATCTGAATCCGTCGAACGACAAGCCCATGCCGCTTGGCGCGGTCTGTTCGGCCGAGCCCGGCATCTATCTGCCCGGCAAATTCGGCGTGCGCATCGAAGACGTGACCATCCTGACGGAAAACGGCTGCGAAAATATCACAAAGAGCCCAAAAAATTTGATTATTTTGTAACTGCTGCTTGAAAAATGCGCTGCAGTGTTGTAAAATCAAAACGCTATTGTAGTAATGCTTTGAAACTTAACATACGGAGGACGAGACTATGGCAACTATTACCGCTGGTGATTTCAGAAACGGTAAGACTTTTGAGATGGACGGCAAGATCATGCAGGTTGTGGAGTTCCAGCATGTCAAGCCGGGCAAGGGCGCCGCATTTGTGCGCACCAAGATGAAGAACGTTGTGACCGGCGCCGTGACCGAAACTTCCTTCAACCCGACTGCGAAGTTTGAAGAAGCCTATATCGAGCGCAAGGACTATGAATACAGCTACAACGACGGCGACCTGTACTACTTCATGGATCAGGAGACCTATGATATGCTGCCGCTCAACAAGGACGTGCTTGACGACTCTTTCCGCTTCATTAAGGAAAACACCGTCTGCAAGCTGCTGTCCTACAAGGGAAACGTCTTTGGCATTGAAACGCCCAACTTCGTTGAGCTTGAGGTTACCAAGGCTGATCCGGGCGTGAAGGGCGATACCGCTACCAACGTTACCAAGCCCGCCACCGTTGAGACCGGCGCTGAGATCAAGGTGCCGCTGTTCATCAACGAGGGCGACCGCATCCAGATCGATACCCGCACGGGCGAATACCTGGGCCGCGCAAAGGGCTGAGTTTTCCGCACCTGATTGAAAGGAGATTGACATGACGCTTTCCGAAAAATCCGCGTATCTGAAGGGCCTGATGGACGGCCTGAAGCTGGACACCGAGAAGAACGAGGGCAAGATGATCGCCGCGATCGTTGATATGCTTTCGGATGTTGCCAATACGATTGCCGATCTTGAGGACGTTGTGGACACTGTTTCCGACGAGCTCGACTGCATCGAAGAGGATCTTGACAACATCGACGAATACCTCATGGACGACTACGACGATGAGGATGATGACGATTACGAGGAGTACGACGAGAACGACGACGAAGACGAGGATGACGAGTACGACTTCGGCGACGACGAGACACTCTATGAGGTCAAGTGCCCCACCTGTGGTGAGGTCATCACGCTCGACGAGGAAATGCTTGACGAAGGCTCCACCGTCTGCCCAAGCTGCGGCGAAGAGCTGGAATTTGATTTTGAGGGCGAGGACGAAGAAAACTGAGTCAAGGCGCACAGCAATACGCAGTTTACCCGGAAAGGCGACGCGCCTTTCCGGGTTTTTCCTGCTGCGAAGCGAGAGGAACACCGATGAAAAAACGTTTACCACCATGATGCCCGATCAGGTCGGAGCATTTCTGGCCGCCAGCCGCGTGTTTGCCGCGCTGGGGTATCTTTCGGACGCGGAAAACTTCGGCGATGTGATGCTGATCTCGCGCTTTCAGATCAATATCTGCTACCTCAGCTCACAGGAAAACGGCACGCAGTACCAGTATTTCCGTATGGGTCTTCTCGTGCAGGACAACGATGAGAGCGTGGCGTTTTTCCGGACAATATTCTGGTCAATCTCAAGGGCTTTAAGCGCGAGTAGGGGACGTTCAACTGCCTGGCACCGTATCTCATGACTTCGGTCGATACGAAGCCAAGCTAACCGCAGCGGAACGCGAAGCAATTGAGTTGCTGCTCACACCCGGCGACTGGACAATTTTCGGCGCGCACGGCGCGCCCCTTAAAATAACGGTATGAGAAACGCCTATGGCTTCTGCCATGGGCGTTGGTTCTTGATTATGCCTCAGAGCTGGCCAGAGAGGAACAGGAGTTCCCCGACCTTGATTGCCCGAGAGTACGGGCCGATTGCGCCGGGCGCGTTGGGCGTGGAAATGACAGTTTTCATGGAAAACACCTCCTGCTTTTTGAAAATTCTATCATAGTCCATACCTGGTGTCAATGCGCCTGTTTGCATGGACATTTGCACGGGAACGTGCTATACTATTGGCGAAATTTGAACGCAAAGGCGGCATGCAAGTTGGATTGTGTCAAACTCTTTATCGAAAAAGCGTTGTATCCTGCGATGGAACTGAAAAAGGGCAACCGTGTGCGTAAGTATCTCGCCGAGCTGCAAAACACGCAGAAGCTGGATGCGCAAGCACTGCGTGAACTGCAGGCGGAGCGCCTCAAAAAGCTGCTGCACGCCTGTGCTGACGGCGTGCCGGCCTATCGCGGTTTGCTCACGCATGCGGAGATCGACGAAGACCCGTTTGCGGCGCTGCGGCGGCTACCTGTTCTGGAAAAGCGTGTGTTCCGGCAGAACCCAGACGGGTATCTGAACGAGAATTACGATCCGGCAGCCAGAATCGCCAACACGACCGGCGGCTCAACCGGCGAGCCGATGCAGTTTTATATGGATCGGTTCAGCGTCGAGCATTACGAGGCCGCGCGTTGGCGCGGTATGTCATGGTGGGGCATTACGCCCGGCAGCCGCAGCGTCATGATCTGGGGCAATCCCATTGAGCTAGCGCAGAACGAGCAGAAAAAAGCGCAGCGCAAAGAGCGGTATCTCAAAAACCGTGTGGTGCTCTCGGCCTATGAGCTGACACCGGACCGAATCGGGGAGTACATCGCGTTTTTGAACCGATACCAGCCTGAATACTTCTACGGCTATGCCGGGGCGCTGGAGGCCTTTGCGCGGCTTCTCATGCCCAGACGCGAAGATCTGCATCTGAAGCGGCTCAAGGCTGTTGTCTCTACCTCCGAGACGCTGCATGACGAGCAGCGCAGCATCATCTCCGGTGCGTTCGGCTGCCCGGTGGCCAACGAATACGGCGCTCGGGACGCCGGCATTCTGGCGTTCGAGTGCCCGTGCGGCAAGCTGCATCTGGTCAGCGAGAACGTCTTTTTTGAGATTGTTGATCCCGCCACACACGGGCCGGTCGAGACAGGCAAAAGCGGTCTTGTCGTGACGACCGACCTCAATAACCTTGCTCAGCCGCGACTGCGCTTTTTGCTTGGCGACACGGCTACGCTGTCGGATGCAGTCTGCGCCTGCGGCCGCGGCCTTCCCGTGCTGCAGAGCATCGATGGCCGCGAGGACGCCATTTTCAAGCTGCCGGATGGCCGTCTGATTCACGGAGTTTTCTCCACACAGCTGGCCAAGCATTACGACTCGATTTCACAGATCCGCCTTGTGCAGCATGATACCGGCCATGCCGAGCTTCTGATCGCCGCAACAGGAGAAAAGCCGGAGCAGATTGAACGCTATGCCGATCAGGTGCGTGAAGTGATGCAGGGCGTGCAGATCGACGTGCGCGAAGTGGCGGAGATTCCAAAAACAGGCTCCGGAAAAACGCGCTACGCGATCCGGGAGTTTCCGTTATAAAAAAATCCGTGTGCCGTCGGCACACGGATTTTTAATAGTTTCTGGCGGAAGAACAGCTTATTTCGTCCAGTAGAACGTTGTAATATCCTCGCGCTGGGTCAGCTGCCAGACGTCGTAGAGAAGCTGCGCCGCATCGCGGCGTGTGATGGGCTCGGCGCTGGTGCTGACAGGTACGGTTATTCCGGCATCGGAAAGCGTGCTTACGGCGCTCTGCGCCCAGACGGGAACAGCACTTTCCGCTTCACTACCGGCAAAAACAGCTTTGGTGTCAGATTCCGGAAGCCGCAGCATATTCTGCAGCATGACGGCAGCCTCCGCGCCGGTCAGCGATGCTGACGGACGGAACAGCAGGCCTTCTTCTGAGCTGACGCCCGAGATCATACCGCTTTGGAAGGCGCTGACAATATACGGCCGCATCCAGCCGGGTGTGAGCGCCTCGTCGGCAAAGCCGGAGGTCAGTTCAGCGTCCTCTGCCTGCGCGCCCAGCATCGTCATGGCCATCACGAGAAATTCGCCGCGCCCGACCGTGCTGTCCGGCTCAAAGCACACGTTTCCTGCGATGCTCTTGCCTTGGTAGACGCCCTGCTCCTTCAGCCACATGGCCAGATATTCATCCGGGTCTGCGGCCATGTCGGTATAATACGTCTTGTCTGTTGGTTTGATGATCTTGATTTTGACGACGCCCTCCTGCGAGACGTTGCCGGCAGCGTCGGTGGCGGTGAAGGTGAACGAATCCTTGCCGACCTTGTTTTCCTTCGGCGTATAGGTGAAGGTTCCGTCCTCGTGCAGTTCCACCGTGCCGCGCTTGGGCTGGCGGACAAGCTGATAGGTGAGCGCGTCGCCATCGGGATCGCTGACCGGAAGCGCTGCGGAATTCGCGATATTCTTATACGTCTCAAAGTCCATGCTTGCTGCCTCGGGCGCGCGGTTCTGACCGGAACGGATGTTCAGCCGGATCGTCTGCGCCTCGCCAACAGCACCGGATTGGATGGGGCAGTAGACAAGCGCCGTGCTGGCCACGGTGTCCGCCGCCGGTTCCAGTGTCAGCGCGCACAGCGCGGATGCGGGCAGAACATCGCCGGCGCACAGCACGCGGCTGCCGTAGCGGATGGTGCAGACAGATGCATCCGGAACGCTGCTGAGATATACGCCCTCAGGCGCACTTCCGCCTGCAGAAAAATCAGCGGCGGAAAAAGTATGGGCCGATGCTGCGGTCACAGTGAGATCGGCGGCAAATGCACCGGTTGCAAGCGCCGCTGTAAGAAGCAGCACCGCAAGCAGTGTGCCTGCCGGATGATGTTGACGTTTCAAGAGATTACCTCCTATTGATTTGATGACGGAGGTAGTATCTGCAAGTGTTGGAGAATTATTCTATCCAAAGAAAAAAACTGCAATTCCTTTTCCATAGGAGCGGAGCGTGCTGCGCAGCGGCTTCATTTTTTGCAGGCTGGATATAAAGAAGGACGGACTTGCAAACGACCGGAGTATGTGTTATATGAGCGATAAATAAAACAGGCTGTACCTGTGTCTGAATCTTCGCAGGCGCACACATGATGTTAAACGCCCGCACAAAGCGATGCTTTGTGCGGGCGTTGACACTGTATCCGGACAGCCGTCGTACAGCGCGTGATTACGAATTCCTGGGCCGGATATACCGGGCGTTGATATCGGGTGCTGGGCGCATATTGACACCAGAGACGATACCCATGGCGATGAACATGGTTACGATCGAGCTGCCGCCGTAGCTGAAAAACGGCAGCGTCAGGCCGATGACGGGAAGAAGGCCGAGACACATACCGACATTGATAAGAATCTGTGTGGTGAGCATACCGGCGACGCCGATGCAGATAAGACGGTTCATGTAGTTGCCGGATTTGATGCCGACGTAGATGATGCGGATGATGATCGCACCGAGCAGAAGCAAAACTGCAAGGCAGCCCAGCATGCCCAACTCTTCGCCGATGGCAGAGAAGATGAAGTCGTTCTGGCGCATGGGAAGCGTGCCGCTTTGCACCATCGTGCCGTTGTAAAGGCCCTGACCGCTGACACCGCCGTTTTGCAGCGCGCGCAGGCTGCAGTTCATCTGATAGCGCACATTCTGTGCGTGCGGGTCGATCGTCGGATCAAACAGGACCATGATACGCTCCTGCAGGTCGCTTCGCAGGAACCGCCACAGGAACGGCGACGCCGCCACGACCACGCCGAGACCGCCAAGGAACCAGACGATGTTCACGCCGCCGACAAAGGCCATGAAGATAAAAATGAAGATATACTGCAGCGACACACCAATATCGTCGGACGCAACAATGATGAGCGCAAAGAAAAACAGGGTGATCGCACCGAGCTGCAGGACCGTCAAAGGGGATGAAATCTTATTCTGCTTGACACTCATGGTTTTGGCAAGAATCAGGATAAACGGAATTTTACAGATCTCGGCCGGCTGAATGTTGAACGGCAGCCAGGAAAAGTTCAGCCAGCTGCGGTTGCCCTGCTGCGTATCGCCCCAAAGAAAGAGCATGGAGATAAAGAGCGTACAAAGGATTATGAGAAGCTCGCGCCGCTCGGCAATGATATCGACGTCGATAAGAGAGAACAGTACATAGCAGATGATGCCGAGAATCAGTGCAAACAGCTGTATCGTGACATAGCGGCTGTTGCCGCCGTAGTTCGTTGCGCTGGAGATCGCGACGATGCCGAAAATGGTGGCCGTGACGCATAGCGACAGAAGAATCATATCCGCTTTTTTGAAAAAATCGCCGATTGCACGGAATATGCTTCGCATACCGCCGCCTCCTTTCGCGCAGTTTCCTACATTGTAGCAAAGAAACGCCTTTCTGTAAATCAAAAAATCGTTCCATCGGAGCGGACGGTGAGAAAACGGAAATATGGCTGAAAATACACTGGAATTTTTGCAAAGGCTTTGCAATTCACAAGACAATATGCTATAATACAGCGCGGTTAACTGCAAATTCGATTTTTGGGGAAAGAAGCGGAGGATGCGATGCGTTTTCTGACACATTCGGCACTTGAGACCGAGAGAGTGGGAAGCCGGTTGGCCGCACAGCTGCGTGCAGGCGACGTGATCGCATATTACGGCGGGCTGGGCGCGGGTAAGACGGCCTTTACGCGCGGGCTTGCCGCGGGACTGGGCGTGACAGACGCAGTCACAAGCCCCACCTATACCATTGTCAATGAATATATGTCCGGTCGGATTCCGCTGTTTCATTTCGACATGTACCGCCTTTGCTCCAGCGAAGAACTGTTCGATATCGGCTGGGAGGACTATCTTGCGCGCGGCGGCGTGTGCGCTGTGGAGTGGAGCGAAAACGTGGAAGACGCGCTCACGGGCGCGATCCGCGTTTCGATCGAGACGCTTGGCACGGATCCCGACGCGCGCGTCATCACCATCACCGGAGGCGAAACGCTTGAAGATTTTAGCCTTTGAATCCTCGGCCAAGGCCGCGAGTGCCGCACTGCTCTGTGACGGCATGCTGCTGGCCGAGTACACGCAGAATTCCGGCCAGACGCACAGCCGTACGCTCATGCAGATGGCGGAGGATATGGTAAAAAACTGCGACCTCACTGCGCAGGACATTGATGCAGTCGCGGTCGCAGCAGGACCAGGCAGCTTTACCGGCGTGCGCATCGGCGTAGCGGCGGCGAAGGGCTTTGTCTGGGGACGGCAGCTGCCGCTGTATGGCGTATCAACGCTCGAGGCGATGGCATTTGGCGCGGCAGTGGCTGAGGGCGTGTACTGCGCATGCATGGACGCGCGGCGTGATCAGCTATACAACGCGCTGTTTTGTCTGAAAAACGGTGAGTTTTCCAGACTCTGCGAAGACCGGGCGCTGGCCGTTTCTGAGCTGGCGGAGGAGCTTTCACAGATGCAGGAGCCGATTTGGTTGGTGGGTGACGGCGCAAAGCTCTGCTTTGACGCGCTGCATGAGAGCCTTTCACAGCTGCGGCTGCTGCCGGAGCATCTTCGCCAGCAAAAAGCCGCGGGCGTGGCTCTTTGCGCGCAGCGCATGGCGGATGCCGGGGCAGATGGAGACGCGAAAACGCTTGCGCCCAGCTATCTGCGCCTATCGCAGGCCGAACGCGAGCGCAACGCGCGCTTACAACACGGGTAAATCAAAACACTCATATAAACACGCAGAAAGGGAGATTACTATGATTGACAACAGATTCGGTGAACATGTCCATGTGATGGACCATCCGCTGGTTGCACACAAGCTGAGCATCCTGCGCGATAAGAACACGAGCGTCAAGGATTTCCGTGAACTGGTGTCCGAGATCGGTATGCTGATCACATACGAAGCCACGCGCGATCTGCCGCTGACGACCAAGACGGTCGAAACGCCGCTGTGCAAGGCGGAGCTTCCCACGCTGGCCGGCAAGAAGATCGCGGTTGTTCCCATTCTGCGTGCGGGCCTTGGCCTGGTTGACGGTGTTCTGCGCATGGTTCCTGCGGCGCGTGTGGGCCATATCGGCATGTTCCGCGACGAAGAAACGCTTGAGCCGCACACGTACTTCTGCAAGATGCCCAAGGACATCGCCGAACGCGATGTGATGATCGTTGATCCGATGCTTGCTACCGGCGGCTCGGCTGACGCGGCGATCGCGGAACTCAAAAAGCGCGGCTGCGGCAGCATCAAGCTGATGGTGCTGGTTGCGGCTCCCGTTGGCATCGAACTGATCCGCAAGAACCATCCCGATGTGGAGATCTACTGCGGCGCAGTGGATGATCACCTCAACGAGCACGGCTATATCGTTCCCGGTCTCGGCGACGCGGGCGACCGTATCTTCGGCACCAAGTAAGATCTGGCAAGCCGGTGAAAGCCAATGGTTTTCACCGGCTTTTTTCCGCGCTTTTCTTGACTTTATCGCGCACAGTAGGTATAATTCTACTGTAATATCGGCCAGTTTGGGCTGCTTGCAGTTCTATGGCCTGGAGAATACTCTGAAAGGAAAGATTCTTATGATCTATACTGCGGAAGTTCAGCATATGTGCCCCGTTGCCAAGGGCGCATATCACGGCCCGGCTCCCATCCCCGAAGAGGGCAAATGGGTCCAGGCAAAGGAAATCAAGGATATCTCCGGCTTTACTCACGGTGTGGGCTGGTGCGCGCCGCAGCAGGGTGCGTGCAAGCTGACGCTGAATATTAAAGACGGTGTGATTGAAGAGGCGCTGGTTGAGACCCTGGGCTGCTCCGGCATGACCCACTCTGCGGCGATGGCTTCTGAAATCCTCATCGGCAAGACGATCCTTGAGGCGCTCAACACCGACCTCGTCTGCGACGCCATCAATACTGCCATGCGCGAGCTGTTTTTGCAGATCGTCTATGGCCGCAGCCAGTCTGCGTTCTCCGAGGGCGGTCTCGCCGTCGGCGCTTCGCTGGAAGATCTCGGCAAGGGCCTGAGAAGCCAGGTCGGCACGATGTTCGCCACCAAGGAAAAGGGCCCGCGTTATCTGGAAATGGCCGAAGGCTATGTCACCAGAGTCGCACTCAACAAGGACGATGAGATCATCGGCTACGAGTTTATCAACTTCGGCAAGATGATGGACTTCATCAAGCAGGGCACCGAGCCCGCCGAGGCGCTTGAGAAGGCAAAGGGTCACTACGGCCAGTGGGATTCCGCTGCCAAGTACATCGACCCCCGCAAGGACTAAAGAAGGAGGACACGAAGATGGCTTTGTTTGAAAGTTACGAAAGAAGAATCAACAAGATCAATGGCGTCCTCGCACAGTATGGCATCGAGTCCGTGGAGGCTTGCCGCGAGATGTGCCAGGCCAAGGGCTTTGACCCGTATGAGATCGTCAAGGGCATCCAGCCCATCTGCTTTGAGAATGCCTGCTGGGCGTACACCGTGGGCGCGGCTATCGCGCTGAAGAAGAATGTCAAGTCCGCCGCTGAGGCAGCTACCGCCATCGGCGAGGGCCTGCAGGCGTTCTGCATCGACGGTTCCGTCGCTGACGACCGCAAGGTCGGTCTGGGCCACGGCAATCTGGGTGCGATGCTGCTTTCCGAGGACTCCAAGTGCTTCTGCTTCCTGGCCGGCCACGAGTCCTTTGCCGCTGCTGAAGGCGCCATCGGTATTGTCAAGAACGCCAATAAGGCGCGCAAGACCCCGCTGCGCGTTATCCTGAACGGCCTCGGCAAGGATGCTGCGCAGATCATCTCCCGTATCAACGGCTTTACCTATGTGCAGACCCAGTTTGACTACGCCACCGGCGAGGTCAATGTCGTGCGCGAGATCGCGTACTCCGACGGCGAGCGTGCCAACGTCCGCTGCTACGGCGCTGACGACGTGCGCGAAGGCGTTGCCATCATGCACAAGGAAGGCGTTGACGTCTCCATCACCGGCAACTCCACCAACCCCACCCGCTTCCAGCATCCCGTCGCCGGCACCTACAAGAAAGAGTGCGTCCAGATGGGCAAGAAGTACTTCTCCGTCGCTTCCGGCGGCGGCACGGGCCGTACGCTGCATCCGGATAATATGGCAGCCGGTCCTGCTTCCTACGGCATGACCGACACCATGGGCCGTATGCACTCGGACGCCCAGTTCGCGGGTTCGTCCTCCGTCCCGGCGCACGTGGAAATGATGGGCTTCCTCGGCATGGGCAACAACCCCATGGTCGGCGCTACCGTCGCTGTGGCCGTTGCTGTCGAGCAGGCACTCAAGGGCTAAATACTACGCCAAGACAGATTGAAACTAAATGCCGCACCGGGCTTCTGGTGCGGCATTTTTTAAAAGCTTGGACATAGTGGAAAAATTCGAAAGAGAATAAGAGGAGACAAAGATGAAGCGGAAACTGTTGTCGATTCTATTGATGATACTGCTCATGGCTGGTATGTGTCTGCCGGTTTTTGCCGCAGGTGTGTCCGATCCGGCGGCAAAGAATGCAGCGGACAGCCTGCACGCACTGGGGCTTTTTACTGGTACCGGAACCGGTGCTGACGGAAAACCAAATTACGATCTTAACCGCGCACCCACGCGGCAGGAGGCTGTAACCATGTTGGTGCGCCTGCTCGGAAAAGAAGAAGAGGCCAAGGGCGGCTACTGGCAGACACCGTTTACCGATGTTGACAGCTGGGCCGCGCCGTACGTTGGCTATGCCTATGAAAATGGCCTGACAAACGGCACGGGCGCGACCACCTTTGGCGGTAGCCAAAGCGTCAGTGCCACGCAGTACATTACCTTCATTCTGCGTGCGCTGGGCTATTCGTCAAAAACAGATTTTGCGTGGGATCGCGCGTGGGAGAAATCCGACGCGCTTGGCATTACTGACGGCAGCTATTCTGCAAACAACAATGCTGCCTTTACACGCGGCGATGTGGCGATGATCTCTATCTCCGCGTTGGCCTCCGGAATGAAGGATGGCGGCTCACTGCTTGACAATTTGGTTGCTGCTGGCGCGGTTTCGGAGCAGACTGCATGGGAAAGCGGGCTCATGTATACGGCGTATGTCCGGTCGCTGCTTGCCATGGACGGAGAGCAGTACACAATCAAACTGGACAAGGATCGGTTTGTCCAGTCGGAAAAGTTATTGGAACTGGTGGGTGAGTATGATGCGTATACGGGATTTGCAAAAATGGACGATCCGCATCCGCTGCAAACCGTTTTGACAGAGGCGCTCAGAGAGTATACCGTAAAATGCATGGACGGGGACTATTCTCAGATCGGCGTTCCCGGCTGGAACAAATTTACCGTATCAGAGGGCCTTTACACAGGTGCGCTGATCACCGACAGCAGAGGCGCTATTCTGGGCTATGGCATCTGCGAGGATCCCGCGTCTGACGAGTTCACTGTTGTGACATTCAAAACGGATTCGCGCCCATTTATCAATGCAAGCGTGGCATTTGCCAAGGCATCGCTCAACACCATTCCGGAAATTGCCTGCAGTATGGTGGAAGAGAACGGAACGTTCGTTTTCCACTTTGAAGGCATCCCCGAAAAAGCGGTGTGGATGAAGAAAATGGTGTCCGGTTACAGCAGAGAAGCAAGCGTTCAATGGGTGGATCGGTCGCTTGCTACCATGTCGGGTTGGTCACAGCAGGATCGCAAAAGAATTTGTACCGATCCTGTGCAGAATCCTTTCACCGGTGATCCAGTGTCTCATGAATGGCAGACTGTCTTTGCAGTTTTTGTTTTTCTGGATCAGGATTACAACATAGTCGGCTACAGCCTCGGCCAGACGCAGGTCAAATAATCAGCTGCCCGCGCAGATAAAACCGGACGTTCAGAGCAATCTGAACGTCCGGTTTTTATGGCTGTTATGCGTTTGCCTGCAAAAATCCGACGCTCTTTCACATCCGAGACGGCCGCTGTATATATTGGCGTAAGACGAAACGGAGGAGTGGTGGCATATGACAAAGCGGCTGCGATTATCGCAACTGTGTCAGGGACAGACGGCGGTGGTGAAAGAGATTTTCCTGCACGGCGAGATGCGGAGAAGGGTGTATGATCTGGGACTGATCCCCGGAACTTGCGTCAAGCGGCTGCACGCCGCGCCGGCCGGAAGTCCCATCGCCTATGCCGTGCGGGGCGCAGTGATTGCGCTGCGACGGTGCGATGCACAGCACATTGCTGCTGAGGTGGATGCGGCATGGCTCTGACAAAGCAGGCAATGGCTGCGCACGCCGCAGAGACATCCGAATTTCGCCGGGAACCGAACCGGAAGGTCGTGGCGCTGATGGGAAATCCCAACGTGGGCAAGAGCACGGTTTTTAACGCCCTTACGGGACTGAACCAGCATACCGGCAACTGGCCGGGCAAGACCGTGGTGCTGGCGCAGGGGCAATATACATACAAGGCCGAGCGCTATACGCTTGTTGATCTGCCGGGCACCTATTCGCTTCTGAGTAGGTCGGAAGAAGAGCGCGTGGCAGTGTCGTTTTTGCAGGCGGCGCAGGCGGACTGTGTGGTTGTGGTCTGCGATGGCACATGTCTTGCGCGCAACCTGATGCTTGCGCTGCAGGTGATGGAACTGACGACGCAGGTGATCGTGTGCGTGAATCTGCTTGATGAGGCGCGCAAACGCGAGATAACGATTGATCTGCGCGCACTGGAACGGCTGCTGGGCGTACCGGTTGTCGGTACGGCCGCAGGAAAGCGAGAGGGACTTTCCGGGCTCCTTGAGCGTATCCGCAGCGTCACTGACGGCTTTGAGCAGCCGCATCCAAAGACGCATGAGACGCAGGAATATGGTGGGCAGCCGCTGCTGCAGCTATTGGAAAATGGAACGCAGCGGCAGGCAGACACAGCAGCAAAGTGCTTTGTTCGCAGGGCAGAAGCGCTTGCCGGCGCAGCCGTATGCGGCGGCGACAGCGCATATAATCGGCGGCAGCAGAAACTTGACCGGATTCTGACCGGAAAACTGACCGGCATTCCCATATTGATGCTGGGACTGCTTATAATTTTCTGGCTGACAATCGAGGGGGCAAATGTGCCTTCACAGCTGCTGCAGTACGTCTTTGATGCGCTGGGGAGGCTTGCGTGGCGTGCAGCGGATGCAATGCGCTTGCCGCAGATACTATCGTCTGCACTGCTGGACGGCGTGTACGCGACCACCGCGCGCGTCGTGGCTGTGATGCTGCCGCCGATCACGATTTTCTTTCCTCTGTTTTCGTTGCTCGAGGACGTGGGATATCTGCCGCGCGTGGCGTTTCTGCTGGACGCAGGCTTTGCACGCTGCGGCGCGTGCGGCAAGCAGGCGCTCAGCATGTGTATGGGCTTTGGCTGCAACGCTGCGGGTGTCGTGGGATGCCGGATCATAGACTCGCCGCGCGAGCGGCTGATCGGCATTCTCACAAACTGCTTTGTGCCGTGCAACGGACGGTTCCCGGCGCTGATCGTACTGGGCTGCGCGCTGATGGGCGGCAGGGGAAACAGCTTTTTTTCAGCTGCCGTTCTGACCGGATGCGTGCTTGCCGGGGTGGCAATGACATTTTTGGCATCGCTGCTCCTCAGCAGAACAGCTCTGCGCGGCATGCCGTCGTCGTTTGTGATGGAACTGCCGCCGCTGAGAAAGCCGAACATCGGACGCGTAATCATTCGCGCGATCCTCGACAGGACGCTGTATGTTCTCGGGCGGGCGGTAATGGTGGCGGCTCCGGCTGGGCTCATCATCTGGTGTATGCTGCATATTCCCGCCGGTGAAGCAGCATGCGCATATTGGCTGGCCGGCGTTTTTCAGCCGGTTGGCGCGTGGCTTGGAATGAGCGGAGCAATTCTGCTGGCGTTTCTTATGGGGTTTCCGGCGAATGAACTGGTGCTGCCGATGATGATTACGCTTGGCGCAGGGGAGCCGGATGGATGGCCGCTGCGGATGATTCTCTGTACAATGGTGTTTTTTCTGTTTCACTGGCCGTGCAGCACAAGCGTACTGACTATCAAAAAAGAGACGGGAAGCGTCAAGTGGACGATCGCTTCGGTTGTACTGCCAACGGCAGTGGGCGTGCTGCTTTGCCGGGTGCTGACGCTGTTGATCTGACAAAAAAAGACTGCCGCAACTTCATGCGGCAGTCTTTTGGCTGTGAGAAAAACTTACTTGACCTCGACCTCGGCGCCAGCTTCCTTCAGCTCGGCAGCGATCTTCTCGGCCTCGTCCTTGGAGACAGCTTCCTTCAGCGTCTTCGGGGCATTGTCGACGATCTCCTTGGCTTCCTTCAGGCCCAGACCCGTCAGAGCACGGACAACCTTGATGACACCGATCTTGTTGGCGCCAGCGGCCTTCAGAACGACATCAAACTCGGTCTTCTCTTCCTCAGCGGCAGCAGCAGCGCCGGCAGCAGGAGCAGCAACAGCAGCGGCAGCAGCGGAGACACCGAAGGTATCCTCGAGCGCATGGACGAGCTCAGCCAGCTCAACAACGGTCAAACCCTTAACTTCTTCAATCAGAGCAGCGATCTTTTCAGACATTGTAATATCCTCCTAAATGTAAGTTTATTGTAAGATTATTCTGCAGCAGCTTCTGCAGCGGGGCCTTCCTTCTGGATGCGGATCTGATCCAGAACGAATGCGAGAGAGGAAATGGGAGCCAGGAACGTGCCGAGAACCTGAGCCACGAGCGCGTCCTTGCTGGGCAGTTCACCGAAGCCCATGAGCTGTTCGACGCTCATGACGGTGCCTTCCACGAAGCCGCCCTTGATCTTCACGATGTTCTTGTTCTTCTTGGCGAATTCGCACACAATACGAGCCGGAGCGATGGGGTCGCCGGAAGTAGAGGCCATAGAAGTCGTGCCATTGAGCAGCTCATCGAACTGATTGTAACCGGCCTTGTTGGCGGCAAATCTGGTCAGGGTGTTCTTGACAACGGTGTACTCTACGCCTGCTTCACGGAACTTGTTGCGAAGCTCGGTATCCTGTGCGACAGTGATGCCCTTGTAGTCGACGAAAACGGCAGAAGTGGAATTCTGCAGCTTTTCGGCCAGTGCATCAACGATCGCCTTTTTGCTTTCCAGTACCTTTGCGTTGGGCATTTGTGTCACCTCCGATAAAATAAAGTGTCCTCATGCCGAAAGACATGAGGACACATAATGAGTTACATTACGCGATACCTCGGCAGGATGAGAAACTCATTACGGCATGATGCCTCCTGCTGTCTTTGGCAGCTTTGCTATTATAGCAGAAAAACTGAAATTGTCAAGCGCTTTTTACAGCTTGGCGGTAGAAACCTTGACACCGGGGCCCATAGTGGAAGCCAAGGTGCAGCTGCGGATATACTGGCCCTTGGCGGCAGCGGGCTTGGCCTTGATGACAGCGCCCATCAGAGCGTTGAAGTTCTCAGCCAGCTTCTCGGTACCGAAGGAAACCTTACCGATGGGGCAGTGGATGATGTTGGTCTTGTCAAGACGATACTCGATCTTACCGGCTTTGATCTCCTTGACGGCAGCAGCGACGTTGGGCGTCACGGTACCAGCCTTGGGAGAGGGCATGAGGCCCTTCGGGCCGAGTACCTTACCAAGACGGCCGACAATGCCCATCATGTCAGGCGAAGCGACGACAACGTCGAAATCGAACCAGTTTTCCTTGGTGATCTTCTCGACCAGTTCCATACCGCCGGCATAATCGGCGCCTGCGGCCAGCGCGTCGTCGAGCTTGGCATCCTTGGCGAATACCAGAACCTTGCGGGTCTTACCGGTGCCGTTGGGCAGAACGATGGCGCCACGAACCTGCTGGTCAGCGTGACGGGAGTCGACGCCGAGTTTGACGTGGATCTCAACGGTCTCGTCAAACTTGGCGGTAGCGGACTTCACAACCAGATCCAGCGCTTCGTTTACATCGTACTGCACGCTGCGGTCAATCAGCTTGGAGCTGTCTTTATATTTTTTACCTCTGAACAATGTAATATCCTCCTTAGTGGTGATTCGGAATAATCCTCCCACGATTTACGAGGCTCGGCCGTGTGCCGAGTGATCCTCGGTCAAGCAATTAGAATTAGTCGGCGACAACAATACCCATGCTGCGGCAGGTACCGGCGACCTGGCTCATGGCAGCCTCGATGGTATTGGCAGTGAGATCGGGCATCTTCTTTTCCGCGATTTCTCTGATCTGCGCCTTAGTGATGGTAGCGACCTTGTCCTTGTTGGGAACGCCGGAACCCTTTTCAATGCCCAGAGCCTTCAGAATGAGGGTGGGGGTAGGGGGCGTTTTGGTGACGAAGGTGAAGCTGCGGTCGGCATAGACCGTGATGATGACCGGGATCTTGAAACCGGCCTGATCCTTGGTGCGCTCGTTGAATTCCTTGATGAACTGGGAAATGTTAACGCCGTGCTGGCCGAGAGCCGGACCAACGGGGGGCGAAGCGGTTGCCTTCGCGGCCGGGATCTGCAGCTTGATATAACCTGTTACTTTCTGTGCCATGATAAGCACCTCCTGAATAGATGTGGTGATACGCAATGCGTATGTCTGGCGGGGCGATGCCCCTCCCACGTTCTGACCAACTTGCGGTCAAAATTACTGGTTGACCAGTTCAACCTGATCGAGCTCGAGCTCGACGGGCGTTTCGCGTCCGAACATGGAAACAATGACGCGAACCTTGTTCTTTTCAATGTCCACCATGTCGACCACACCGATAAAGCTTGTCAGCGGGCCGTCGGCGATCCTGACGCTGTCGCCTTCGGAATAGGCGACGACAATCTCGTGTTTCTCGACACCCAGCTGCAGCACCTCGTCTTCGGTGAGCGGCGTGGGCTTGCTGCCCGAGCCGACAAAACCTGTCACGCCGCGGATGTTCTTAATGATGTACCACGCCTCATCGGACATGATCATTTTCACAAGCACATAGCCGGGGAAAACCTTGCGGTCATACGTTTTCGGGCCGTTGTCGGTGATCTCGGTCACAGTTTCCATGGGGATGGAGACTACGTGGATGAGATCTTCAAGATGACGCGTTTCGATCGTCTTTTCAATGGTGGCCTTGACGGTATTCTCATAGCCGGAATAGGTATGCACGACATACCATTTTGCTGCTTCCGCCATGATCCTACCTTAACCTTTGATGAGGGTAATGATACCGTTAACCACGACACCGCCGACAGCATCAAATACCCAGATGAAAATACCAACGATCAGAACACTCACCAGAACGATGACGGTGTTGTTGATCATCTGGCTCTTCGTCGGCCAAACAACTTTTTTCAGCTCGCTCTTCATTTCACGGAACCAGCGGCTGATCCGCTTGCCGGCACGGACGAAAATGTTTTCCTTTTTCGCTTCTGCCATGTTGTTCACCCTTTCTGCAACGCGCACGGCATTGCCTTACTTCGTCTCGTTATGAACCGTGTGCTTCTTGCAGAATCTGCAATACTTCTTCATCTCAAGACGGTCAGGGTCATTCTTCTTGTTCTTCATGGTGTTGTAGTTTCTCTGCTTGCACTCGCTGCATCTGAGTGTGATTTTCACGCGCATGATCGGCACCTCCTTAACTAATTGCCTCCCTGTATCCCTGCGGCTATACAGAAATTTAGCTTTGCGCCGAAACTACAATGGCGCAATCCGCAGTTTGAAAATGGGCGCAAAAAAAGAGCCCTTTTCACAGGTGATGATATCCTATCATAAAAGGGCCGCGCGGTCAACTGTTTTTTATAAAAAAGATAGAAAAATGAACGGAAACTTGCCTGCCGGACGCGGAAATGCTATAATACTGAAAAATCCGAAACAAAGAGGTAACAAGATGAAGGTCATGGCGATAGATTACGGCGACGCACGCACAGGTGTGGCTGTTTCCGATGCGCTTGGAATGCTGACGGGTTCGACGGAGGTCGTCTTTTCGCGCGATCCGGAGAAAACGGCGCAGATAATCGCAGAGCTTGTGCAAAAGCAGCGGCCGGAGCGGCTGGTGATGGGTTTTCCGCGCAACATGGACGGCACGGAAGGGCCGCGTGCCGAGCGTTACCGGGCGTTTGCCGCGCAGCTGGAGCAAACGTGTGGCATGCCGGTTATCTTATGGGACGAGCGGCGCACGACCATCGAGGCGCACCAGATTTTGTCCCAACAGAACTATCACGGAAAAAAGCGCAAGAATACGGTCGACGCCGTGGCGGCGTCGCTGATCCTCGAGGGATATCTTTCCTATCTGCGCTTAAACAGGGAGTAACGAGAATGTTTACAGGCTACAGCGACAAAACGGTCGATTTTTTCTGGCAGATCCGGTTCAACAACAGCCGTGAGTGGTTTGCCCCGCGCAAGCAGGAATTTGCCGACGTCATCATGAATCCCACCAAGGAGCTGGCAAACGAGCTGTACGACTGGTTCACCGAGCAGTATCCGAAGCTGGGACTGAATATGCATATCTCGCGCATCTACCGCGACGCGCGCAGGCTGTTTGGAAAAGGACCGCTCAAGGATCACATCTGGTTTTCATTCCAGAACGAGATCGGGCCGCGCGAGCTATCGCCGTGCTTCTGGTTTGAACTGGGGTGCGGCGGCTATGGCTACGGTATGGGCAACTGGGCAACGCCCGCAGTCGCCGCGCGGTACCGCAAAATGATAGATCTTGCACCGGAAGCATTCGACGATCTGGCGCGGCGGTTTGAGCAGCAGGATGTGTTTCAGCTCGAGGGCGAAAGCTACGCCCGGGCAAAAGGGCACGCGGACGAGCGTATTGGCGCATGGTACAATAAGAAGTATATCAGCCTGTCGTGTGAGCGCAAATATGATGATCTGTGCTACTCGCACGATTTGGTGGGTGTGATTGAAGAGGGCTTCGCCTTTTTGATGCCGTATTACGAATTTTTTGACAAGGCCTACCGCATGGCAGACTAGGTCTTTCCCGTTCTTTTGCCCTTCCAGAAGATTTCGCTCAGCCCCACCAGCACAAGAAAGCCGCCAAAAAGCTTGCGAAGAAGTTCAGTGTCAACATGCGCAGCCAGCAGTGCGCCGAGGACGGCTGTGGCGCAGCCAGCAATGGCGGCAGGAACAATGGCCCGCCAGACGAGTACGCGGTTTTTCGCATGCAGAATCAGCGCCGCTGCAGCTGTGGGCAGAAAGTAGAGAAGGTTCACGCCCTGTGCGATCTTCTGCTCCATAGACATGAGTGCGGTCATCCATACCATCAGAAGCGTTCCGCCGCCGATACCGAAGCCCGATAACACGCCGCAAACAAGGCCCGCGGCGATGGCAATGAGAAATTTCAGCATAGCAGCAGCCTCGCGCCGCCGAAGACGATCAGAACGCCCAGCGCGATATGCAGAAAGCGCGCGCTGACTTTTTTGAAGAGCAGACCGCCGAGCAAGCCGCCTGCCGCGCCGCCGATGAGATACGGCAGCGCCTCGCGCAGCGGCAGCATGCCGCGCGCCGCGTAGACCGCAATGGACACCAGGCATAGCGGCAGAATGACGCCAATGGCGGATGAAAACGCTGTTTTGTCGGGCAGTTTCGCTGCCCGGATGAGCAGCGGCACAAGAACCATCCCGCCGCCCGCGCCAAAGAAGCCATTGATAAACCCCGCTGCTGCGCCTGCCAGAAGGCACGGCAGGACAGGTATTTTTGTGTCTTGCATACAGATCCCTCCGCACACCTAGTTTGGCGGCGGAGGGATATTTTATGCGTGTTCGCCCTGAATGAGCTGGCGGACGATATAGCCGGCGATCATCATTCCGGCGCATGGCGGCACCCATGAAACAGAGCCCGGGACGCTGCGCTTACCGTCCGGCAGATTTGCAGCAGGCGCCGGCTTTATGGGAAGCTCGGTGCTGGTGAGCACCGTGTGATGATGAATGCCCCTGTCGCGCAGCGTTTTGCGCATGACACGCGCAAGTGGGCATCCGGACGTTTTGGAAATGTCCGTGATGCAGAATTTTGTGGGATCGAGTCGGTTGCCCGTGCCCATGGAGCTGATGATGGGAACGCCGCGCCCGAGTGCCGTTACAATGAGACTGGTTTTGCAGGCAACGGTATCGATGGCGTCGGCAATATAGTCAAAGCCCATGCGAAAGAACTGCTCTTTGTTCGCTTCTTCATAGAGGACCGGCAGGGCATGCACGGTGCATGCAGGGTTAATGTCACGGATGCGCTCAGCCATGACGTCGGTTTTGTACCGGCCGACAGTCGAGTGCAGCGCGACAAGCTGACGGTTGATGTTGGATTCGCTTACCACGTCGTTGTCCACAAGGGTCAGTTCGCCGACGCCTGCGCGCGCAAGCGCTTCGGCAATAAAGCTGCCTACGCCGCCGATACCGAACACGGCAACATGCGCGCGTGTAAGACGTGCAAGCGCGTCGTCGCCCAAAAGCATGATCTCACGTTCAAATTGCATTCTCATCAGCTCCATAAAGCAAAAGCTGCCGGATGGCAGCTTTTGCGGGGTTCCAATGTTACTTGGTGGTAAAGTGCATGCCGAGGCTGTTTGTCGTGTATGCAGCATCCGCTGTAACGGCATCGTTCCATGCGGTATAGTCGGCTTCGCGCAGTGCGGATTCTACCAGATAGTCACGCAGATTATCGCCGCGGCCGCAGAAGTACATGACGTGATAGCCGTAGTTCGTCTGGATGATGCCGGTGTCGCCGACCTGACGCGCCGGATCATAGCACCAGTCGTTAAACGCGTCGACCATCTGACCCGGATAGATGTTCTCGTACAGACCGCCTGCTTCGGCGTTGTCAGCAGAGTTTTCCTGCGCCAGGGCTGCAAATGCGTCCTCGGTCTGCTCACCGGCTTCAAACTGTGTCAGGATATCCTCAGCCTTGGCCTGCGCTTCGGCCATAGCCTCTTCATCGGTGGTGTCGCTGACGGAGATCAGAATGTGACGGACATTGGGCATGCCATAGTCGTTGTTGTCGCGGGAGATGAAGTAGGCTACATAGTAACCGGACGAATTTTCTACATAGGTGGTATCGCCTTCCTGACGGGCGGTATCGTACAGCCAGTCGGCAAGGCTTTCCGGGCAGGAAGCGTAGCCGTTGCCCGTGCGAAGCGTATAGCTTTCGTCCTGATACGATTCCTTGGCAGATTCAGAGGCATTTTTGAGCGCAGAAGCAATGAATGCGGCCTCGTTGTTCTGTGCGGCCGCAGCCATTTCACTGGCCATCTGCTCCTGCTGCTGCTTCAGGGCATCTTCATCGTCGGTTTCCTCGAACATGGAGGAAGTGATGGTGAACAGGCGGTAGTTCACTGTGTCATACTGGGAAGGGTCTGCTTCATACTCGGCCTTGAGATCGTCGGCAGAATAGGTGAAACTGTCGTTCACATGCTGGGCATAATTGCCGGCCAGCGTGTTGACCTCCAGATAATCACGGTAGTTCTTTGTGTTGCAGCCCGTGCCGTACTGTGCGGCCAGGAATGCGTCAGCCGAACCATAGCCGTAGGCAGTGGCATAGTAGTCATACATCGAGACTGTGGAATCAATGTTGGCCTCGTCCTCGTCGGTGAGCGTAAAGCCGTTGGCCAGTGCCTCGTCATAAACGGCGTAGGTAGAGCTTGCACTCGTCAGCGCCTGCTCCGTCAGGACGTCTGCCCATGTGGTGCCGGCTTCTTCATCATAATACTGCTCGTCCAGCGGGGTCTCGGAATCGATCATGTAGCTGAGGAAATCGCCCATCTGGTTGGACAGGGTCTGATATGCAGTCTGATAGTAATAGTTCAAAGTTGCCGGTGTGATGCTGTGGCCGTTGACAACGGCAGCGGTGGTATGCTGCTCAAAGAAGCCGGTGGTCAGCATGGTGAAGAACACGACAACTGCGATTACAAGTACCGCGCACACAATGCCAAGCGCCGTTTTCAGGCTCTTGCTCATACCTTTCTTCTGTTTGGCAGCGGGTACGGGGTTGGCCGCCTCCGCCTTGCGCTTGCTCTTTTCGCGGGATGCGCTCATTTCAGGATCAGTCCTCTCATAGTGCTTGTTTTCGCAAAAAGCGATTCATAGCGTATTATAACGAAAAACCACTGTAGTTGCAAGTGCGTTTTTCCGTTTCTGAAAAAAGTTCATAAATAACCTCTTTTGCGGCATAGAAGGTTCAAGTACACGCAGAAAAAACAAATAGCGCAAACCCAAAACGGGCTTGCGCTATGACCCCGCGAAGGCCGTGCGAATCCAATTATAACCTGCACGCAAGGGCAGGTGGGTTGCCTCTCCACAGCTTCACTGCTTCCAACATCCACACCATGTCAGAGCATGGGTGGGAGGCCTGCAATCGGCTGCAGAAGTACAGCATCCCTTCGTTATAATGTGGGTTTAAGTGGACCCGTCACGCACCCCGCAGGAAATCCTGATCCGGTTATGAATCGAGCGTCTCTTCGTCCTGATAGATGAGATCCATCAACGCCTGATAAACGGCCTCCAGCTCGTCGTCATCGTCGATGGTAACAAGCAGCGGCTCACCGTTTTCCTCAACGGACTTCAGAATACTGACTTCGAGCTCTTCCTCATCGTCATCTTCGCCGGCGGGTACAAGAGCAAGATAACGGTTACCCTCATATTCCAGCTCCGCCAGAACCTCAAGCTCATATTCCTTGCCGTCCTCATCCGTGATGGAGATAAAATCTGATCCGTATTCTTCGCTCATAGCCAGCCTCCGTTCTGCCTGTGTTCTTGCTTCTATTCTAATCGCAGTCGGATGCAAAATCAAGAGGAAAATGCGCGCAGCGGGCTCAGGAACAAAAATCCTCCAGCGCGCGCGTGAGTGCGGCATGTGAATCAAACGCAAGACCGCCGGACAAAAGTGCCCGGTCCTGCGGCAAAAGAGCCCCGGCAGAGGTGTCCGTTTCGTGCCAGCAGGACTGCCGCGCGTCATACCAGCATACGCGCCCGCGGCGCAGCTGCAGAAAATACAGCGAACTGCACAGCTGCAAACAGCACAATATGAGTATCGTCTTTTCAAAATGCGCCCGCATACGCCATCAGCTCCCAAGCTCAGTATGTCCGTTTTTCATAGCTGTATGCGCGGCATACAACGGGCGCAAACTCTTTTCGAGACACGAAAGAATGATATTCACAAATTATTCCCAAAATAATTGACAGCCATGATATAATACGATATTAGGAAAAAAGTATACTGTCCGCAGTATGCCCAATGGGCGTATGCGCCGGTTTTGTCCGTTATGCAGGGAGGAAGCTTATGTCTGAGCGAGAAAACAGAACACCCGAGCGCAGTTCCGGCCGCGCAAGACACGTATTTGGCGTGATCGGGAAGGTATTCGGCACGATACTGCTGGTGTGTTTCCTGACAGCGCTGATCTTTACGTGCCTGTTTGCGCTGTATTTCAAGAATGATCTTTCTCAGCAGGTCGATTTTTCCATCGAGGGCTTCTCACTCGATCAGACCTCTGTCATCTATTACGAGGATCCAAAAACGGGGCAGGACGTCGTTTTGCAGAAGCTCTACGGCGGCGCCAACCGCACCTGGGTTCAATATGAGGATCTGCCGAAAAATCTGATTCACGCGTGCATCGCCATCGAGGACAAGCGTTTCATCGACCATCAGGGCGTGGACTGGCTGACGACGATGAAAGCGTGCGTGGGCATGTTCTTCGGCAACGGCAGTGCCGGCGGCTCGACCATCACGCAGCAGCTCATCAAAAATATCACAGGCAACAAGGAGATCACCGTTCGCAGAAAACTCGTGGAGATCTTCACTGCGCTGGAGTTTGAAAAGGATCACACCAAAGAAGAGATCATGGAGCTGTATCTCAATATCATCGCGCTGGGTGAAAACTGCTCAGGCGTGCAGTCGGCGTCGCAGGTCTACTTCGGCAAGAATGTGGAGGAGCTGGATCTGGCCGAGTGCGCGTCGCTCATCGGCATTACAAACAACCCCTCGATCTATGACCCATATATCAATCCCGAAAAGAATAAGGAGCGGCAGGAGATTATCCTCTATCAGATGCTCGATCAGGGTTATATCAACCAGCAGCAGTATGACGCGGCTGTAGCCGAGGAACTGGTTTTCCGCAACACCAGCGGCGAAAGGAACACTGACGGCAGCGAGGAATACTATTCTTATTTTGAGGATCAGGTCATCCGCGACGTGGTCAGCGATCTGTGCGAAAAGACCGGGTATGAATACGATATTGTCTACAAGATGATCATGACCGGCGGATACTTGATCTACAGCACGTATGATCCCGACGTGCAGGCGGTTGTGGACAAGGTGTATCAGGATCTTTCCAACATCCCGAATACGGCAAGCTCCCAGCAGCTGCAGTCGGCCATTGTCGTGTGCGACAATAAAACGGGCGACGTGATTGCAATGGCAGGCGGCGTAGGAGAAAAAGAGGGAAGCCTCACCTGGAACCGCGCTACGCAGAGCTATCTCTCGCCGGGCTCGACCATCAAGCCTGTCTCAATCTATGCACCGGCTTTGGAGCTGGGGCTCATTTCGCCTGCCAGCGTCTATGACGACACACCCTACTCCTTTACTGACGATTCCTACTGGCCGAAGAACTCGGATTCGACGTATCGCGGCCTTGTGACTATCAACGAGGCCATGTGCCAGTCGCTCAACACCGTGCCTGTCAAACTGGCGGCCGAGATGACACCGGAATACTGCTATACGTTTGCCAAGGATAAGATGGGCCTGAGCACGCTGGTGTCGGATTATGTGACTGCAAGCGGTGCGGTGCTCTCCGACGCAAACCTTGCGCCCATGGCGATGGGCGGACTGACGAACGGCGTGACCGTGCGCGCAATGACGGCGGCCTACGCCACGTTTGCCAACGAAGGCGTCTACCGTGAGGCACGGACGTATACCAAAGTTGTCGACGCCAGCGGACAGGTTGTTCTGGATAACACACAGTCGTCGCATGTGGCCATGAAGGACATGACGGCGTGGTATATCAACGATATGCTGGAAAACACCGTGGCCTATGGCACCGGTACCGCTGCGCAGCTGAGCGGCATGACCGTGGCCGGAAAGACCGGCACGACCACCAGCGACTTTGACCGCTGGTTTGCCGGTTATACGCCGTATTACACGGCAGTGGTCTGGTGCGGCTATGATGACCCGGAGGAGGTCGTCCTGACGGATTCGACGACAAATCCTGCCATCGTACTGTGGAAGAAGGTCATGGAGCAGGTGCATGACGGTCTTGCCGACAAGCCGTTTGCACGGCCGACCAATGTGGTCGAGTGTACGGTTTGCAGCGAGAGCGGACTGCTCCCCACCGACGCGTGCTATGCCGATCCGCGCGGCAACTGCGTCATTCAGATGCAGCTGAGTCTTTATGATGTGCCGACGCAGAGCTGCAATGTGCACAAAATGGTGGATATCTGCAAGGAATCCGACCATGTGGCCAACGAATACTGCGCACTGGTTGAGGGCAACGAGACGTATGAGGTGGGCCTGCTGGATCTGGTCAGAGCATTCCCGTTGCGCGGGATTGTGGTGCTTGATCAGGCGTATGTGCTGTCTTCCGTGCAGGTGCCCGCAGGCTACTATCCAGCCGTATCGCCTGACGTGGATGCCATCAGCGTCGAGTGCTATATCCACGACGAGGACGATTTGCCCGAGGACGAGGAAGAGGATAAACAGATGAGCGACTGGATCTCCGATCTGCTCGGCGGCCGTGATCAAAGCGGCAGCGAGAACGACGGCTGGTCGGATCACAGCGGTATGGATACGGCGAATCCGTAATCAATGAAAGAGAGTAACTGGAGAGAACTATGTGGTTAGCTGATCAATGGAAGGATTATGAGGTGATCGATACCTCCAGCGGTGAAAAGCTTGAGCGCTGGGGAAAGTATGTGCTCGTGCGGCCCGATCCGCAGGTCATTTGGTCGACACCGAAAAGCGATCCGCTCTGGAAAAACTACGACGCTATATATTCCCGATCCTCTTCGGGCGGCGGAAAGTGGTCGAATCTGCGTTTGCCGGAGGTCTGGCAGGTGCGGTATGGCGAGCTGACCTTCAATGTCAAGCCCATGAATTTTAAGCACACGGGCGTGTTTCCCGAGCAGGCAGCGAACTGGGACTTCATTATGGACCGTATCCGCGGCGCCGGAAGACCCATACAGGTTCTGAATCTGTTCGCCTATACGGGCGGCGCGACGCTGGCTGCAGCGGCTGCCGGGGCGAGCGTTTGTCACGTTGATGCGGCAAAGGGCATGGTCGCCTGGGCCAAGGAGAATGCGCGCGCATCCGGATTGGCAGACAGGCCCATCCGTTGGATCGTGGACGACTGCGCGAAATTTGTCGAGCGGGAGATCCGCCGCGGCAGAACATATGACGCCATCATTATGGACCCGCCGTCATACGGCCGCGGGCCATCGGGCGAAATCTGGAAGCTGGAAGAAAATCTGTATCCGTTCGTCCAGCTGGTCAGCCGCGTGCTGTCCGACAATCCGCTGTTCATTATTATCAATTCGTATACCACGGGGCTGGCACCGTCAGTTCTGGGGTATCTGCTCAATACTATCGTTTCCACACGTTTCGGCGGGCACACAGACTGCGACGAGCTGGGGCTGCCTGTGACCGACAGCGGCCTGGCGCTTCCGTGCGGCAGCACGGGCAGATGGACGAGAGAATAGAGGCTGCGCATGGAAAATCAGGCAATTACGGTTAAGAAACTGGTCTATACTTACCCCAATCCCGATGGCCGCGAGGGTATTCAGGTGTTTCAGGGACTCGATCTTTCCATCGAGCAGGGGAGCTTTGTCGCGGTGCTTGGCCACAATGGCTGCGGCAAATCGACGCTGGCCAAGCATTTTAACGCCATTTTGCTGCCGCTGGGCGGCAGTGTGCACGTCTACGGGATGGACACGCTGGATGAAAACCTGCTGCTGGCTATCCGCCAGCAGGTGGGCATGGTATTTCAGAATCCCGATAATCAGATCGTGTCCAACGTCGTTGAGGAGGACGTGGCTTTCGCGCCTGAGAATCTCGGTGTGCTGTCCGATGAGATCCGTACACGCGTGGACGACGCGCTCAAGGCCGTGGGTATGTATGAATACCGCAAGCACGCGCCGCATCTGCTCTCGGGCGGTCAGAAGCAGCGCATCGCCATCGCGGGTGTGATCGCCATGCAGCCGAAGTGCATCGTGCTGGACGAACCGACGGCGATGCTCGATCCGCGTGGCCGGCAGGAGGTGCTGCAGACCATTCTGCGGCTCAACCGCGAGTCAAAGATCACGGTGGTGCTCATCACGCACCATATGGACGAGGCTGCGCTGGCCGATCGCGTCGTCGCCATGGCGAGCGGCAAGATTGTTGCCGACGGCACGCCGCAGCAGGTCTTCTCGCAGGTGGAGCTGCTGGATAACGTGGGACTCAGTGTGCCTGAAACGACGCAGCTGCTTTACCGGCTGCGGCAGGCGGGCGTTGATGTGCCGCTCAGCGCGCTTTCCGTGGAGGACTGCGCGAAGGTCATCTATGACTGCCTGCAGCATACCCCGAAGAATCGGAGGACAAGCCAGTGACCCCAATCATCGAATTGCAAAATGTTTCACATATCTACAGCCCCGGTACGCCGTTTGAACATGCGGCGCTGCGGAATGTGAGCCTTTCCATTGCCCCGGGCGAGTTTGTGGGTCTCATCGGCCACACCGGTTCGGGAAAATCGACGCTCATCCAGCATATGAACGGGCTGCTGAAGCCCACGGAAGGAAAGGTGTTTTTTGGCGGCGAGGATATCTGGAAGGATCCGAAGTTTACCCGCCAGACGCGCTTTAAGGTGGGACTGGTGTTTCAGTACCCGGAGTACCAGCTCTTTGAAGAGACGGTATACAAGGACATCGCGTTCGGGCCGAAAAACATGGGCCTTTCTGAGGATGAGATCCGAGAGCGTGTCTACCGCGCGGCGGGTTTTGTAGGCATTGAAAAAGAAAATATGGAAAAATCGCCGTTTGACCTCTCCGGCGGTCAGAAGCGGCGTGTGGCGATTGCGGGTGTGATCGCTATGGAGCCGGATGTGCTGATTCTGGATGAGCCGACGGCAGGTCTGGACCCCGTGGGCAGGCAAAGTATCCTGCAGAACATCCGCGACTATCAGAAGGCGCAGAACGCAGCCGTCATCATGGTCAGCCACAGCATGGAGGAGATCGCCTCGAATGTCGACAGGCTCATCGTCATGGATCACGGTGCACCCGCCATGTCCGGAAGCCCGGAAGAGGTCTTCTCACATGCGCAGGAGCTTGTCTCGATGGGGCTCAATGTGCCGCGTGTGACGCAGGTGTTTTTGCAGCTGAAAAAGCTGGGCGCGGATGTGGACAGTTCGGTGTTCACGGTGGAGCAGGGTGCACAGCAGCTGCTTTCCATGCTGAAAGGGGGCGGCCGCGATGCTTAAGGATATCACGCTCGGCCAGTATTTCCCGGGTACGTCGGTCATCCACAAACTTGACCCGCGTACCAAGCTGGTCTGGGTGATCGTGTATATCATTGCGCTGTTTCTGGCAAAATGGTTCGTCTCCTATGCGCTGGTGCTCGTGGTGCTGGCATCGATCATCGCCACATCAAAAATTCATCTGAAAGTGATCCTGCGCGGCATGAAGCCGCTGCTGCTCATCATTCTGCTCACGGCGTTTCTGAACCTGTTTTACTCGCAGGGCGACGTGGTGGCGCAGTTCTGGATCTTTAAGATCACACGACAGGGCATAAGAAACGCCATATTTATGATGTTGCGCATCACGATGCTGGTGGCCGGAACGTTTATGCTGACGTATACGACGTCGCCCATCGCGCTGACAGACGGACTGGAAAACCTTCTGGGACCGCTTAAGAAGCTGCATGTTCCGGTGCATGAGCTGGCGATGATGATGTGCATCGCACTGCGTTTTATCCCCACGCTCATTGAAGAAACGGATAAGATCATGTCGGCGCAGAAGGCAAGGGGCGCGGATTTTGAATCGGGCGACCTGATTGCCCGCGCCAAGGCGATGGTGCCGATATTGGTGCCGCTCTTTATCAGCGCTTTCCGCAGGGCCGATGAACTGGCGACTGCGATGGAGTGCCGTTGCTACCACGGCGGTGAAGGCCGCACGCGGCTGAACCAGCTGCGCTATGCCGGGAGGGACTATGTGGCCTATGCGCTGGGACTTGCGCTGATTGCGCTCATTGTTGTGCTGCGCACATTCGGGCTGTAAGGCTGTTTTGGAGGACGTATGCGGAATATTGCGCTGATTCTGAAATATCTCGGCACGGCCTATCACGGCTGGCAGGTGCAGAAAACGCAGATCACAGTAGGCGAGACGCTGGAAAAGGCTGCGGCCATGGTGGTGGGCCATCCGGTGCACATGACCGGCTGCGGCCGCACGGATGCGGGCGTGCACGCGCGTGTCTATGTGGCAAATTTCCGCACCGACGCGCGTATTCCTGCGGATAGGATTCCGTACGCGCTCAATACCCATCTGCCGGAGGACATTGTCGTTACCGGTGCGATGGACGTGCACGAGGACTTCAACGCCATCGGCTCTTGCGTAAGGAAGGAGTATACCTACCTTATCTATAACTCCCGTATTCGTGATCCGTTTTATGTCAACCGCGCCTGGTTTTACCCCAAACACCTTGATGAAGGCGTGATGCAGCGCGCCGCGCAGCAGTTTGTCGGCACGCACGACTTTGCCGCCGTACGTTCGGTCGGCACTGAGGTCAAAAGCACGGTACGCACCGTATACTATTATGACGTGCAGCGCGACGGAGATTTGATCTCGCTCAAAGTCTGCGCGAATGGTTTCCTCTATAATATGGCACGCGCGATGGCGGGCACGGTGGTTTACGCCGCCGAAGGAAAATTTGCCCCCGAGCAGGTCGGACAGATACTCCTCGACGGCGACCGCACCGCCGCAGGCCCAACGGTGCCGCCGGGTGGGCTTTACATGACGAAACTCTGGTATGATGACGGAAAGGCAGCGTTCGATGTCGGATAATGTTTCAAAACTGAATACGAAACGGCCCGGCAGTGTGGCGAAGCGCGTGGCGGCATTTGCGCTGTTGGCGGTTCTTGTATGCGCGCTTGTGGCGCTGTATGTGTTCCGCGACAGCCTGAATCTTGACGCCGTGCGGCGGTTCGTGCGCTATCTGGACGTGAAAAACCAGAATGCGTCCGAGCGTATTACTTTCGACGCGCACAGTGCCAACCAATATGCGGATCTGCACGGAGCACTGGCCATCGCGTCGGTGTCCGGCCTGCGTGTGTATAGTGATAAGGGCGATGAGCAGGCGGCGGTGCTTGCGTCTCTGGCTGCGCCGCAGATTGATTGCGGCGGTAAGTACGCCATGGCGTATGACGCGGGCGGCTACGGTCTTGTTGCAGCGCATGCATCAAAGGGAGAAGTGCTGAACATCTCCACCACCGAGCCGATCTTTGACGCGGATATAGCACCGGATGGCAGCATTTGCTATGTCTCGACCGAGAGCGGGTATAAAACCGTGGCGTATGTGTACAATGAACGCCAGCAGATGATCTACCGGTGGCTCTCGTCGAGCCAGTTTTTGCCGCTGTGCACGGTAAAGAGCGGCGCGAAAACGCTTGCCTGTGTGTCGCTGGGTCAGAGCGGCGGCATCTATGAAAGCAGTGTTGTTCTGCTGAAAACAGATTCTGACCAGATCGAGAAAACCGTATCGCTCGGAAATGAGCTGATCTACGATCTGGAGTTTACGGACAATGATACGCTCTGCGCCGTGGGCGAGAACAGCATCAGCTATCTTACATCGAGCGGCGAGCGGATGGGCAAATATGACTATGACGATGCCTACCTCAAGGACTTTTCCTTTGGCGGAAGCGGATTTTTGACGCTGACACTGAATATGTATAAGGCGGGAAACCGTTACCGCGTGGTGACGGTGGGCACTGACGGCGAGGAAATCGGCTCGCTCTCAACCGACGCGCAGATTCTGGACGTGTCCGCAGCCGGCGCCTATGTCGCGGTGCTGACCGCGAAGAATCTGACCATCTATAATGCCGCGCTCGAGCAGTATGCCGAGCAGGAGAACACTGGTTCCGCCACCAATGTGGTGATGCGCGACGATGGTTCGGCGATTTTGCTCGGAAGCGGACAGGGAACGCTGTTTGTGCCGTAAAAAGTTGCTGCTTTCACCGATAATTGGCGTTTTGTTTTTTCGCAGCGCTGTGGTATACTGGCGCTGATATTGTTCCAAGCCGGCAGCTGCGCAGCGTGCGGTTGCTGACAGATAAGGAGATACCTGCATGAAACCTACCTATTGTTCCAGATGTAAAAAGAATATTGCCGTAATCTTTATCACGAAGCTGGAAAACGGAAAGACCGTGAATGAAGGACTGTGCCTGAAGTGCGCGCGTGAGCTGGGGCTGAAGCCAGTGGACGATATGATGCAGCGCATGGGACTGACCGACGAGGACATCGAAAGCCTGAACGGCGAGATGAACGAGGCAATGAACGGCCTGGAGGGAATGCTTACCGCGGCAAACAGCGAGCCGGAGGAGAATGCGGATGATGACGATGACCGCGACAGCCAGACGGCCACGTTCCCGTTCCTCAACAAACTCTTTGCGAACGCGGCAAACAGCGCCGACGATCTGCCTGCGCGCAAAGAGGAACGCTCTGAGCAGCAATCGCGCGGCGAGAAGCCTAATGGCCAGAAAAACAAAAAGCATAAATTTCTCGATACCTACTGCCAGAATCTGACGCAGCGGGCCAGAAACGGCGAGCTGGATAAGATCGTCGGCCGCGAGGTCGAGACCGAGCGCGTTATCCAGATCCTCAACCGCCGGCAGAAGAACAACCCCTGCCTCATCGGCGAGCCGGGCGTCGGCAAAACGGCGATCGCTGAGGGCCTTGCGCAGCGTATCGCGGAAAAACAGGTGCCGTATAAGCTGCAGAGCAAAGAGGTCTACCTCATGGACATGACGGCGCTCGTCGCCGGAACGCAGTTCAGAGGCCAGTTTGAAAGCCGCATGAAGGGCCTCATCGACGAGGTCAAGAAGCTCGGCAACATCATTCTTGTGATCGACGAGGTGCATAATCTGGTCGGCGCGGGCGATGCCGAGGGGTCAATGAACGCGGCGAATATCCTGAAACCGGCCCTCTCACGCGGCGAGATTCAGGTCATCGGCGCAACGACGTTCACCGAGTACCGCAAGTATATTGAGAAGGATTCCGCGCTCGAGCGACGCTTCCAGCCTGTCACTGTGAATGAGCCGACGATCGAGGAGTCCATTGCGATCCTGCGCGGTATTGCGCACTACTATGAGGCGTTCCACGGCGTGGAGATTTCACCCGAGATCGCGCGGCAGGCGGTCATCCTCTCTGAACGCTACATTACAGATCGCTTCCTGCCCGACAAGGCCATCGACCTCATCGACGAGGCGTGCTCGGATGTGAATCTGCGCAACAAGACCATCGGAAGGCTGGAGGAGCTGAAAAAAGAGCACGCGGATCTTGACCTTGAGCTGAATATGCTCATGGAAAATGCGGAAAAAACACAGGCCGATTACGAGCGCATGGCGACGATCAGAAGCCGTAATTTGCAGCTTGATAAGGAAATCGCATTGCTGGAGGAAGAACCCAAGCCCGCGCTCACGATTGATAATCTGGCCCGCATCATCGAGCTGTGGACAAAAATCCCTGCCAGCAAGATTCGTGCGCAGGAGTTTGAGCAGCTTCAGAATCTGGAATCGCGTCTGAAAGAGCATATTATCGGCCAGGACGAGGCTGTGAGCGCCGTTTCTGCCGCGATCCGCCGAAGCCGTGTGGGCATCAGCGCGAAAAAACGTCCGGTGTCGTTTATTTTCGTCGGCTCGACCGGCGTGGGAAAGACGGAACTGGTCAAGTGCCTTGCCAATGAGCTGTTTGAATCGGTTGAGTCGCTGATCCGGCTGGACATGTCCGAGTACATGGAAAAGCACAGCGTATCCAAGCTGATCGGTTCGCCTCCCGGTTATGTCGGTTATGACGAGGCGGGGCAGCTGACGGAAAAGATCCGCCGCCGTCCGTATGCCGTTATCCTGTTTGACGAGCTGGAAAAGGCACACCCGGATGTGCTCAACATCCTGCTGCAGATCCTTGACGACGGCCGTATCACCGACGCACAGGGCCGGGTCGTGAATTTTGAAAACACCGTCATCATCATGACCTCCAACGCAGGCTCTGACCGCAAGGACGGCTCGGTGGGCTTCGGCCGGACGCTGACGGAGCAGAGCAGGGAAAAGGCCGTCAAAGCGCTTGGCGAATTCCTGCGGCCGGAGTTTATCAACCGTGTCGACGAGGTCATCTGCTTCAACAAGCTCTCGGAGGAGAATTTCCGGGGCATCGCCGGTATCATGCTGCGTGAGCTGAAGCAATCGCTGAACGAGAGAGGCTTCGACTTTAGCTGGGACGAGCGTTTGCTGGCGTACCTGGTGGAGAAATCGTACTCCGTGGCCTACGGCGCGCGTAATCTGCGCCGCATCATTCAAAAGGATGTGGAGGATCCCATCGCCCAGCGGATCATCGAGAGCTTTGTCGAGCCGCTGCACGCCATCCATGTGACTGTGGATAGCGGCAAGGTGGCGCTGGAGACGAACTGAGATACAAAACCCGCCGACATTGTCGGCGGGTTTTTGTGCACTTAGTGCGCTTTGTGCGCGCTGAGTTGTATGGATTTTACGAAGTAGGTGATCGTGGTGACGAGCCAGATGACGCTCACGGCTCAGAAGCAATACGCAATATATCCGACCGGCGTAAGCAAAGCCCCGCAGGATGCTCCTGCGGGGCTTTGCTTACGATCGGGTCTGTAAGCCGGGTTCTGTAATCGACAGTCATCTATCTAGGCGCATCGTTGCCGGTGCGCTCCAGCCACCTTCTCGGAGACGGCCGGGCAAGCCTTGTCTCCTCTGCGGTGTTGCTCCGGATAGAGTTTACAGCGGTGGGCACTCTCGAGCCACCGGGTGCGCTCTTACCGCACCTTTCCACCCTTGCTACATCGTTGCATGCTCCATATCCCTCGCTTCGCCGCAAGCGGCAAAGCTCGTCCATTTCGCTGCAACTCCTTTCCCCACAAAACTTCGTTTTGCGGGGTCCCCCAGTTTTTTGAGGGAGCTCGGACTTGCCGGACGCAGCGGTATATTTCTGTTGCACTATTCCTGAAGTTGCCTTCGGCGGGCGTTACCCGTTATCCTTGCCCTGTGGAGCCCGGACTTTCCTCATGAACGGCCTTTCGGCGCTGTTCACGCGACTGTCCGACCCGGTCGCGGTGCTATTGTACTTTATCTTGCGCTGATTGTCAAATGGATTGCATTTTGACTGTATGCAGGATATAATAACCATACTTCATGGAGAAAAGCGGGGCATATGCAATGAATGAACTCGTTTCACAGTATTTTGCCGCTCTCGCTGGAAAGCGTGTGGCGGTGCTTGGCATCGGCATCAGTAACCGCCCGCTCATCCGGATGCTGCTCTCATGCGGGATATCCGTCTGTGCATGCGATAAAACGCCGCGTGAACAGCTTGACGATGAAGTGCTGGAGCTGGAGCGGCTGGGTGCCGTGCTGCATGTGGGGCAGGGATATCTTGATGGCATGCAGGCCGATGTGGTCTTTCGCACACCTGGGATGCATCCGGAAATCCCTGCGCTGCAGAAACTGCGCAAGCAGGGGGCCGTTATTACCTCTGAGATGGAGGCGTTTTTTGAGGTCTGCCCGTGCAGGATCATTGCCGTGACCGGCTCGGATGGCAAAACGACCACGACCACGCTCATCGCAAAGATCCTCGAACATGCCGGCCGGCGCGTCTGGGTGGGCGGCAACATCGGAAGTCCGCTTCTGCCGCAGGCAAATCAGATGCAGCCGGATGATATTGCGGTGGTGGAACTGAGCTCGTTCCAGCTGATGACCATGACGCGTTCAGCATCCGTCGCGGTTGTGACGAACCTTGCGCCCAATCATCTGGATATGCACAAGGATATGGCCGAGTATGTTGCAGCAAAGCAGAACGTGTATCTGCATCAGAACGCAAGCGGCAAGTTGATCGTGAACGCTGACAACGCCATCACAAACGGCTTTGCCGCCACGGCTCCCGGTCGTGTGGAAAAATTCTCCCGAATGCTGCGTCCGGAAAACGGCGTATACTTACAAAACGGAGAGATTCTGCGAAACGGCGAAAAAATTATGGACGCATCCGACATCCGGATTCCGGGCGTGCACAATATTGAAAACTATATGGCGGCGGCCTGCGCGGTCGAGGGATTTGCGTCCGACGAGGATATCCGCGCTGTGGCTACAAGCTTTGGCGGTGTGGAGCACCGCATCGAGCTGGTGCGAGAGCTCCATGGCGTGCGCTATTACAACGACTCCATCGCGTCCAGCCCCACGCGCACCATTGCCGGTCTGCATGCATTTAATCAAAAGGTCATTCTGATCGCGGGAGGTTACGACAAACATATCCCGTTTGATGTGCTCGGCCCTGAAATCTGCGCGCATGTCAAGACACTGATCCTCTGCGGCGCGACGGCAGACAAGATCCGCGCGGCGGTTTTGGCGGCACCGGAATATGCACCGGGCTTGCCGGAGATCCTGCAGAACGAAACTCTGGCCGGCGCGGTATCAATGGCGCAGGCTTGCGCGCAGCCCGGCGATGTTGTCACGCTGTCACCTGCGTGCGCGGCGTTTGATCAGTTCAAGAATTTTATGGTACGCGGGCAGACGTTCAAAAAACTCGTACAGGAGCTGAAATGATGGAGCTGAGCAAGATTTATCGCAAGGCGCTGCGCGTGCGGCGCGCACTGGATCACCCGTACTGCACGGCGGTGATTGTGGCCGCGGGCAATGCAGCGCGCATGGGCGGCACGGATAAGATCATGACGGAGCTGGCCGGTGTGCCGGTCATCTGCCGCACGCTCGCGGCATTTGAAAACGCCGTGCAGGTAGACGAGATCATCGTTGTTACCCGCATGGAGCTGCTTGAGCAGATGAGCGAGCTTGCCGCGGCGTTTTCAAAGGTGCGCATGGTCGTGCCGGGCGGCTGCGACCGGATGCAGTCGGTTATGAACGGTCTGCGCGAGGCGTCGGACAAGACGCAGCTCGTCGCGGTGCACGATGGTGCGCGACCGCTGGTCAGTGATACCATCATCGCAAATACCATCTCCAAGGCGGCAAAGTTTGGTGCGGCTGCACCTGCCGTCCCGGTCAAGGATACGATCAAAGTGTCGACAACCGGGGCAGTGGAGGCGACACCCGACAGAAAAACGCTGTTTGCCGTGCAGACGCCTCAGGTATTTGATTATGCGCTGTTGTGCGGCGCTTTGGAAAACGCGAAGAACAAAAAGCTTTCCATCACCGACGACTGCTCCGCCGTTGAGGCACTGGGAATGCCTGTGCAGCTGACTGACGGAAGCGAAGAAAATCTAAAGATTACAACACCCATCGACCTTGCGTTTGCCGAGGCGATTCTGAAAGGCAGGCGGAATGCATGAGGATCGGCCATGGCTATGACGTACACTGCCTTGTGGCGGGAAGAGCGCTCGTTCTGGGCGGTGTGAACATCCCATATGAAAAGGGACTCGACGGCCATTCAGACGCGGATGTGCTGGTGCACGCGGTGATGGACGCGCTGCTGGGCGCAGCGGCACTGGGCGACATCGGGATGCTCTTTCCCGACAACGACGAGCGCTATCTTGGCGCGGACAGCATTATGCTTCTGCGCGAGGTGAAAGCACGTCTTGCGTGCTACGCTATCAGCAATATTGACGCAACTGTCATTGCACAGAAGCCGAAGCTTGCGCCGTTTATTGACGATATGCGGAGAAATATTGCCGGTGCGTTGGGACTGGATTTGTCGCGGGTGAGCGTGAAGGCGACCACAGAGGAACATCTTGGCTTTACCGGCTCCGGGGAGGGCATTGCCGCACACGCGGTGTGTTTATTGGAAGAGACATAAAAAGCTGCGGACAGCTTGGCTGCCCGCAGCTTTTTCAGTATGTAAGGTTATGCGGCTTTTTTTGCGGTAAAGGTCTTGATGATGAGAAGTGTGGCAACCATCAGCACGATACCAAGCGGCAGGCAGATGTACCAGCTGCGGATAAAGCCCGCAAGGATGTAGCACGCGAGTGACACGCCTGCGACGGTCAACGCGTATGGAAGCTGCGTGGACACATGGCCGATATGCTCACACTGCGCACCGGCGGAGGCCATAATGGTGGTATCGGAGATGGGCGAGCAGTGATCGCCGCAGACGGCACCCGCCATGCAGGCCGAGATGGCGATGATCATCAGCTCATTGCCGAGGTTGGAGTTGAACACGTCAACGACGATCGGAATGAGGATACCAAACGTGCCCCAGGAAGTGCCGGTGGCGAAGGACAATCCACAACCCACCAGAAATACCAGCGCGGGAAGCAGACTCATGAGTGCGTTGTTGTGCGCAACGGCATCGACAATACCGGCGACATATTCACGCGCGCCGAGCGAGTCGGTCATGGCCTTCAGCGTCCAGGCAAAGGTCAGAATCAGGATGGCGGGAACCATCGACTTAAAGCCTTCGGGGATGGAAGTCATGCAGTCGCGGAAGTTCAGAACCCGCGTGATGAGGTAGAATACAATGGTAAAGACCAGCGCGACAAATGAACCGAACATCAATCCGACCGATGCGTCAGAGTTGGAGAACGCCACGATGAAATTGAGGTAGCCTTCTTCGCCGGCAGTGAAGAAGCCGCCGGAGTAGATCATGCCAACGATGCAGCAGCCGATGAGCACAATGATGGGCAGAACCAGATGCAAAACTGTGCCGCGGGGACTGACCGCCTCTTCCTCTTTGGGGTCTGCGCCGGTGATACTCGCGTGATACTTGCGCTCGTTTTCATTGAGATGTTCGCTCATTTCAGCAAGACGCATCGGACCGTACTCGAACTGGCCCACAGCGAGCGTCACCATCATGACAATGGTCAAAATTGCGTAGAAATTATAGGGAATGGCGCTGATGAACAGCTGCAGGCCGTTGGCACCGTCAACAAAACCGGAAACAGCTGCTGCCCAGGACGAGATGGGTGCGATGATGCAAACGGGCGCGGCCGTGGCGTCGATCAGATACGCCAGCTTGGTGCGCGAGATACCGTGCCGGTCTGTGAGCGGACGCATGACGGAGCCAACAGTGAGGCAGTTGAAATAGTCGTCGATAAAAATGAGAACACCGAGTGCGATGGTGGCCAGCTGCGCGCCGACCTTGGTCTTGACGTGCGTCGCAGCCCAGCGGCCAAACGCGGCCGAACCGCCGGCCCGGTTCATCAGGATGACCATGATGCCGAGGATGACGAGGAAGACGAGAATGCCGACGTTATAGGCATCGGACAGGGCGGAGCCCACCATGCCGTCGACGAAGATATGCTCCAGGGTACCAACCAGATTGAAATTGGTAAAGAGCAGGCCGCCGACAAAAATGCCGATGAAGAGGGAGGAATAGACCTCCTTCGTGATGAGTGCCAGCGCGATGGCGATGATCGGCGGCAGAAGGGAGAAGATGGTTGCATAGAAGTCCATACAGATGCTTCCTTTCAAAAAAATGCGTCATGATAGCATCATGACGCAACAGACAGGCGAATGTTTCGTACATGACAGCGCTCCACTTTCGTGACAGTCCGAAAGATATTCTCTTTCGTCCCAGAAACCGCACATCAGGCGCTGCGCAGGCTCCTTCGGCGAAATCCCCTTTCAGCTCCCGGCGCCGGCCGGAAAACGGAGCGTACTCATGTCATTCGCAACCTCTATCATAACTTGTTGGAAATTATTATACACACATTGCATGGCTTGTCAACTGTTTGAATGGAAAAATGCCGATATTTTGCGAAACTGTGACAGAAAACGACTGAAAGGCATACGATAATTCTGGGAGGGAATACTTCTATGTTTATTTATGCATTCACATTCCGCTCGTTCACTGCGGCGCAGAGCGGCAGGAATGTTTTACAGCAGCTGATGATGGAGGCACTTGTGCAGCGCGCGCCCAAGAATCTTTCCGTGCAGGGATGCGGCTATGTTCTGCGCGTGCAGGCGGAGGACGGTACGCGCGCGGCTGAGGCGCTGCGCATGTATGGCGTACCGTTTGTGCAGATTTACCGGTGTTTTGCCAATGGCGTTTGTCAGGAGGCAGAGCTATGATCTATCTTGACAGCGCCGCGACCACCTTGCAGAAGCCGCCGGAGGTCTATGCGGCGGTAAAAACGGCGATGCAGACACTGGCCAGCCCCGGCCGAGGCGGCTATGCGGCCGCTGTGCGTGCCGATGAGGCGGTATATGGCTGCCGCGTACTGGCTGCGCGGATGTTTGATGCGAAGCCGGAGTGCATCGTCTTTACCATGAACGCCACGCACGCGCTGAATCTTGCCATCAAGACGCTGGTTCACCGTGGCGATCGGGTGGTGATATCCGGCTTTGAGCACAATGCCGTGGTGCGTCCGCTATACAAACTGGGAACGGAGCCTGTAGTCGCAGGCAGAAAGCTTTTTTTGCCGGAGGACACATTGCGCGCATTTGACGAGGCCATCACGGAAGATACAAAGGCAGTGATCTGCACGCATGTGTCAAACGTATTTGGGTATGTACTGCCGGTGCAGGAGATTTCGGACATCTGCCATGTACGCGGCGTGCCGTTTGTGCTTGATGCGTCGCAGTCAGCCGGAATTCTTCCGGTATCGCTCAGGATGCTGCACGCGGCGTTTGTTGCCATGCCGGGTCACAAGGGACTCTACGGCGCACAGGGAACGGGAATTCTGGTCTGTGGGCAGCTGCCTGAGACGCTCATTGAGGGCGGTACAGGCAGCGTTTCGGCGCTGATGCAAATGCCGGATTTTCTGCCCGACCGAGCTGAGGCCGGTACGATGAACGTCTGCGGCATCTGCGCGCTGCAAGAAGGGCTGCGGTTTGTTGAAAAGACGGGGATTGAAGCAATTGCGGCGCATGAGCGCGCGCTGCAGCAGCGATTGATCCGCCATCTGGCGCAAATGGAAGGTGTGCGCGTCTTTTCTGATGGGCACGATCAGACGGGCGTTGTGTCATTTTTGCGCGGCAATGAGGACTGCGAGCGGACGGCTGCGCTTCTGGCAGAGCGCGGCGTATGTGTGCGAGCGGGCCTGCACTGCGCACCGCTGGCACACAGAAGCGCCGACAGCTTTGACACCGGAACAGTGCGCGTGAGTGTTTCTGCGTTCAATACAGAAGCAGAAATCGATGCGTTGGCGGATATTTTGAAGAAATTATAAACGGGGGCTTTTTTGCGCTGCGGCACTTGCGCGCAGACTTCTTTTGCAGTATAATACCCATGATTATAAGTATGCGTATACGCAGACGTACAAGATCGGCAGGAGAAATGTGCATGACAGCCATTCGTTCGTTTTTTCAGGATATCATCTACGCACTCCCAAAGATCGGCATCATGGATATCCTTGATATCCTGGTTGTCGCTTCTATTATCTATACTGTTCTTCGCCTTATCCGCTCCACCAGTTCGGCCAAGGTTGCTGTGAGCATTCTGGCGCTGCTGGTTATCACGTGGGTGACGGATATTCTCAATATGTACGCCGTGAACTGGATTCTGGAACGGATCCTTGAAATGGGCGTGATCGCGCTGGTCATTGTGTTCCAGCCAGAGCTTCGCCGCGCACTGGAAAAGGTGGGCAGCCGCTTCTTTATCAATCTTGTGAACGCTCCGTCAAACCGCAGCGCAGAGGAAATGGCCATTGCCGCCACCGTGAGCGCGTGCGAGATCATGTCGAAAGAGCGTGTGGGTGTGCTGCTGGTATTTGAGCGCAACGTCTCGCTGGAGGAATACTTCAAAACTGGTACGCTCATCGATGCGCGCGTGACCGAGCAGCTGCTCAGGAACCTCTTTTTCCCCAAGGCTTCGCTGCATGACGGCGCGGTCATCATCCGGCAAGGACGCGTGGCCGCTGCCGGGTGCGTGATGCCGCTGTCGGAGAATACGCACCTGTCAAGCGATCTGGGCACGCGCCATCGCGCGGGCATCGGAACGAGCGAGGTCTCCGACGCCGTGGTCGTGATCGTCTCCGAGGAGACAGGAACCATCTCCGTCGCCATCGGCGGTATGCTCAAGCGGCACCTGGCGCCGCAGACGCTGGAGAAGCTTCTGACCAACGAGCTCATCGACAACACCGAGCGCGTTTCAGGCGGCATTTTCGGCAGAGTCAAAAACCGGATTGCCAAGAGGACGGGATTGCACCATGAAGAAAAGTAAACTCATCACCATGATCATATCGCTGCTGGCCGCGTTTTTGCTGTGGGTCTACGTCGTCACGATCGTCAACCCTGAGCGCGATGCCACGCTGACCGATATTCCCGTCAGTTTTTCCGGCGAGGAGGTTCTGCGCGAGGATCAGGGACTCGTCATCACCGAGGGAAAGGATATCACCGTTACGGCGCATTTTTCCGGAAAGAACGCAGACCTCAAGAAGCTGGAAGAGAATCGGGACGAGATCGTTGCCGTTGTGGATGTATCCAAGGTAAGAAGTGCAAAAGAGTATACACTTTCGTATGAGCTGACGCTGCCGAACTCTGTGCAGCAGTCGGCGATTACCACCTTTGACCGTCGGCCAAGTACCATTTCCTTTACCGTACAGCGGCTCGTGAGCAAGTCGGTCGAGGTTGTGGGCGATTTTTCCGGCGTTGAGATTGCTGACGGCTATATGCTTGACAGCAGAAGCTTTGACTATGAGACCGTCATGGTTGAAGGACCCGAGGATGTTGTGGGGGCCATTAAGTGCGCGCAGGTGGCCATGAGCCGGACCAAGCTGGATAAATCCGTGACCGACTCGCTGCAGTTCACGCTGCTCGATGATAACGGCGAACCGGTCGATACGTCGATGCTCACGACCAATACCGACACCATCGAGGTCACATTGAATGTCGTCAAGCACAAGTCCGTGCCGTTGGATGTGGAATTCATCGATGGCGGCGGCGCAACCAGCAAGGACGTCTCGTATGAGATTGATCCTTCGTCCATCACGATCTCGGGCGATTCGACGGTTCTGGACGCGCTCAACAAGATCGTACTGGGCAACATTGACCTGGCTTCGATCAAAAACAGCAATGAGGTTCTGCCGTTCTCAATCGTTATTCCTGACGGCGCGAAAAACGTCAGCGGAGAGGAACAGGCCACTGTTACCATCCGCATCAAGAATAAAGAGACGGCAGTTATCCGCGCTACGAACATTGCCTTTATCAACACGCCCGATGGCTATACGCCCAACAGCGTCACGCAGCTCGTGCAGGTGACGGTTCGCGCAAGCGCATCGGATATCACGAAGATTTCGTCGAGCAGTCTGCGCGTGGTGGCGGATATGAGCGACTGCACACAGGCCGGCACCTATCAGGTTCCTGTCACGATTTATATCGACGGCTATCCGGATGCGGGTGTGATCGGTGAGTATTCTATCGCAGTGACCCTGACAAAGACCGAATCGTCAGAGAATGGATAACTAGACGCCTGCAGCTGCGAGTGGCTGCGGACTGCAAAGGATTGGAGGAAGCTGCCTTGATAAAAAGCATGACCGGTTACGGCCGCGCGGTGAAAACCATGCATGGACGTGAGTTTACCGTGGAGATCCGCTCCGTCAACAACCGCTATCTCGATGCCAATGTCAAACTGCCGCGCGTGTTTGGGTTCGCCGAGGACAGTGTCAAAGCGCGCATCAAGCAGGAGATTTCACGCGGCAAGGTGGATGTGTTCATTTCTGCCGGCGCTGCCGAGGGCGGCGACGTACAGATCTCCCTGAACCGGTCGCTGCTGGAGGGCTATCTTTCCGCCATGCGGGCAATCGCAGCGGACTACAGCGTACAGGACGACATTTCCGTCACGGCGCTCACGCGCTTTTCCGATATCTTCCTGGTGGAAAAGCAGCCGGAGGATGAGCAGCAGATCACCGGGGATATTTTGTCTGTGTTGGACGAGGCGCTGGAGCGGTTTTCTGCGATGCGTGCTGCCGAGGGCGCTGCGCTGGAAGCTGATCTTCGCGCCCGTGCGGCAACGATTCTGTCGCTTGTGGAAAAGGTTGAGGCGAGAAGCCCTGTTACACTGGCAGAGTATCGCGCGCGGCTGACGCAGAAGATGCAGGAGGTGCTGCAGAGCACATCCATTGATGAGGGACGTATTTTGCAGGAGGCTGCAATCTACGCCGACAAAATTGCGGTGGACGAGGAAACCGTTCGCCTGAGAAGTCATTTGTCACAGCTGGACGCCATGCTGACAACCGGCGGCGCGATCGGCCGGAAACTCGACTTCTTGCTGCAGGAGTTCAACCGCGAAGCCAATACCATCGGCTCTAAGGGAAACGATATCGAACAGGCCCGTACTGTGGTCGAGATTAAGGCAGAGCTGGAAAAGATCCGTGAGCAGACGCAGAACATTGAATAACGCACAGGCGGTGGAGCAATGAAACTCATCAACATCGGTTTTGGCAGCGTCGTCTGCGCCGGGCGCGTATTGGCTGTGCTTAGCCCGGAATCCGCACCGATCAAGCGCGTGATTCAGGAGGCGCGTGAGCGCAGTATGCTGATTGACGCTTCTTATGGCCGCAGAACGCGGTCAGTGCTGCTGATGGACACGGATCATGTGATCTTATCGGCGGTTCTGCCGGAAACAATCACGGCCCGGCTGGAAGGCAGAACGGCGGATGAAGCGCAGACGGAGGACGAGCTGTCATGAAAGGGAAGCTGTTTATTGTGTCCGGCCCTTCGGGTGTCGGGAAGAATACCATTCTCAATCGCGTCGTTGCCGGTCGGGAGAATGTGCAGTATTCCATTTCCGCAACCTCGCGCGCCAAGCGGCCCGGCGAAATTGACGGCAAAAGCTACTTTTTTGTGACGCGCGAGCAGTTTGAAGCGATGCTTCAACAGGGCGAGCTTCTGGAATATGCCGAGTATGTCGGCAATTATTACGGCACGCCGCTCAAACCCATCGAACAGGCTACGCAGGCGGGCATCGATGTGGTGATGGATCTCGACGTTGTCGGCGCGTTGAAAATACGAAAGCGCGTGGAAAATGCCGTGTTGGTGTTCGTAGCAGCACCGTCCTTCGATGTGATCCGTCAGCGGCTGATACACCGCGGCGACGTAGCGCCGGACGTCATGGAAAGCCGGCTCGAGCGTGCCCGTTGGGAATGCGAGCAGGCCGGAGAATATGATTATATTATTATCAACGATTCGGTCGAACGGGCCACGCAGGAACTGATGGCCATCATGACCGCTGAAAAATGTAAAACGATGGAGCGTATCCATATTGTCAAGGAGGAACTTTAATGCTGTATCCCGCAATGTCAAAACTTCTGGAACATGTGAACAGCCGGTATCTGCTGGTAAACGTTGTTGCGCACCGTGCGCGGCAGATCTCCATTGAAGCGGAGATGAACCACGAGCCGCTGCAGGACAAGCCCGTCACCATCGCGATCAACGAGGTCGCGCGCGGCGAGCTGACCGCCTCTCTCAAAGAGAAGTATCGGCAATAATTACACGGGCACGAAGGCGTAGGCAAGCACCTGCGCCTTTGGCTGTATGAAGGGGGACTTGCGAATGACTGCGAAAATTGCCGTATCGGCAGCCGTATTTGCCATTGACAAGCCCTATTCCTATAAAATTCCCGATGCCGTTGCCATACAGCCCGGAATGCGCGTGCTCGTTCCGTTTGGCAGGGGTAACCGCCGCTGTGAGGGCGTGGTGCTGGCTGTGGAGCAGGACGAGCCGACAAAGCTCAAGGCAATCGAGCGCGTTCTGGATGACGCGCCTGTGCTTTCACCCTCGCAGCTACGGCTGGCTGCATTTATCCGGGAACGGTATTTCTGCACCTACTATGATGCGGTCAAGGCCATTCTGCCTGCAGGACTGTGGTTTCGGACGAGCGAGCTGTATACCATCGTGAACACACCGGAAGGCGCGGCGGAAGAAAAAAATGAGACGGTGCGGGCGGTTTTGCAGGCGATCGAGGCGCTGGGCGGCAGTGTCAGTTACCGCTCACTGAAGGAGCAGTTTGCAGACGAACGGGCGTTATCCGCCGCGCTGAAGCTGCTGGTTGGCAAAAAGCGGCTTTCCACTGAGGTGGAACTGCATTCCCGCGCTGCAGGCAAGACTGAACGCATGGCCGAATTGGCTGCTCCGGCTGAGGAAGCGGCAGAATATGCCGCGCGTAAACAGCGCTCTGCGCCTCTGCAGGCGGAAGTTCTGAACCTTCTGTGCGCGGTCGGAAGCGGCAGCTGCCGCGAGATCTGCGAACTGACCGGCGCTTCCGGGCCGACGCTGAAAAGACTTGAAAAACTTGGATATCTTCGGATCACTGAGCGTGAGATGCTGCGCACAAGCGGATATATGCCGGCCAGGCAGGAGGATGAGCCGGTGCTTTCTATGCAGCAGCAGCGCGTATTTGACGATCTTCTGCAACAGATGCAGCGTGAAAAGCCGGGCGCAGCGCTTCTCTACGGTGTGACCGGCAGCGGTAAAACCGCCGTATACATCCGACTCATTTACGCTGCGCTGTCCCGCGGAAAGACTGCCGTTCTGCTTGTGCCCGAAATTGCGCTCACACCGCAGCTGCTTGGCAGGCTGCGCGCGCATTTTGGCAGTCAGGTGGCTGTTCTGCACAGCAGCCTTCGTGTGGGCGAGCGCTATGATGAGTGGCGCAGAATCCAATCCGGCGATGCGCGCGTCGTGGTCGGCACACGCTCGGCCATTTTCGCGCCGGTAGAGAACCCTGGAATTTTTATCATCGACGAGGAACAGGAGCACACCTATAAATCCGAAAACGCGCCGCGTTACCACGCGCGCGAGATCGCGCTCTACCGCGGGCTGCAGGCGGGCGCTTTGGTGCTGCTGGGTTCGGCTACACCGTCGGTAGAGAGTATGTATCACGCAAAAACCGGCGATTATACACTCTATACGCTTACCGAGCGGTATAACGGACAATCGCTGCCCAAAGTTCAGATCGTCGATATGAAGCAGGAGCTTCGCGCGGGCAACGCCACATCGGTTAGCCGCGCGCTGGAAGAACGCATCCGAGACAATGTAATCGCAGGCCGGCAGTCGATTTTGTTCCTCAACCGGCGCGGCAACAGCCGGCTTCTCATGTGCGTTGAGTGCGGCGAGGCACCTGTATGCCCGCGCTGCAGCGTGCATCTGACCTATCACTCGGTTACTTCGCGGCTTATGTGCCACTACTGCGGCTATTCTGAGCCGGTTTATGACCGATGTAAATGCTGCGGCGGCGCGCTCAAACCCGTGGGCGCAGGTACACAGAAGGTTGAGCAGGAGCTGCGCGCCGTTTTCCCTGATACGGAGCTTCTGCGCATGGACGCGGACACCGTTACGGCCTCCAACAGCCATGAAGCAATTCTGTCGCGTTTTCAGAGCCAGCAGATTCCTATCCTGCTTGGCACACAAATGGTGGCCAAGGGGCTGGATTTTGCAAATGTGACACTTGTCGGCGTGCTGGACGCGGATATGAGTTTGTATCTGGACAATTATCGCGCGGCGGAGACAACATTTTCTCTTCTGACGCAAGTGGTCGGCCGCGCCGGACGTGGTGAACAGGCCGGCATGGCGATGATCCAGACCATGACGCCAGAGCACCCGGTCATTAAGCTCGCGGCGAGGCAGGACTATGACGCGTTTTACGATCTGGAAATCTCGATGCGCCGCCTGCGCGGTGTGCCGCCGTTTGCGGATCTTTTTATCATCACGTTTACAGGCTCGTTTGAAGAACAGGTCATGCGTGCGGCCGCGCGCTTTCGTGATATGCTGCAGGCGTATCTGCAGCGTAAGCCGTACTGTGATGAACATACCCAGCTGCTTGGCCCTGCGCCTGCAGCGATTGCAAAGATCAACTATACCTGGCGTTACCGGCTTACGCTCAGCGCGAAAAATTCGCGCCGGCTGCGGCAGCTGATTTCCTTCTGCCTGTGCGAATTTGCAAAGGATAAGCAAAACCGTGGTGTGAACGCGTTCGCCGACGTCAATTCATATGATTGAGAGGAAAAAACTATGGCACTTCGGAAAATTGTTACAGTAGGAGATCCGGTTCTGAATAAGGTCTGCCGCCCGGTCACGAAGTTCGACGACCGGCTGGCTATGCTCATCGACGACATGATCGAAACGATGCATGAGGCAAACGGCGTGGGTCTGGCAGGGCCGCAGGTCGGCGTTCTGCGCCGTGTCGTCGTGGTCGATACGGGAGATGAGGATCTGGAACTCGTGAATCCGGAAATCGTCGAAACCGGCAAAGAGATGCAGACCGGCCTCGAGGGCTGTCTCAGCGTGCCCGGAAAATACGGCATTGTCACGCGACCGAATTATGTGGTTGTGCGTGCGCAGGACAGGAATGGAGACTGGTATGAATACGAAGGCGAAGAGCTGATCGCACGCGCATTCTGCCACGAGCTGGCGCATCTGGACGGACAGCTGTATACCGAGGTGGCCGAGCGGATGCTCACGCCCGAAGAACTTGAGCAGCTGGAGCATGGAGCGGAGGACACCGAATGAGACTCGTCTACATGGGCACGCCCGACATTGCGCGCGTGTGCCTGCAAAAGCTTTATGAGGCAGGCTTTGAGATTGCCGGTGTGTATACCAAGCCCGACACGCCAAAAAACCGCGGAATGAAGCTGGCGCAGTCCGAGGTCAAGGAGTACGCAGTTTCCATGGGGCTGCCGGTCTATCAGCCTGCGACGTTCAAAGACGATGCGGTATATGAAGAACTTCGGTCACTGGCACCTGACCTCATCGTGGTCGTAGCCTATGGCAAGATTCTGCCGCAGCGCGTGCTGGACATTCCCAGATACGGCTGCATCAACATGCACGCGAGTATTTTGCCCGAGCTGAGAGGTGCTGGCCCCGTGCAGTGGTCGATCCTGAACCACTGCGATGAGACGGGCGTGACAGCCATGTATCTTACGGCCGGGATGGATGAGGGCGATATCATTGAGATCCGGAAAACACCCATTGAGCCGATGGAAACATCCAGCGAACTGATGGAGCGCCTTGCTGATATCGCGGCTGAGCTTGCGTGCGATACGGTGCGCGCGATTGAAAACGGCACAGCGGTGCGCACGCCACAGGACAATGCGCGTGCGACGTACGCGCCCATGCTGTCAAAGGATATGAGCCCGATTGACTGGAGCGGAACTGCGCGGGAGGTTATCGACCATGTGCGCGGCCTCATCCCGTGGCCGGTCGCAACGACAGAGCTGGACGGGAAGAAGTTCAAAATCTTCCGCGTTGAGCGCACAGAAAACAGGACGGATCGCGCGCCCGGCACGCTGCTGCGGCTTACAAAGCAGGGCCTTGAGATCGCATGCGGCGACAGCGTGCTGTGCATCACACAGCTGCAGGCCGAAGGCGGCAAGCGCATGGCGGCGGCGGATTATTTCCGCGGTCATCCAATCAGAATTGAAGGATAAAAGGACAGAGCTATGGACGCCAGAACCACCGCGCTGTCGGCGCTGATCGCCTGCCGCACGCAGGCAGCATGGTCCGACGGTATTCTAAAGGAATATATCGCGCGCGACATGCTCGACGGCCGTGACGCGGCTTTTGCTTCGCGGCTGTGCTACGGCGTGCTGCAGAATCGGATGCTGCTGGATTATTATCTGGCGCAGAAGGTGAAAGGCGAGCTCAAAAAGCTCCAACCGGTCGTGCTGGATATTCTGCGCCTCGGCGTGTATCAGATCGTGTTCTGTGACCGGGTGCCCGTATCGGCGGCGGTCAATGAGGCGGTGGAGCAGACCAAGCGCTACGCCAATCGTGCGGCGGCGGGACTGGTCAACGGCGTACTGCACGCACTCGTAAGGGATAAGGACGCGCTGCGGCAGCCGGATGATCTGGCTACCAGATACAGTCATCCGCAGCCGCTGGTCGATCTCCTGGCGGGCACTCTGCCAGACGGGCAGCTCGAGCCGTTTCTCGCGGCAAACAATACACCTGCGCCGACCTGTCTGCAGGTGAATCCGCTGCGCGCAAGCGTGGACGAGATCTGCGCCGCAATGGAAGAAAACGGCGTTTCCTATGTACCGCATCCATGGCTTGCCGGCGCATTTCTTGTAAGCGGAACAGGAAGCCTTGAGAAGCTGCCCATTTTCCGCGAAGGAAAGGTCTATGTGCAGGACGCAGCCGCGCATCTGGCTGTAGCGGTTTCCGGCGTGCAGCCGGGAATGCTGGTGCTCGACTGCTGTGCCGCGCCGGGCGGCAAGAGCTTTGCCGCTGCGATGCAGATGGAAAACAAGGGCGAAATCATCGCCTGTGATATCCACGCGCACAAGACGGCAATCATTGAAAAAGGCGCTGAGCGGCTGGGTATTGGCATTATCCGCGCGATGCAGATGGATGCGCGCGAAGAAAAGAAAGATTTTCTGGGGCGGTTTGATACGGTCATTGCCGATGTGCCGTGTTCGGGATTCGGCGTCATCCGCAAAAAGCCCGATATCCGGTATAAAGACCTTGCGCCGATGGAGAAGCTGCCGCAGATCCAGCGCGCGATTCTGGAGAACGTCTGCCGCTATGTGGCTCCGGGTGGCGTGCTGCTCTACAGCACCTGTACGGTGCTGAGACGCGAAAATGAGGACGTGGCACGCGCATTCTTGCAGGCGCATCCGGAGTTTTCGCCGGAAACGGTCGATCTGCCGCAGCAGCTGCGGCTGGAAAATGACGGCATGCTGACGATGCTTCCGCAGCTGCATGAATCGGACGGCTTTTTTATCTGCAAACTAAGGAGACACGTATGAAGCAGGATCTGAAATCCATGACGCTCACCGAGATGCAGCAAGCATTCAAAACGTTGGGAGAACCCGCGTTTCGCGCCAAACAGGTCTTTACGTGGCTGCATCGCGGAGCGACGTCCTTCGACGATATGACGAACCTGTCGAAGGCACTGCGCATACGACTGAGTGATCAGTACTATATCACTGCGCCCACAATCGTGCGAAAACAACAGTCGAAAAAAGATGGCACGATCAAATATCTCTGGCGGCTGCGCGACGGAAACTGTGTCGAGTCGGTCGTGATGCAGTACCACCACGGAAACACCGTGTGTATTTCGTCCGAGGTCGGCTGCCCGATGGGCTGCAAATTCTGCGCGTCTACGTTAGGGGGTCTTGTGCGCAGGCTCGCGCCGTCAGAACTTCTCGATCAGGTTCTGTTTTCGCAGCTCGACTCAGGGCTTCCGATCTCGAATATCGTGCTCATGGGCATCGGGGAACCTCTTGATAATTTTGACGCGGTCATGCAGTTTCTTACTCTGGTCAACAGTCCCGACGGGATGAACATCGGTATGCGCCATATCAGCCTGTCCACCTGCGGCCTTGTCGATAAGATCGGCCTCTTGGCTGAAAAAAAGCTGCAGCTGACGCTCTCGGTGTCGCTGCACTCGCCGGACGATGAATCGAGAAGCAAAATCATGCCTGTCAACCGGCGCTGGAACGTGGATACGCTGCTCAGCGCCTGCCGCGACTATTTCGAAAAGACCGGACGCAGAGTTTCGTTTGAATATACCATGATCGACGGCGTGAGCGACTCGCCGGAGCAGGCTGAACTACTTGCAAAAAAGCTGGCCGGCATGCAGGCGCACGTCAATATGATCCCGTTAAATACAGTCGAGGAAACGGGCCTGCGCACCAGTTCGCGCGAGGCCATCCGCAAGTTCCAGCAGATACTGGAGAACCACGGCGTCACTGCCACAGTTCGCCGCACGCTCGGCAGCGACATTAACGCCTCGTGTGGCCAGCTGCGCAGGAAGTTTGAAGGTACGCAGAAGGAGGAAAGCGTATGCAGATCTGGGGAATGACTGACGCCGGCAACATCCGCCAGCAGAATCAGGATTCCTTTTCCATTGTACACTTTTCGCGTGAGCGCGCGCTGATGATCGTCTGCGACGGCATGGGCGGCGCGAAGTCCGGCAATGTGGCTAGTTCGCTGGCCGTGGATGTGTTTACAGATGAGGTACGCCGCAGCCAGAAGCTTGCGACAAGTCCCGAACGCGCTGCGGAGATTTTGAAATCTGCGCTGGAATTGGCCAACAAGGCGGTCTATGAACAGGCGCAGATGAGCGCGGATTACGAGGGCATGGGCACGACACTTGTTGCAGCGTTTATTCTGCGCGAGACAGCTGTTATCATCAATGTCGGCGATAGCCGGGCGTATCTGTTTTCCAAAAGCGGTGTCAAGCGCCTGACGACGGATCACTCCATTGTGGAATACATGGTCCAACGCGGCGAGTTGACACAGGAGCAGGCGAAAAACCACCCCGGGAAGAACCTGATTACCCGCGCAGTCGGAACAGAGCCTGTGGTCGAGGGCGATATCTATGTGCGGAAACTGCAGAAGGACGACTGCCTGATGCTGTGCTCCGATGGGCTGTCGAATGAGATGGCTGATCAGGAGATGCTGTTTGAGGTGGCGCACGGTGTGCGCAAAAGCGATTGCTGCCAGAGGCTGGTGAATATCGCAAAAAACCGCGGCGCGCCGGATAATGTGACGCTCACGCTGGCTGTCGTATGACAGATTCTGGTTTCAGCACTCATCAACTTGCGTAAAGGAGCTTCTTATGGATAACTACATAGGCAGGCTATTGGATAACCGGTATGAAATCCTGGACATGATCGGCTCGGGCGGAATGGCAGTCGTCTACAAGGCGCGTTGCAACCGGCTGAACCGTCTGGTCGCCATTAAAATATTGAAGGAAGAACTGTCGCAGGACGCAGAGTTCCGGCGGCGCTTCCATGCCGAGTCGCAGGCTGTTGCCATGCTCTCGCATCCGAATATCGTCAGTGTGTATGATGTGTCGCATTCAGATAATGTGGATTATATTGTCATGGAGCTGATCGAAGGAATTACCCTGAAGCAGTATATGGAGCAGAAGGGGCAGCTCAACTGGCGCGAGGCGCTGCATTTTGCCACGCAGATCGCCAAGGCGCTGGAACACGCGCACAGCCGCGGTATCATCCACCGCGATATCAAGCCTCACAATATCATGATTCTGAAGGACGGCAGTGTGAAGGTAGCCGACTTCGGCATTGCGCGTATTTCCTCCGCGCAGAACACGCTCACGCGTGAGGCGCTCGGATCGGTGCACTATATTTCGCCCGAGCAGGCCAAGGGCGCGCACATTGACTTCCGCTCCGATCTGTATTCGCTGGGCGTGGTTATGTATGAAATGCTGACAGGCCGGCCGCCGTTTGATGGTGATACACCCGTGAGCGTAGCTATCCAGCACATCAACGCCAAGCCGGTCATGCCGCGTGAACTGAACCCTGCCATCCCCGTGGGTCTGGAGCAGATCACAATGCACGCGATGGCGGCGGAGCTTTCCGCGCGCTATGAGAGCGCAACGCAGATGCTGGCTGATCTGGAAGAATTCCGGCGCAATCCCAACTGCGTCTTTGATTTCAGCGCCCGTTCGGATGCGCTTGATATCGGAGCCATGCTGCAGGAACCTGCGCCGGCCAGAACGCGCACAGCTGCTTCACGCGCAGCAGGCGCAACTGCTCCAAAGCCCCGGCCGCAGCAGCAAAAGCCGCAGCCCTCAGAAAAATCGGGCGGTGGGCGCGTGGCGCTGATCGCAGGCGTTGTTTGCCTGGTGGCGGCGTTTCTTGCCATCGGCTACTTCCTCTACAGTTATTTTTTCTCCGACCTGTTTGCCAAAACGCAGGAAGACAGGGTACCGAGCTTCATTGGCCAGTACTATGAGAATATTGACGAGAGCCTGTATCCCAATTTTATCATCGAGATCAGCGAATGGAAGCCGAGCGAAAACTATGCGTACGGATATGTCATTGATCAGTCGCCCGTATCAGGACGGACGGTCAAAGTCGGCTCAAAGATTGAACTGACGGTTTCGATGGGCGTTGAGAGCGACACCATGCCGAATCTGATCAATACGTCGCTGCAAAGCGCGCAGGCCTATCTGGATAAAATTGCGGTAAATGTGATCGTACGGGTGGAATATGAGAGCAGCGACGTCTATACCGACGGCTATGTTATGCGAACCGATCCGGCAGAGGGGGAAATGCTCACCGACGGACAGACGGTCACGCTGACCGTCAGCCAGGGTGCGGAAATCAAGCTCGTGGTGGTGCCGGCGCTTGTCGGCGAGGATCTGGAGAAGGCGCTGGCTGCGATCGACGCGGAAGGGCTGGGCCGCGGCGGCATCCGCTATGTCGACAGCGACCTGCCCGAGGGTACGGTCACGTTCCAGAGCATCGATGCAGGTGAAAAGGTGAAAATGGATACCGTCATCAACCTGCAGGTCTCCAAAGGCCCGCAGGAGGCCGAGGTGCCGTTTATCTATGAGCAGTCGAAAGACAGCGCAGTGGAGCAGGGCGGCAGCCTTACGTTGTCGGTCAGAGCCAGCACAGAAGATAACGGCGTTTTGACCTACGCGTGGTACGCATCCATGACGGGCAGCGAGGACGATGCGGTACTCGTCTCGCGCAGCGCGGAGGACAATACAAGCTGCGCTGTCGATACCTCCGTGCCCGGTGTATACTACTATTTCTGCAAGATTGTCAATACGCTGGGCGAGTCAACGGCGTCTGTCACGTCGAATCTGATTGAGGTTGTGGTCATGCAGACCAGTCAGCTGCACGACAAGGTGATCACGCTGACGCTGCCGCAAGCGCCGGGCGTGTATGAGGTGACAGTCAAGGTGGGAGGCGAGATTCAGGGCAGTCCGTATATCGTCGATACGACCGAGGAATGGACGCAGAGCATCAGCATTCAGGTCACGGGTTCCGGTGTGCAGGATGTTGATATTTATCTGGACGGCATATTATATGACAGTCAGACCATCGATTTTGATACGGCAGGGTAACGGATGCAGACGGGAAGAATCATGAAAGCGCTGAGCGGGTTTTACTATGTGCAGACCGCGGATGCGCTGATCGAGTGTAAGGCAAGAGGGCGGTTCCGCAAGGATGGCGTCACGCCAATGGTGGGCGATCTCGCAAGAATCACAATGGAAAATGGCAAGGGAATGCTTGAAGCGCTTCTGCCGCGCAAAAACTTCTTTATCCGCCCGGCGATTGCGAATATTGATGTGTTGGTGGTGATGGCCTCATGCGCAATTCCGGTGACGGAGCCGTTTCTCATCGACCGGGTGCTCGCTATCGCGGGAAGGCAGAATGTGCCGGTGGTTGTGTGTGTCAACAAGGACGACGCCGCGCCTGCCGAACCGCTTTCGCGCATCTACGAGCACGCCGGATTCCGTGTTATCCGTACCTCTGCGCAGACCGGCGAGGGCGTTCAGACGCTGCGCGAGGCCATAGACGGCAAATTTTCCGCCTTCACCGGCAATTCCGGCGTTGGCAAGAGCAGCTTGCTCAACTGCCTGTCACCGCAGCTGGCGCTGCCGGTGGGCGAAGTGTCGGAAAAGCTGGGAAGAGGACGCCATACGACGCGGCATATTGAGCTTTACCGTCTTGGCGCGGACACGTTCGTGGCCGATACGCCCGGTTTTTCCTCGTTTGACACCGAACGGATGGATCTCGTGCGCAAGGAGCAGCTGCAGTACGCGTTTCAGGATTTTGCGCCCTATCTCGGGCAATGTCAGTTTCACGACTGTGCGCACCTGAAAGAACCTGGCTGCGCGGTGCGTCAGGCACTTGCGCGCGGCGAACTGGAGCCGACACGCTATGACAGCTATGTCAGGCTCTACGAAATGGCAAAGCAGATCAAAACATGGGAGCTCAAATAACATAGGTACCTGCGGCGCGGAAAAGTCAGACTTTTCCGCGCCGCAGGTTTTAGCGCACGAACAAAACTGCGCCTGCGTAAGCTGATAGCAGGGGTGGTATTTATGTGTCATCGAACTGATAAGGCAGGTTGTGTTCTGATTGGTCTCGGCGCGGGACTTCTGCTGTCGTTACTGTTTGGCGGATGGTTTCTGTGCGTGGTGTTGGGTCTGGGGCTTATCGCGCTGGGATGGTGCATCGCAGGCTGCAGCTGAACTGGGCTTGTCAGATTATTTTTCCCACTGTGGTCTAACGTTGTCCGGCTGCGCGTATATATTTTGCAGAACCTACAAGGAGGCAGAACATGGAACTGGTGTTTCAAAATAAAACCTCCGCCTTTCTGCAACAAATCCTGCATGAAACGCGCAGCCAGGAGCAGACGGCGGAACTGATCGTACCCGACAGCTTCCCGGATTGTGCGCGCATCGTATCCAGCTGCGCCTCGGCCATTCTGCGCGGCAAGGAGTGCCGGCAGGGAAGCGTCACCGTCACCGGAGCCGTCCGCGCCGGCGTGCTGTATGTACCGGAGGATGAATCGGCGCCGCGAGCGCTGGATGCGTATGTGCCGTTTTCGCTGCGTATCGACCATCCGTCGGCAACGGAGCAGATGCAGTCTCTGCTGGAGCTGCGCGTGCGAAGCGTGGACGCGCGGATGATCCACTCGAGAAAGGTGCTGCTGCGCGTAAACCTCGGCTGCGAGCTGACTTGCTTTGCGCAGACCAGTGAGACGTTCTATACGCTGACGCAGCCGCCCGCCGAGCTGCAGGTGAAAGAACAGACGTATCCGATTCTTCTGCCGACTGAGACGGCAGAGCGCAGCTTTGTGGTGGATGAACAGCTTGAGCTGCCTGCCGGAAAGCCTGAAATTGAACATATCTGCTGGTATACCGCGCAGCCGCTCGTCACTGAGCGAAAGCTGATCGGCAACAAGGCCGTATTCAAAGGCTTACTGGCGGTAAAGGCGCTGTATCAGGCGGCAGACGGGAGCCTGAACGTGTTTTCACAGGAGCTGCCGTTTTCGCAGTATTGCGAGCTGGAGCAGGACTATGAGCAGGATGCGCTGACGCTGCTGCCTGCCGTAACAGGCGCGGAGCTGGAGCTTTTGCAGGACGGACAGGGCAGAAAACTGCAGCTGACGGTGAATCTTCTTGTGCAGGCGCTTGTGCAGGCGCTGCGTCCGGTAGAATTGTGCGAGGATGCGTATGTCACGCGCGGGACATTTGAACCGGAGTGGAAGCAGTATGCGCTTGCGTGCAGGCTGGACGCGCAGCAGCTGCATGAGACGCTGCGCGAAAGCTTCCCCGCACCTGTGCGCGCGGTAATCGACAGCACACTGTATCTCGATTTTCCCGAGCAGAGCCGCACACAGACAGGTGTTCAGGTTAAAGCGCCGTGTTCGGTCAATATCGTCTATCTGGATGATGACGGCGCAGTGCAGGGACTGACAGGCCGCGCGCAGACCGCGACTGAGATCGCGCTGTCGGAGAACGGTGTGTGCAGCGCGCGCGTATCCGTTGGGCGCGATGGGTTTGCCGCACCAGGCTCCGGCGGAACGGACGTCCGTTATGATCTTCTTTTTGAGCTGGAGTGCAGCGCACACCAGACGCTGCAGAGCCTTTGCGGCGGCAAGCTGGAGCCGGATGCACAGCGCGCAGAACGTAGACCGTCAGTCATCATCCGGCGGACGGAGCGCGCACAGAGCGTGTGGGAGCTTGCCAAGCAGTACAGCACGACGGTGCAGGCCATCAGCCAGGCAAACCAGCTTCCCGGCGATCAGATCGAGCGCGGCGAAATGCTGCTCATTCCCATCCAGCCGTAGTGCGCGGCAAACGAGAAAAAGGAGGCGGGGAATATGGACGAACATACCTTATACGAACAGATCAGCCGCCGCACGGACGGCAATGTGTACATTGGCGTGGTAGGCCCGGTCCGTACGGGCAAATCCACCTTCATCAAGCGCTTCATGGAGCAGCTTGTGCTGCCGAATATCGAAAACGTCTATCAGCGTGAGCGTGCGAAGGATGAGCTGCCGCAGAGCGGTTCAGGAAAGACCATCATGACCTCCGAGCCCAAATTTGTGCCGGAGGAGGCTGTGCAGATCAGCCCAGACCGAAAAACCAGACTTTCCGTTCGTTTTATCGACAGCGTGGGCTATATTGTACCCGGCGCAATTGGTGCCGATGAAAACGGCGAGCCGCGGATGGTCACAACGCCGTGGTTCGACCATGAAATCCCTATGCTGCAGGCGGCAGAACTGGGCACCAAAAAGGTGATGGAAGAACACAGCAGTATCGGCATCGTTATGACGACTGACGGCACCATCACGGATATCCCGCGTGAGGACTATGCTGAGGCTGAAGCACGTGCCATTACAGATATGAAGGCTACGGGGAAGCCCTTCATAGTGATCGTCAACTCCGCCCAGCCGCTTTCAGAAGCTGCGCAGTCGCTCTGCCGCACACTGCACGAGACGTATCACGTCAACTGCATGGCGGCCGACTGCCTGACAATGCATGTCGCGCAGATCCAGCAGATTTTGACGGAACTGATGTACGAATTCCCGCTGACCGAACTGCGGTTTTATCTGCCCGGCTGGGTGCAGGCTCTGCCGCTGGAACACGCGATTAAGCGCTCGCTTTATGAGGCAATGAGAAGTCATGCCGCCGAGATCTCGCGTCTGAGCGAGGCCGAGCCTGCGCTGGCGTGCATCCGAGAGCTGGAGCAGGTGGAGAGTTTTCATATTACAGCAGTTGATCTCGGCTCGGGTACGGTCGAGTGCGTGCTGGATTTCCCGGAGGCGCTGTTTTATCAGGTGCTTTCCGAGCAGTCGGGCTTTGAGATTTGCGATGATGCCGAGCTGATGCAGCTTCTGCGCGAGCTTTCTCAGACCAAGCGCGAATACGACAGGGTTGCGTCGGCGCTCGAGCAGGTGAACGCCACAGGCTACGGCGTTGTCATGCCCGAACCGGAGCAGATGCATCTGGAGGTACCGCAGATCATCCATAAAAACGGCAGCTATGCCGTGCGGCTGAAAGCAAGTGCGCCTTCAATCCACATGCTGCGCGCGGACATCGAGACCGAGCTGAGTCCAATGGTCGGCGACGAGCAGCAATCGGCGCAGCTGATTGAATATCTGCTCGGGGAATATGAGGGGAACACTGAGAAACTCTGGCAGAGCAATATTTTCGGTAAATCACTCTATGAGCTGGTAAGCGATGGGTTAAACACAAAGATCCGGCGGATGCCCGACGATGTGCGCATGAAGCTCAAACAGACGCTCAGCCGCATTATCAACGAGAATACGGGCGGAATGATTTGTATCCTGCTGTAAAAAAACGGCTGCCTCGGGCAGCCGCTTTTTATCACTGCCTGCGGTACAAAATGGAGAAGCTGACAGAAAATCAAGTTTTCGGAAAAATGCTGAAATAGTGATTGATTTTTTGGACAAAAAGCATATAATGAATGGGCTGTGAACGAATCACTGCAAGAACAGAAATAGAATCGCAGGTCTACAATATGGATATTTTACTTTCTCTTTCGATCGCCACGCTTGCCGGACTTTTAATGACGCGTGTGGCAAAGCCACTGAAGCTGCCGTCGGTTACGGCGTATCTTGTTGCTGGTATTCTTGTCGGCCCATATTGTCTCGGCAGCCTCGGCATCAGCGGCTTCGGCTTTGTCAGCTTTGAAAGCGTTGAGCGGCTGTCGCTCATCTCCGACGTTGCGCTGGGCTTTATCGCATTTTCCATCGGAAATGAATTCCGGCTTTCACAGCTCAAACACACCGGCCATCAGGCCACTGTGATCGCCGTTTTTCAGGCGCTTGCCGCCACACTGCTGGTTGATTTGGCGCTGCTGCTTGCCTGCGTACTGACAAACGGACGCATCAGTGTGGCACAGGCTATCACACTCGGCGCGATTGCCACTGCGACGGCACCTGCCGCAACGCTTATGGTTGTGCGCCAGTACAAGGCGAAAGGACCGGTCGTTGATCTACTGCTGCCGATCGTCGCACTCGACGACGCAGTGGGTCTGGTTGTATTTGCGGTCTCATTTGGTATTGCCAAGGCCATTTGCTTCGGGTCGGTCGACCTGATTGCGATTCTGGTCAATCCGCTGCTGGAGATCGTGCTGTCACTGGCGCTTGGCGCGGTGATGGGATGGCTGCTCACACAGCTGGAAAAGCTCTTCAACTCCAATACCAACCGCCTGAATATGACCATCGCGTTCGTGTTTCTCACGGTCGCGCTGGCCAAACTGGAGTTTCCTGTCGGGCCTGTCACGATCGGTTTTTCGTCGCTGCTCGTTTGCATGATGCTCGGTACCGTGTTCTGCAATATCTGCCCGCTGTCGTCTGACCTGATGGGCAAGGCCGATAAGTGGACGTCGCCGCTGTTTGCCGTGTTCTTTGTCATCAGCGGCGCGGAATTGGATCTGGGCGTGTTCTCGGATCTTATGATCGTCTGCATTGGACTGGTGTATATCGCCATGCGCTCTCTTGGCAAATACTTCGGCACGTTCACCAGCGCGAAGATGACGCACTGCAGTGAGAACATCTGCCGGTATCTCGGAATCACGCTGCTGCCGCAGGCCGGCGTTGCACTGGGTATGTGCGTAACGGCGAAGCAGCTCGGAGCGCAGGGTGATCTCATCCGCAATATCACGCTCTTTGCCGTGCTTGTCTACGAACTGGTCGGACCGATGCTTACCAAGATGGCGCTCACCAAGGCCGGCGATATCCAACCGATGAGCGAGGCGGTCAAGAACCGCCGCACCATCAAGCTGCAGAACCTGGAAAACCGGTAAAAATCGCAGATCGCCCGGCGCTGCGGCACCGGGCGATCTGTTTACTGAAAGCTATCATTCATGTTAACTTTTTTCACTCTGCTGACGCGTTTTTGCTAACGCTAACAAGAACAAAAATGCAAACATATCAGTTAAAAATGTAAAAAGCATTGATAAATAAAGAAAAACCAGCAATCTCAATGGATTGCTGGTT
>JAEDFW010000022.1 GCA_016297855.1 Oscillospiraceae bacterium
CAGTAAACCAAGCATCGCTCATTTTGTTGTTGCCAACCCCGTCTGACAGATTCCATAAAAAGCTAAGCTGATCCTTAACTGTTTTATGGACACCCACCTTTGGCCGCGGGCAGCTTTCTCATGACAGATATTGCTTTTCCAGATCGCGCACCATCTTTACATAGCGCGCCTTGCATCGCTCCAGCCGTCCATTCTGAATATCGTCGTAGCACGGCGCGAGATATTGTTCGCGGATGGCCTCGTAGCTCTTTTCAGGTTCGGAGCACAGATCAATGCACCGGACAATACCGGGCGCGATGTTGTAATACTCGTCGATGAGCGCAGGACCGTCGGGGCAGCCGCGAAGATATCCGTCGCGGAAGGCACGGAAGGCCGTGAGCTCTTCGCAGTCATCGGGCTTGCCCTCGGCCTGACAGACGGCTGTGGTGATGAAGCAAAGACCCAGAAACTTCTTGCGGAATCCGTTTGCGATCGAGTCGTAGTCGCCCAGATAGAACGGCGATTTGGGATAGCGTTCGACCCACAGCTTCTGCAGAACCATCACAAATTGCTCGCTGACAGGCAAATTCTGTTTGCGCACCATCGGCACAAAAAAGATGGCGATGACGATCTTGTCGTCATCCTGCAGGTGCCGGAGTTTGGCGTTTTCCTTCCACGACTGCGCCAGATCGTCCAGCATCCGCGCGGCCGCCTGCGTCACAAGCGCCGTCCGGTCGCCGCCGGCGGCACATACGGCGGTATTGAGCCGGCCAATCACGGCGGCGCATCCGGCCTCGTAGGCTTCAAACGCGGGAATAAATTCATTTCTGGTGATCTTTTTCTGATAGCCGCGCCAGTTTGTCACACACCCTGCCAGCTGTGCGGCGGCATCGTCGAATGCGGCAACCGCCGCTTCATCTGCCTGCGGCAGCTGCTGTACAACAAGCTCCTCCATCGTCAGCCGGGTGCCGCAATACATACATGAAAATTTCGTAAGCTCCGCCGGCACCTTCAGCGCATGGCCGCACTGCGGGCAATTGCCGCTGCGAAATTCCTGTTCTTCCATCGTTTCCACCTGATTTCTGTCGTATTTTGCAAAACCATTCTTTCATAAAATCAGGCTGCTGTCAACCGCCGGAAAAAAGTTTACATTTGCCCGTCATCCAGATCGCGGTACGGATACAGCCGCTGCCAGCGCTGCGTCTTTTCGTCATAGCGCACGCTGCTGCGGTGGCTGCTCAGCAGATTCACGATGTCGTATACGTCGATCCAGATCTCGCTGTTGCACTCCTTCTGGCTCTCGTCAAAAATGAGCTGCAGGCCGAAGTGCAGATGGACGGTGTTGATGTTATTGACGTTTTCTTTGCTCGAGTACCCGGTTCTTCCCATGAAGCCGATCACATCCCCTGCCTGCACAGTATCGCCCTCTTTGAGCCCCGGTGCAAACGGCGTATCTTTCCGCAGGTGGGCATAATAGTAGTAGCGCTTGCGGTCGTGCGAGCGAATGCCCACGCGCCAGCCTCCGTACTGGTTCCAGCCCATCGCCTCGATAATGCCGCCCTCAACAGCCACGATCGGCGTGCCGAGACTGCCCATGAGATCGTTGCCCAGATGCCGTCTGGCGAAGCCGTAGCTGCGCCCGGCGCCGAAATCGTCATAGTGGCCGTAGCCGTAGCCGGCGGCGATGGGGCAGAACGCCTTCACGCCGTATTGATTTTTCCAGACCAGTTCGCCCGTCTGTCCGTCCGGAATGCCAACGGCATAGTTGCCGACCAGACCCCCCAGCGCGGCCGTGTACGCCTCCAGATAATAATCGTAGTATTTTTTCTGTTCGCCCAGCAGTTCCTTGACACTTTTGCCGGAAGAAAACGCCTGATTCGCCCGCTCGACCTGCGCGCGCGTCACGGTTCCGCCGCCATATACCGCCGCAAGCGCCAGATATTCCAGCCAGCTGCGGCTCTGTTCCTGTGAAAGCGCCTGCTCGCTGAGCGAAATCGCCTTGCGCATCGCGTCGGTCGAGACGTTGAAATCCACCCATTTGATGTAATCGTCCTGTGCACGCACAGGGAAGACCAGCAGCGACACGATCATACAAAAAATCAGAAGCTTTCGTTTCACAAAATCACCCCTCGGGGTAGTTTTGCAAGGCGAAAGCCTCTGTATTCCGGTAATTTTTTACGGCAGGAGCATGAGATACACCGGTGCGCCGTCGCCGGTCTGACAATCGCCCTCGGGATAATAGGTTCCCATGGGGTACTGCTTCTGATAGCGCTGCATGATCTGCGCAGCTGCAGCGCCGCTTACAAGATACAGCCGCGCGCCGTCGTCCAGCGTTTCATACGAAATGTCCTGCAGTTCTTCCAGCCCATCGCACTGCCACACGGCCAGCACCACGCAGCCGTTTTCCGTTGCGATCTGCGAAGCGTACTTGGCCTCCAGTCCCTCCGTACTGGGCGTATCCGGCGGCAGAACAGCCTGCATCGACTGACCCACCGAGACGCTGGCCCGTCCTTCTTCATCCATACCGGGCAGCGGCAGAATCCCAAATCCCGACAAAACGGCCAGTGTCAGCGCGGCTGCTGCTGCAATCCCGATGACGAGCCAAGTACGTATCCTGCCCGTCTTTTTCCGGTTCTGCCCGGTGCAAATGGCCGCCATCACGGCATCATGCAGCGCCTCGGGCGGCTCTGCCTGATCTGCCGCCACGGCCGAATCGATCGCGGCAAGCTCGGCATAGACTGCGCGGCAGCTTTCGCACGCGGCCAGATGTGCCTGCAGCTGTTCCGATTCCTCCTGCGTCAGCTCGCCGTCGAGCATCGCGCTCATCATTTCCAGCGCGGTATCACAGTTCATGGCACACGCACCTCCTTCTGCAACGATTCAGACGAATCCGCGTCAAAAAAGTTCCCGCCGCTCAAAATTTTTCTCAGCTGCGTTCTGGCCCGGGCAAGACGCGATTTGACCGTGCCGACCTTGATATCCAGAATCCCGGCGATCTGCTCGTAGGACAGCTGCTCGACCACGCGCAGCTGCATGACCACGCGCCAGTCCTCGGGCAGTGCCGCCATCGCGCGCGCCACAGCCGCTTGCCGGTCGTTGTGAATGACCTGTTCCTCGGGCCCGGGTGTGGGATCGGGAACGGCAAATTCCTCGCCGGTCTCCTCCTCACCCGTCACCGTGAGCGACAGATGCTGCTGCCGCTTCTGCTTGCGCAGAAAATCGATGCAGACGTTGCTCGTCAGGCGGAACAGCCATGTGGAAAACGCCGCGTCAAACTGGTACTGATTCAGCGCCCGCCAGGCGCGGATGAATGCCTCCTGCGACAGATCCAGCGCATCGTCCGGATTTTTTACCATGCGCAGGCACAGATTATATACGCTTTTCTGGTGTTCAAGAAGCAGCTTCTCAAACGCATTCTCGTCGCCGGACTGCGCCCGGCGGATCAACAGTTCATCCTGCACGCGCTCACCTCAGATCCCGTTTGATGCCCGCCGCAATGGTGTAGATATCGTCCATCACGGAGATTCCCGAAATTTTTTCTTTATAATAACCGCTGTACGGCACGCCGCGCAGATACCACGCGAAGTGCTTTCTGGCCTCGAGGCAGGCGATGTGCTCACCCTTGTCCTGTCTGGCCAGTTCGAACTGCCGCAGCGCAACATCCACGCGCTCTGAAAGCGGCGGAAACGGCGGTATCTGCCGTCCTTCCAGCGCGGCGGCGCACTGCCCCAGTACCCACGGGCAGCCAAAAACGGTTCTGCCCAGCATCAAAGCGTCCGCGCCGGTGCGCGTCTGGCAGTGCACGGCGTCATCCGGCGTGAAAATATCGCCGTTGGCAATGACGGCAATGCCGAGCGCCTGCCTGACCTGGCGGATGCAGTCCCAGTCTGCCACGCCCGAATAGAGCATCGCGCGCGTTCTGCCGTGTACCGCGACGGCGCTTGCGCCCGCCTGCTCCAACCCTTTTGCAAATTCCACCACGTTGACCGAGCCTTTGTCCCAGCCTTTGCGCGTCTTGACCGTGACCGGCACCGGCACAGCTTTGGCCACCGCCTCGACAATGCGCGCGGCCAGCTCCGGATCTTTCATCAGCGCGCTGCCGTCGCCGTTCCCCACGATCTTCGCCATCGGACAGCCCATGTTGATATCAATAAAATCCGCACCGGAAATTTCCAGCGCCAGCACGGCCGCCTCAGCCATCACAGAAGGCTCGTTTCCGAAAATCTGCGCGCCGCATACGCCCGCAGGCGTTTTTTTGAGCAGCGACATGCTCTTTTTGTCGTGGTAGACCAGCGCGCGTGACGAAACCATCTCCGTCACCGTCACCGCCGCGCCAAGCTCGGCGCAGATGGTGCGGAAGGCGTAGTCCGTCACGCCTGCCATCGGCGCGAGTACGATTTTGCCCGCGATTTCCAGGTTTCCAAGCCGCAACGGCCTCACCTCGCTTTCTTCACGCACGATTCTATCATGATTTTCGCCAAAACACAACATCAACCGCCCGGAAGGCGTTTCCTTCCGGGCGGTTGGACCTGTTTTGCAGTTACGCTCTTGTATGGAACGCCTCCCTGAGGCTGGGATACAGCATCGCGTAGCGCTTTCTCGTCACGTCATAGACCGCCTGAACGTCGGGGTTCGGCTCAAAGGTGCTGCTCAGCCGTACATGCGCCGTGGCCTCGGCCAGAGAACCATACAGCCCGATACCGACGCCTGCGGCAGCAGCCGCTCCGAGCGAGGTTGCAGAGTCGGAGAACGTGGAAATATCGTGCAGCCGTACCTGGCACAAATCGGCAATGATCTGCTTCCACAGCTTCGACTGCGCGCCGCCGCCGATGATGCGAAGATCATCGATCGTCTGCCGTTCGCGCATGACCGAAAGGATCTGCCCCAGGCCGCAGCCCACGCCCTCGAGCACCGCGCGCAGGAAATGCTCGCGCTTGTGCAGCGTGTTCATCCCGAAGAACACGCCCTGTGCCTGCGCATCAAACATGGGCGAACGCTCGCCTTCGAGATACGGCAGGTAGATCAGCCCGTCGGCGCCGGCAGCTACGGTCATGGCCGCGGAATCAAACGCCCGCGGGGACGGCACATCGAACAGCTCCTGCGCCCAGGTGATCGACCGCCCGGCGCACTGCACCGTGCCGAACACATTCGAGCCCTTGCCGTCGAGCGAATAGATATGAAATACCCGGTGATGCGGATCAATGAACGGCTCGTCCATCTGGCCGGCGATCCACGCGGTCGTACCGAGCGAGAGATAGAAATCACCCGGCTGTACCACGCCCGCACCCACGTTGGCGCACGCACCGTCGCCGCCGCCGACCGACACCGGAATGCCCGCGCGCAGGCCCAGATGGCACGCAGCCTCCTCGGTAAGCCGGCCCGCGATCTCGCAGCCGGCGTGGATCTGCGGGAGCTTGCCTTCGTCGATGCCGACATTCTGCAGCATCTCATGATCGTATGTACGCGTACGGATGTTCATCAGCATCGCGTGTGAGGCGTCTGACATATCCGTCGAGTCCATGTTGCCGCAAAGCCGGTAGACCAGATAGTCCTTGGCCTGCAGGAATTTCGCGGTTTTTGCATAGACCTCGGGCTGCTCGCTCTTGAGCCAGAGAATTTTGCAAAGCGTGGCCGCAGGGCTGAGCACGTTGCCTGAGATGTTATAGAAGTAGTCCCGGCCAAAGCGCTCTCGCAGCTCGTTCGACACATCCAGCGCGCGCGTATCGGCGTGGATCATCGACGCGCACAGCGGCTGTCCCTCGGCGTCCATCGGCAGGCATCCGAGCATATGGCCGGAAATGCCGACAGCCTCGACCTTTTTCACATATTCCGGCGCCAGCTCGCGCAGCATCAGCATTGCGCGCACCGCGCTCATCCACCAGTCGTATGCATCCTGCTCGCATCCGCCGCCGGGCTTGCGGTGCGTGGGATAGGAGGTCGTGACGTTGCGCAGGACGTTCAGGTTTTCATCGACCAGCGAGGCTTTCAGCCCGCTGGTGCCAATATCAAATGCCAGCAAAATTGTATGCAAGCAGTATCACCTCAGCAGTCGTTTGGTAGCTACTTCAAGTTTACAGCAAAACAGCAGAAAAGGAAAGTGCCTTTTCAGTTTTTTTGTACGGATTGCCTGCCCGGAGTTTCATGCAGACCAGCGCCCGAAAACAATCCGCTGTTCATGTGCATTACAAAGGACGGGTTCTTGCCTTCCGCCGCAGAAGCAGCGCCATACCCAGAACCAGGCCCAGCGCAAAGACGATCCCACTCAGAACGCCGCGCTTGAGATCGCCGCCGAGACGCTCAGCCGCAAAGCCCACGACCGTGGGCCCGAGCGAACAGCCGATATCACCCGAGAGCGCCAGAAGCGCGAACAGCATCGTACCGCCGCGCGGCAGATAATTTGTGCAGATGCTCAGCGTACTGGGCCAGATGATGCTCACCGCGAAGCCGCACAGCGCGCATCCGGCAAGATTGATCCCGGGTACGGGCACAAGTGAGATGAGAAGATAGCTCGCTGCGCACAGAATCGATCTGCGCAGCATGAGCCGCTCCATATTGTTCTGTTTGCCTCTGACGACCATCACCCGCGCCACGCCCATCAGAAGCGCAAACGCGCATGGGCCTGCCAGATCGCCCACGGCTTTGGGTACGCGCAGCGCAACCTCCGCCATGGCGGACGACCACTGTACCACCGCCTGCTCAGCTGCGCCCGCGCAGAACATGATGAAAAACAGCAGCCAGAATATCTGCTCGCGCAGCAGACTGCGCAGCGGCATGGTTGGCGCATCCTCGCTTGTGAGCGGCGCGATGGGAACAAACAGGAACAGGCATCCGTTGACCATCGGGATGATCGCCCACAGCAGCGACAGTACCCGCCAGTTTTCAATGCCGAAGCACCGGAAGAAGAGCGTGCTTACAACAATGGCAAACATCAGCCCCCAGCAGTAGAACGAATGCAGCAGATTCATGGCCGCCGATTTGCGCTCGCCGGGACAGGCGGCAATAATGGGGCTGATAACAACCTCGATCATTCCGCCGCCGGCGGCGTAGAGCACTACCGCGATCACAAGCCCCACGAATGGTTCGGCGCACACATCCGGCAGCAGCGCCAGCGCCGCAAGTCCTGCAGCCGTCAGCAAATGCGCGCCCACCGCCAGCACGCGGTAGCCGATGCGGTCGGCAATCCCTGCGCACAGCAGATCGACCAGCAGCTGTACGGTGAAATTGATGGTGATGAGCAGAGAGATCTTTTCCAGACTGACGCCGAAGCTCTTTTGAAACGTGACAAAGAGCAGCGGCGAAAACGTATTGACCGTCGCCTGCACCACATAGGCGCAGAAGCAGGCGAGAAACGTAAGATTGTAGTTTTCGCTGCGGATGCGCATCGTATATCCTCCTGCGCGCGGCTTCGCCGGGCAGATACCACTATACCAGCCGGACACGGCAAATGCAACCGTGCAAAAACGGCTCTCCGTTCGGAAAGCCGTTTTTCTATTGCCGCTCCAGCGCACGCAGCGCCTCGGGCGTATCGCAGTCGTACAGCTCCTCGGGCGGCGTTTCGACCAGTAAAAACTGATCCTCATGCCGGCGGATGATGCGGCTGCCGCCGCAGTCGCCCGTCAGCTGCAGCAGCTCCGGAAAGAAGCGCGCCGGGAAGATGTTGGGGTTGCCGCGCACACCGCCATGCCCTGCGCCGACGATCATGGCGGTATTTTTCCGCCAGGCTTCAACAATGTGCGACACCGTCGTGCGCGTGAGCAGCGGCTGGTCGGCCACCATGTATAAAATCGCGTCGCACTCGCGCATGGCCTCGGTGCCGAGGCGGATGGTAAGGCTCGCGCCAAGATCAGGCCGGTCGTTGCGGATGACCTCGAAGCCGTGTTCGCGCGCGAGCTGTTCGACCCAATCGTACTGCGTCACAACTACGAGCCGCGCAAACAGCGCGTTCGGGACAGCCGAAAGCGCTCGCTCGATCAGTGTTCTGCTGCCGAATCGCTTTGACAGCTTGTTTTCACCAAATCGCTCCGAACTGCCTGCCGCCATCACCAGACACCCGATCGCCGGGAAAGCGGAATGTGTCATCGCCATACCTCCTGTATGCTCTTTGCCTCGCAGATCCGGGTTTCCGGCGCGCAGCTTCATCATTTTCTACAAAACAGTATACCCATTTTTGAGGATAAACGCAAATCTTTTCACAAAAAATTCGGCATTCCCGAAAATATCGTTATCTGATAATTAGAATAACGTTTTTGCTTTTCCTTTGACCGGCGATATGCTACAATTGAAACATATTAAAAGGGAAAGTGGACAAAGCGCAGCTTTGTCCTGCAGTTTTCGGCCTTTTCAGTCTCAAATGGAGGTAACTGCGTATGAACATCGTTGGAAAAAGCGAAGTCCGCGTCGATGCGTTCGACAAGGCGACCGGGCGGACAAAATACTATGATGATCTGGCTCCGAAAGACGCGCTGATCGTCAAGATCAAGCATTCCGAAATCGCGCACGGCTATGTCACAGCGGTCAACACCGAAAAAGCCGAGCAGATTCCCGGCGTGGTGAAAATCCTGACCTGTTTTGACGCGCCCGAGCGCCCCTTCCCCACGGCCGGTCACCCGTGGTCGATGGACCCCGGACATCAGGACGTGGCCGACCGGCTGCTATTAAACCGCCATGTGCGTTACTACGGCGACGACGTGTGCGCGGTCATTGCCGAAGATGAAGTCGCAGCCATGCAGGCCGTGCGCGCCATCGAGATTACATATGACGAGCTGCCGTTCGTGCTGGACGTGCAGGATGCCATGCAGGACGGTGCGCCGCAGCTGCACGAAAAATACAAAAACAATATCCTCGCGCACACCCAGATCCGCAACGGCGACTATGAAGCTGCCAGCAAGGAGCCGGGGCTTATCAAGGTCGAAGGCTGGTATGACACGCCCACCGTGCAGCACTGCCACATCGAAAACCACGGCTGCTTCTGCTACGAGGAAAACGGCCGGATGGTCGTGACCAGCTCCACGCAGATTCCGCACATCGTCCGCCGCGTGGTCGGCCAGGCGCTGGGCCGTCCGTGGGGCGATATCCGCGTCATCAAGCCCTATATCGGCGGCGGCTTCGGCAACAAGCAGGACGCGCTGTATGAGCCGCTCTGCGCGTGGTGCTGCGAGCAGGTGGGCGGCCGGTGCGTGAAGCTCGACTGCTCGCGCGAGGAGACGTTCGTCTCCAACCGTGTGCGCCACGCCATCCGCACGCACATCATCTCCTTCCTGCGGCCCGACGGCACGTTCGCCGCGCGCAAGATCGAGTGCTTCTCCAATCAGGGTGCATACGCCTCGCACGGTCATGGCATCGTGGCCAAGGGCATGGGCGCGTTCCCGCAGCAGTATCCGTGCCCCAATGTTGAAGGCGACGCGTACACCGTCTTTACTAACCGGCCTGCCGCCGGCGCAATGCGCGGCTACGGTATCCCGCAGGCGATGTTCGCGGGCGAATCGCACATCGATGACTGTGCCAAGGCGCTGGGCGTCGACCCGCTCGAGTTCCGGCGCGCACACCTGATGCCTGTGGGCTTCAAGGACGGCTTCTCAAAGAATGAGCTGTATACGGATTCGTATAATCAGTGCCTTGACAAGGGCATGGCGTACATCGACTACGCGCGCAAGCGCAAGGAATACGCCAACCAGACCGGCCCCGTGCGGCGCGGCATCGGCGTGGCGGCGTTCTGGTACAACACGGCGGTGTTCCCTATTTCTCTGGAAACGTCGTCGTGCCGGATGCAGCTCAATCTCGACGGCACCGTGACCGTGCAGCTCGGCGAAACCGAGATCGGTCAGGGCGCGGACACCGCCTACGCGCAGATGACGGCTGAGGTACTGGGTCTGGCCGATTACAAAAAGGCGCATGTTGTGTCCTGTCAGGACACCGATATCACACCGACCGGCCTTGGCGCGTATGCCTCGCGGCAGACCTACACGGCGGGCTTCTCGATCCGGCAGACGGGCCTTCTGCTCAAGGAAAAGATTCTGAAATACGCCTGCGAAGTGACGCGGCAGGCCGTGTACAACATGGACATCATCGATTCCAACATTGTCCGAATCACAGACGGCCGGGTGCTCATGAGCCTGAGTGAACTGTCGATGACGGCGCAGTACAATCCCGTCCACTCCGAGCATCTGACGGCGGAATCGACCTATACCATCCGTAACAATGCCTACTCCTTCGGCTGCACATTCGCCGAAGTCGAGGTCGATATCCCAATGTGCAAGGTGAAACTCTTGAACATTGTGAACGTCCACGACTGCGGCAGACTGATCAATCCGGCGCTGGCCGAGGCGCAGGTACACGGCGGCATGTCGATGGCCATCGGCTACGGCCTGTCCGAGCAGCTGCTGTTTGACCCCAAGACCGGCAGGCCGCTCAACAACAACCTGCTCGACTACAAGCTCTCGACGTTCATGGATCACCCGGACCTCGAGGCAGAGTTTGTGGAAAACTACGAGCCGACCTCCGCCTTCGGCACAAAGGCGCTCGGTGAGCCGCCTGCCTGTTCCGGCGCGCCGGCCATTCGTAACGCAATTCTGAACGCCACGGGCGTGGCCATCGACACCGCTCCCATGACGCCGCATATTCTGTTCGCGCGGTTCTCACAAGAGGGCCTGCTGCACGACGACTGAGAGGAGGCAACAGCGATGTATGATATGAAAGCGCTCTATGAAGCGGCAAGCGTAGAGAACGCCATTGCGCTCCGGCTGGCGCATCCCGAGGCGCAGATCGTTGCCGGCGGCACGGACGTATTCGTGCAGATGCGCGAGGGCAAGCGCGCAGGAAAGGAGCTCATCTCCATCCACGAGCTGAAAGAACTCAGCGGCATCTGCATCGACGAAGAAGAAAACATCCGCATCGGCTCGCTCACCACGTTCTCGCACATCACGAAAAACCCCATCATTCAGGAAAAGATCAATGTACTGGGCGAGGCCGTGGATATGGTCGGCGGCCCGCAGATCAGAAACGCCGGTACCATCGGCGGCAACACCTGCAACGGCGTAACCTCTGCCGACTCTGCCTCCACCCTCTTTGCATGGGATGCAGTCATCGAGCTGACAGGTAAAAACGGAAAGCGCTATCTTCCGATCAAGGAGTTCTACATCAAGGCTGGTACAGTCGATCTTCGTGTGGAGGACGGAGAGATTCAGACGGCGATTCTGATTCCCAAAGCGTCGTATGAAAACACGGCGGGCTTCTATATCAAGTACGCCATGCGTAACGCGATGGACATCGCCACGACAGGATGCTCGGTCAACTGCCGTCTGTCGCCGGACAAAAAGACGTTCGAGCGTGTGCGCATCGCCTACGGTGTGGCGGGTCCCGTACCCATGCGCGCGCCTTCGGCAGAGGCCGCAGCAAACGGCAAGCCCGTCACGGCGGAAACCGTCGACGCGTTTGCAAAGGCGGTCCTGGAGGACATCCATCCCAGAGATTCGTGGCGCGCGTCCAAGGCTTTCCGCCAGCACATCGCGGTGGAGCTTGCAAGACGCTGCCTCATCGAATCTGTCAAACGCTGCGGAGGTGAGCTGTAATGGCACAGTATAAGCTGGTCAAATGTACCATCAACGGCAAGGCCGTGGAAAAAATGGTCGATGTGCGCGCGAGCCTGACGGATATGCTGCGCAACGATTTCCGCCTCACATCTGTCAAAAAGGGCTGCGAGGTCGGCGAATGCGGCGCGTGCAACGTGCTCATTGACGGCGAGGCCGTGAACTCGTGCCTGTATCTTGCCGCGTGGGCCGATGGAAAAGAGATCCTCACGCTTGAGGGCCTCATGAATCCCGACGGCTCGATTTCGGATATCCAGCAGGCATTCATGGACGAGACAGCCATCCAGTGCGGCTTTTGCACGCCGGGCTTCATCGTCACGGCCACGGAAATTCTGGCTTCCGGCAAAGAGTATACAGACGACGAGCTGCGAAAGCTCCTGTCCGGCCATCTGTGCCGGTGCACGGGCTATCAGAATATTTTCAGAGCCGTCAAAAAGACGATGCTCAGAAGGCTCGGCAAAACCGCCGAGGCCGACGCCGTCCGATAAGAAAACCACTGCAGCCCGGGCATAGCCCGGGCTGTTTTTTCTGCGGCTGTAACCCGGATGGCGGCAATCCCGGCGCAGAAACGAACACGAAACAAATATTTTTTTGAAACATTCAAGAAGAACAAAAAACATCTGGCATAATCCAACACTTTGTGCTATGATTGCTATCAGATAGTCTGCCGGCCAAAGCTGACCGTCGCAGAAGAAAACCGGCGCGTACGCGCCGCTGCATGAAAGGAGAACTCGACATGAACAAAAAAGGCATTGCCGTAGCCGGCAATATGATCGTCGACATGCTCTACCCGGTGCATGGTCTGCCGAAGCCCGGTGAACTGACCACTATCACAGCCGACGTTTCGCGTTCCACGGGCGGCGCGCTGTGCAATGACATTATGGACCTGGCCGCGCTTGATCCTGCGCTTCCGCTGACCGCGCTGGGACGAATCGGCACGGATGACGCAGGTGATTTCATTCTGGAAAAAATGCGCGCGTATCCCAACATTGCACTCGATCAGGTCAAGCGCGAAGGCGTGACGTCGTTCACGCTGGTCATGGCTGACGAGATCACGACGCAGCGCACATTCTATCAGTGCCGCGGCGCCAACGCCGCGTTCTGCGAGCAGGACATCGACTGGGACAAGCTCGACTGTGAACTGCTGCACATCGGCTACATTCTGCTCCTCGACACGCTGGACGAGGAGGACAGCGAATACGGCACGAAGATGGCGCGGCTTCTGCACACCGCGCAGCAGCACGGCATCAAGACCTCCATCGACGTGGTCTCCGAGGCCGGCGAACGCTTCAAACGTCTGGTTTCTCCCGCAATGCGCTACACCGATTACTGCGTCATCAACGAGGTGGAAGCCAGCGCAACCACGGGCGTGGAACTGCGTACGGCAGACGGCAAGCTCCTGCCCGAGAAGATGCCCGAAGCGCTGAAGAAGATGAAAGCGTTGGGCGTGTCCACCTGGGCTGTCATCCACTGCCCCGAAGGCGGCTATGGTCTGGATGAAAGCAACAATTATATTGAAGTTCCCAGCCTCAAGCTGCCGGCCGGATACATCAAGGGTACTGTCGGCGCGGGCGACGCGTTCTGCGCAGGCGTTCTGTACGCAGCATGGAAGGGCGAGGATCTCCGCAGCGCCATCGAGCTCGGCACGGCCTCGGCCGCGTGTTCGCTGAGCCAGCCCGGTGCAACCGAGGGTATGCGCTGTGAAGCGGACGTGATAAAGCTCTATAACGAGCTCAGGTAAGCATCAGAAAGAAGGAAACAGCAAATGAAAGCAATTATGTACGGCGGCGGCAACATCGGCCGCGGATTTATCGGCGCAACGCTCAGCCAGTCCGGCTATGAAGTCACCTTCATCGATGTGGCCGAACCTGTTGTAACCGCCTTGCAGCGCGACCACCACTATCCTGTGCGCTATGTCTCGAGCGACGGCTTTGAGGACGTTGTCATCACGAACGTCACCGCCGTCAACGGCAACGACGCCGAGGCCGCATCTGAGGCCATTGCCTCGTGTGACATCATGGCCACCGCCGTGGGCGCAAGAATTCTGAAGTTCATCGTGCCGAATATCATCGCCGGCCTGCGCAAGCGCTGGGCACGGAGTGAAAAGCCGCTCAACATCATCATCTGCGAGAATCTGATGGACGCGAACAAGGTGCTGGAGGACATGCTCAAGTCGCAGCTGACGGACGAAGAATGCAAGATCTTCGACGAGCGTGTGGGTCTGGTCGAGGCTTCGATCGGCCGCATGGTGCCCGTACAGACCGAGGCCATGAAAGACGGCGATCCCATGCGCGTGTGCGTCGAGCGCTACGGCTACCTGCCGGTCGACAAGGACGCGTTCAAGGGCGAGATCCCCGAAATCAAAAATCTTGTTCCCTTCTCTCCGTTTGATTTCTACATCAAGCGCAAGCTGTATCTGCACAACATGGGCCATGCCGTGTGCGCCTACCTGGGCGGCTACTGCGGCAGAAAGTACATCTACCAGTCGATTGACGATCCCGAGATCCTGAGCGTCGTGCAGAACGCCATGCTGGAAAGCGCGCTGGCGCTGTCGAAGAAATACGATGTACCGCTGGACGGGCTGATGCTGCACATGACCGATCTGCTGGGCCGTTTCCGCAACGCAGCGCTGCAGGATACCTGCAAACGTGTCGGCGGCGACCCCGCGAGAAAACTGGCTGCGGCCGACCGTCTGATCGGCGCATCGCTGCTGGCCATGGAGCAGGGCATGACCCCGGCGTATATTGCCGTCGGCGCAGCCGGTGCGGTATACCGCTATCTGAACGAAGCCGGCACGGAGCAGTCAATGGACGCCGCGGCAAATGTGCTGCGCGAAGTATCCGGCCTTACGGACGATCATGCGCTGATGCAGATGATCCTGCAGATGTATGCCTACTTCCTCGAGGGCGAGCCGGTCTGTGCGCTTCGCCGTGCGGCACAGGCGCTCAAATCACAGGGACTCAAGAATATCATCTGACATTGGTGCGGCGAGCGCCATACGGAAACACCCAAACGAGATTTCGTCTGGGTGTTTCTCTGCGCCCGCAGCGAACAAAGAAAAAAGTGGAGGCTTCACATGATCGGTCTGGGAACCATCATCAATACGGCAGGCATCATTCTCGGCGGCGTAGCCGGGCATTTCTTCGGTCGGCTGCTGAAGCAGCGCCATCAGGACTCGCTCACCAAGGCCTGCGGCGTGAGCGTGCTGTTCATCGGCATCGCAGGCGCGATGGAGGGGATGCTGCGCATACAAAACGGCGCTCTGATCAGCGGGCAGACGATGCTTATCTCCGTCTGTCTGGCGCTGGGCGCGCTGATCGGGGAAATTCTCAACATTGAGGATCTGTTCGAGCGCTTCGGTGAATGGCTCAAAATCAAGACCGGAAACGCGAAGGATCAGCATTTCGTCGATGGCTTTGTCACGGCTTCACTGACCGTGTGCATCGGCGCCATGGCGATCGTCGGCTCGCTGCAGGACGGTCTGCGCGGCGACTGGAGCATTCTTGCGACCAAGTCGGTGCTCGACCTGATCATCATCATGGTCATGACCTGCTCCATGGGCAAGGGCTGCGCGTTCTCCGCGATCCCGATTCTGGTGTTTGAAGGTTCCATCACTCTGCTTGCCACGCTGCTGCGTCCGGTCATGACCGAGCTTGCCCTGAACTATCTGTCTCTGGTCGGTTCCATTCTGATCTTCTGCGTGGGCGTCAATCTCGTCTGGGGCAAGCGCATCCGCGTGGCCAATCTGCTGCCCGCCATCATTCTGGCGGTTGCGGCGGCGTTTTTGCCGTTCTCACTCTGAGCGCATCATTTCCATAAAAAACCCTCCGCAGACTCGTCTGCGGAGGGTTTTTCGTCAGCGCATGAACGCGCCGAAGGAATTGAGCACGCTTGTGGAATACAGGTACAGCACGTCCGTATCCGCCGTGACGGTGAGCAGCTTATCCAGCATCCGCGGCGCGACATAGCGGATATCGACCAGCGTGATCTCCGAATACGCTGGGATAAACAGCGGCGCGAGACTGCTGCCGAACGAGTCGCGCAGGACGATCAGCTTTTTGCCGTTCGTCTGCGTGGGATTTTCGATGCGCAAAAGTGCTTCCGCGCCGCCCAGATATACGTCGTACGGATCGACATGTTCAAAATCCGTCTTGTCATACACGCCCCCAACCGTATCCACGCCGGTAACTGTCACATCGTCAAACGCCGGAATCTGCAGAAGCGTCAGCGCATCGCCCGGCACGCCGATGGCCGAATGCCCGGCATACGCGCCGTAGAACGGCGAAAGCGTATCCGTCTGCCACAGCACATCGGACGCCAGAGGGGCAGCGTCCATCGCCTGCAAAATCGCGTCAGCCACGGGCAGAATCGTCTCCTGCCGCCAGTGCGGGTCGGTATTGTAATAGCTTTCCGCCGTCAGAAGCGGCGCGAGATCGATTTTTTCACATGTCTGCCCCAGTGCCGCGTCCACCATGGAAAACAGCGTATCATAGGCAAGCTGCGGATAACCGTTCGCGGCGGCGAGATAATAGTTCTTATCGGGAATCACGGCGTAATAGCGGTTTGCATCCGCAAAAAGGCCGGCGTCCAGCTTCACAAGCGCCCCGAGCGCGTCGGTCACGGCCGCCTCGCTCAGTTCATTTTCAATCTTTCCAATCGAACCGTCAACTTCATAGTACCCGCCCGCATCGCGCTGAAAAAACAGGCGGAGCTTTGCAAGGCTGCGAAGCTCACGGAACTGCTGGCGCGCCGGGAACTGGTCGAGGCACACAGTCTCAAGCTGTGTGAAATATCCTGCCAGCGTCTTTTCCTGTCCGCCCGTGGGCTTCCAATCGGCATATGTCTGAAATTGGGCCAGCTTCCTCCGTTCCGCCTGACTCACATCCTGCGCAGGTTTCAATAAAAGCATGCCCGCAAAGACCACCAGAATCGCGCCAAAGACGGCGCATACGAGAATCTGTCTTGTTTTCATCGCGCCGCCTCCTAAAACCGGAAATACAGGAAGGGATTGAACGACCCTTCGACCAGAAACGCCGTAACGAGCAGCAGAAGCCCCGCGCAAAGCAGCGGCTCGAGCACCGCGCGGCTCTTTTTCAGCCGCGCGCAGAACAGTTTTGGCAACGGTGTTGCGCCAACGGCGCAGATGGCGATGAGCGGTAAGAAGCTCAGCGCATAATACACGTCGGCGCTGCTTGCCGCGCCCACGCCGATGCCCAGCATCCCGCCCAGCTGTGCCCATGCAGCGGCCAGCGAATCGGCGTTGAAAATGACGAAGCTGAAGATGACCAGCAGCATTGTATACACAATGCGCACCGCGCGCGGCGCTTTTTGAAGCGCCGTACCCCAGATGAGTTTTTCACACAGCAGCAGCGCCGCAAAAAACAGTCCCCAGACGGCAAACGTCCACGCCGCGCCGTGCCACAGGCCCGTCACGAGCCAGACGACGACGATATTGCGCAGCCATTTTCCTTTGCTGCAGCGGTTGCCGCCCAGCGGGATATACACATAGTCGCGCAGCCACGAGCCGAGCGAAATGTGCCACCGGCGCCAGAATTCGGTGACGCTTTGGGAAATAAAGGGGTAGTTGAAATTTTCCGGAAAGTGAAAGCCGAACATCCGCCCAAGGCCGATGGCCATGTCGGAATAGCCGGAAAAATCAAAATAGATCTGCAGCGTGAACGCAATCGCCAGCGTCCAGCAGGCAAGCGCGCTGGCAGGCGCAAGTTTTGCCTGCAGCTCAGCGAGCTGGTTGGCCAGCAGCACCTTTTTTCCCAACCCCACGCAAAAGCGCGTGATACCGGAGGAGACGTCCGAAAGCGTCTGGCGGCGGTCGTCCAGTTCCGCCTGAATGGTCTCGTAGCGGACGATGGGACCCGCGATGAGCTGCGGGAACAGCGCGATATACGTCACAAAATTCGCAGGATTTTTCTGCAGCTTTGCCGTATCACGCGAAATGTCGATGAGATACGACAAAATCTGGAACGTGTAGAAGCTGATGCCCACCGGCAGCGGCAGGTTTGTCAGCGGAATCGACAGTCCAAAGAGCGAATTGACGCTGGCGATCAGAAAATCCGCGTATTTATAGATGAGAAGCGGGGCCAGACACACCGCGATGGAAAGCGCCTTTGGCCAGCGCGCTTTGTTTTTCTGCAGCAAAAAGCCAAAGCCCCAGCCTGCCAGCGCGCTCACGACCAGCAGCGGCAGCTGCTTCGGTTCGCCCCAGAAATAGAACAGAAGGCTTGCCGCCAGCAGCACCGCGTTTTTTGCCCTGCGCGGAGCCAGCAGGTAGACCGCCAGCACCAGCGGCAAAAACAGATATAAAAACGTGATACTGGAAAACAGCAAGCCTTCGTCCTCCGTTTGTTAGAATTAGCCCGCGAGAGCAGCGGTGTCAATGGCCAGGAAGCGGTCAGTCAGCTCCTGACGAACCGTATCCGGGCAGGCGGTCTCGGCCGCCATCAGGAACATAACGTACTGGCCATTGGCCACGCCGTCGGCGTAGTCGGCGCTGACGCAGATCCACTTGTTGAGCACAGCGTTGTCAGCCAGATCCTTGGCATATGCCTCAGCGTCCGTGCCCTCGGGCAGCTCAAACAGCACCATGATGAACGCGGTCGAGCCCATCATCGGGCCGTAGCCCAGCGCGGCGTCAAAGTT
>JAEDFW010000023.1 GCA_016297855.1 Oscillospiraceae bacterium
CTTGCAGATCTCTGACACCGTAATTTCACTGAGCTCACTCGTCTGCAGCAGTTCCATAAAAGCCTTTTCAATACGCGCGACGGATTCACGCCGTCTGCGGTTGTTCTTTGTGTTCATCGTTTCCTCTCTTTATTCCAACAGATGCCTTGTTATTGATGATTGCTTTCCATTTCACGTTCCATTATACTGAAATCCGCCAAAAACAACAAGTGTTGGAATAAAAAAGGAGGATTTTGTATGAAGAAAAGCAGTTTTGTCGCCATGGTTCTTGGCACGGTCAGCGGCGTTTTGTTCGCGCTCGGGATGTGCATGGCTCTGATCCCGGATTGGAACGCCTTCCAGCCCGGCATCATCTTTGGCTGTGTTGGTCTTGTACTGGGTCTCGTCACAGTCATTGTCTGGCGGAAAATGACACGCAAAACGCCGCTGCACATCTCCGGAAAGACCGTTCTCACCTTCTTAGTGGGTGTAATCGGCGCGCTGGCGCTGGGCGTAGGCATGTGCTTCTGCATGGTCTGGGGCAAGATGGTGCTTGGTATCGTGATTGGCGTGGCCGGTATTCTTGTGCTTCTGTGTCTCATTCCGCTGACGAAAGGAATTCGGGAGGTATAACGCGCATGGCAAAATTAAAGTTCACAGCTGCAAATGAAGCCATTGCAGAAAGCGTCACCGGCGCGTATGACAAGGTCGAAAGCGCCGTAGTCGGTGCCTATAAACAGTTGGAAGGCAGCGTTGTCGGCGGCTATACCAAGCTCGAGGACGCATTTATAGAGCGTTACCTGGCAAACGATGGGAGAGCCTGGAGGGAGAAAATTCGCGGCTTAAAAAGGAAACACCGGAATGAACAATGCCGCTGCAGTTTAGCTTCAACTGCAGCGGCATTTTCTAAAACACAAACTGTACCAACACCATATAGCACAGCGTACCTGCCACCATGGAAAGCAGCGTATTCTTCTTCCAGATGTGCAGCCCAGCCACCAGCGCGATGGAAATAGCTTCGGGAATCCCGTGCGACCCATGCATCACCGACACATCCTTCAGACAATATACCACCAGCATTCCCATCACGGCATACGGCAGCACCTGTCCAAAATAGAGCACCGCCTTCGGCGTTTTTTTGCGGAACACGGCAAACGGCAAAAAACGCAGCCCCATCGTAACTACCGCCATCACAACAGTCAAAACCAGAGACTGTTTCCAATCAAGCATCATGTACCATATCCTCCAGCCAGCGGCGTTCTGCAAACAGCGCGATCGTGATTGCAATCATTGACGGAATCAAAAAACCCGTCGGGCCCAGCACGACCAGACATACTGCCGTGATGACAACGCCCGTGACAGCAGGCAGATGCTGTTTTGTTTTCTGCCACTGATCGATAAACAGCACCACAAACAGCGCCGTCATGGAAAACTCAATTCCGGCGGAGTTGAAATTGATCGCGCCACCAAGAATATCTCCCAGCACGCTGCCGAAAATCCAGTAACAGTGGGTCATCAGGCAAAGCGCCAGCCGGAAACACCGCTCGTTCACACCCTCCGGCAGCTCAGCTGAGCAGATGATGGAATAGTTTTCGTCCGTCAGCGCCGCGATCAGATACGGCTTCTCCGGGCCGGCATCCCGGTAGCGTTCCAGCATTGAAACGCCGTAGAACAAATATCGGATATTGACCATCAGCGCCATGATGGCCGCAGTCACGACAGATACGCCTGTGGCAAGCAGATCCACCGCCACATACTGCATCGATCCCGAGAACATCGTGACGCTCATCAGCACGGCCCACCACCATTCATAGCCTGCCTGCCGCAGCAGTACACCAAAACCCATGCCAAGCACCGTATATCCCGCCAGCACCGGCAATGACTGCCGGAACGCATAGCGAAGCGTTTTATGAAGATTCATGCATTCATCACCTGTTTTTCCTGTGCGGTTCCCACCGCATGTGTCCGGTTGTCTAATATACGCGCTTTTTGTGTCCATGTCAAACACTTTTCTGCAGCAAATAACAAAACTGCCGGAAAATCCCTCGGATTTTCCGGCAGCACATCACACATTTGATTATTTATGAACGCCCCTGTAAAACAGCGCCACCGTGCCGGGACCGACGTGCGAACCAGTGACCGGCTCGTACATCACCGTCAGACACCGGCCTGTGAAGCCCAGCTCACGCAGCCGCGCCAGCAGCGTCTCGGCTCCTCTCAGGTTGTCTGCATGCGCAATACCGATATCTGCCGAACGGTCAGCAGACAGCTCATCATATTTTTCAGCCAGACGTTCAATCGCGCGCTGTGTCCCTCTGACCTTGGCGCATTGAACAATATGACCCGTTTCGTCTCCCATCAGAAGCGGCTTGATCTGCAGAATCGTGCCCGCCAGCGCCGCAACGCTGGACAGCCGTCCGTTGCGCTTGAGATATTCTAAATCGGCAACGGTAAAATACTGGCACATCTTGTGCCGCTCGCGTTCTACGTGCGCGACGATCTCTTCAAACGGCGTACCCTGCTCCACCATCTGTGCAGCTTCCAGGACCTGTAGTCCCTCGCCCAATGACGCTGCATAGGTGTCAATAGCCGCGAGTTTCCGCTCCGGGTATTTCTCCCGCAGCTCACTTACCGCAATGCACGCAGCATTGGCCGTTCCGCTGATGCCGCCAGACATACCGACGTACAACACGTCGTTACCGGTCTGAAGCGCCTTCTCAAAGTGTTCCAAAAATGTACCGACGCTGACCATGGATGTCTTGACCATCGCGCCGTGCATCATCGCGTCGTAGAACGCCTTTCCGTCAAACTCCGTATCCGTGGGATAGCTCATCCCCACGCCGTCAACCGTATAGGAAAACGGCACGACAATTATATTTCTCTCCTGCGTCGCAGCGAACGGCAGGTTCGCAGATGTATCTGTAAAAATCCGAATCATGCTTCACCCCTCGAATCTCCCCAGAAGAACAGCGCGACCGTGCCCGGTCCTGAATGGCTGCCGATGGTCGTACCAATGTCATAAATCTCCACCTTACCTTCCAGCTTCGGGAAGGTCTGCTCCACCAGCCGTTTGACCTCCAGCGCATCTGCCTCGCACGCCGAGTGGGAAATATAACACTTACCGCAATAGTCTGTGCCGTTTTCCGCATGCTGCACCATGCGCCGGACAATTTCCTGCGTCACGCGCTTTTTCGTGCGCACCTTGGCCATTGGGATCAGTCTGCCAAGTTTATCGACATGCAGCAGTGGGCAGATACCCAGCGCCATGCCAATGGCACCGGACGTCTTGGTTACGCGCCCTCCCTTGATATAGAACGTGAGATCAGTCGAGAAGAACCAGTGATGCACGCGCAGCTTTTCCCGCTCAAACCAGTCGCGCAGCTCGTCAATCGTCAGCCCGCCGTCGCGCATGTCGGCCGCCGTATCCATCAGGAGGCCAAATCCCGAAGACGCAGCCAGTGAGTCGACAATATATATCTTCCGCTCCGGATAGCGTTCGCGCGCAATCAGCGCGGCGCTGTTGGCGGAGTTATAAGAACCGGACAGGCCGCTGGACAGACAGACATGCAGTACGTCCTTTCCCTGCTCCAGGAATTGGGAAAAATAGTCCAGATACTCACCTGTGTTGATCTGGCTGGTTGACGTGTCAGCACCGGCCTGCATTGCCGCATAGAAATCCGACAGCTTCATCGTCTGGCCGAGATCATCTGAATAATCCTTGCTGTCCAACTTGAAATGGAAGCAGGCAAAAGCCAGATTCCTGCGCTGCATATGTTCCGGCGTCAGATCGACGGTCGAGCAGCAGCTGAGAACATACTCACTCACAATAGTTGCTCCTTTCAGTATTCTTGCTTTACAGTAGCGCCACGCGCGCGCAAACGCAATCTACAAAGCCGCGCAATGCGCTCTATGTCTGCTGCAAAAAAGTAGAGCCCGGTTTTCGGGCTCTACGCACGGTAGAATTTCATGATTTCCGTCCTTTTTTGATCCTGGACGAGAGAAATACGACCAGTTCTGCCGGGATCGCTAGCAGAAACAGCTGCCACCAGTTTTGCTCCAGCGCTGTCAGATACATCACCGCGATCAGGCTGAGTACCAGCGCAGCAATGATCCAGTAGTTGTGTTTTCCTGCTTCCCAAACCGAGTGAAGCACCAGCAGCGTAATGAGAGACACCGGCACGGCATACACAAAAATCAGCCAAACTAAGCGCCCCATCAGCCAGCAGACGATAAACGCCAGCAGCGCCGCTGTCCATATTCCCACAATGGCGATCGTCGTGATCACACGCTTGCTGGCCGCCCGGTCAGGCTCGGGCGCCGCCGTCCACTCATCATGCGCGGAAAGCAGATAATCCACGCTCACGCCAAAGATCTCACTCATCCGCTTGAGCACATATGCGTCGGGCACCGACTCGGCGCGCTCCCACTTGGAAACAGACTTATCCGAATAATTCAGCTGCTCGGCAAGTTCCATCTGGGTCAAGCCTGCTTGTGTCCGCAGTTTGATAATATTACTTGCAGTGATGATTTTCAGATCGTCCACGGCGCACCACCTTTCGTTTCATTATATTTTAGTGTAGCATAAATTCTGTTCTTTTTCAACTCGTTGCCGACAAACGAAGTGTAAGTGAAAAAAGTTTACAGATGGTTCACGCTTTTACCGATGTTCCAGCATATACTATTGGTTAACAGTGCATACCAATTTACAGCCGCCCGGCGGCAGGAGGTCAACCATGGCAATCAAACTAATCATCGATTCCGCTTCTGACATTCCCGTTTCTTACGCAAAAGAACACAATATGACCTATCTTCCTCTCCCCGTAACCATCGGTGAGAAACAATATCTGTCCGGCGTGGATATTTCTCCGGAACAATTTTACGAGATTCTGATTGAGTCCGACTGCCTTCCCGTCACAAGCCAGGTTTCTCCGTTTGCTTTTGAGCAGGCGTTCCGCGATGTCATTGCGCAGGGTGACACGCCCGTGGCCATCACGCTTTCGTCCAAGCTCTCCGGCACTTACCAGAGTGCATGCATCGCCGCAGCAAATTTCGATGGTAAAGCGTTTGTGATCGACAGTATGAATGTCTCTCTTGGTGAAGCGATTCTTATCTACTATGCCGAACGACTGATCGCGCAGGATCTGACGGCATCCCAGCTCGCAACCAAGCTTGACAGTGTCAAGCAGAATATCAAGGTCCTCGCGCTGCTCGACACGCTGGAATATCTGAAAAAAGGCGGACGCATCTCCGCTGCAGCAGCCGTTGTCGGAGGCCTTCTTTCCATCAAGCCAGTCATCGCCATTGAAAACGGCGAAGTCCAGCTGATCGGTAAGGCGCGCGGTTCGAAGCAGGGCAACAATCTGCTCAATGAGATGATTGCTAACTGCCACGGCGTTGATTTTTCCATGCCGCTTACGCTTGCCTTCTCCGGCATCAGTGACGCGCTGCTGCAGAAGTATATTACCGATTCCCGAAATCTCTGGGAAGGGCGCATCGACCGGCTGCCGGTACTTTCCATTGGCGCGACCATTGGCACGCATGCAGGTCCCGGAGCCATCGGCGTAGCGTTTTTTGAACAACCAGACAAGGAGTCGCATTCATGTTGAAAACTGTTTTATTTGACCTTGATGGAACGTTGCTTCCGATGGACAACGACGTCTTTACAAAAACCTATTTTTCTTACCTGACCAAAACGATGGCACCACTGGGTTATGAGCCGAAGCAGCTGATTGACGGCATCTGGGCCGGCACGGCCGCGATGGTGCATAACGACGGCAGCTGCACAAACGAAGCTGCTTTCTGGCAGAAATTTTCCTCACTTCTTGGTGAGCGTGTGTATGCAGACCAGCCGGCGTTTGACCGGTTTTACCGCACAGAATTTCAGAAAGCCAAATCTGTCTGCGGCTTTTCGCCGGAAAGCAGACAAATCGTGGACTGGCTGAAAAAATGCGGCATCTGCGTCGCGCTGGCCACCAATCCCATCTTCCCTGCCATTGCCACCGAAAGCCGCATCCGCTGGGCGGGCCTTTCGCCGGAGGATTTTGCGCTATATACGACGTATGAGAACATTGGCTTCTGCAAGCCGAATCTTCAGTATTACACCGAAATTATGAACCGGCTTGGCTGCAGAGCAGACGAATGCCTTATGGTCGGCAACGACGTAGATGAAGACATGATTGCGGACAAGCTTGGGATGCAGATGTTTCTGCTCACTGACTGTCTGCTCAACCGCCATCAGAAGGACATCAGCCAGTACCCACACGGAGGCTTCCACGCGCTTCGCACCTGGCTCGAGTGTCAGCTTGCCTGAACGGAATAATAACGGAGTAAAGACCGGCGGAACGCTTTTGAAATGTTCCGCCGGTCTTTCCATCTTCAGTTGTGCAGGCCGAGATAGTAAGCTTTCTGCAGTTCCTTTTCCTGTTCATAAGCCTTTTGAATTTCTTTGACGAGCGAGTCGTCTCTTCCCATCTTTGCAAGAAGCGCAGAGATGTTCTGCTCCATCTGGGCCATGGCTGCGTCGCACTCGTCTTCCTTGGCCAGTGCCTGTTTCATATACTGCATCCCGATGGAATACTTTGCCTCGGTGGTTCGCTCCTCCTCCGGAAGCGCATTGTACGCATCGATCGCTTCGTTATATTTTGCCTCGAGCCAGGCAGTATAATCGTCCCTCATCAGATAGATCTCCGCCAGATACTCTGACAGCTGCTTCTGATCGGGATCCTCCTGTTCACTCCCGGCTGTAGCCTGTGTGTCTTCCGTCTGGGGCACATCCGGCTGCGCGGTCATGCGGTCGATCAGTTCCTCGCGTCTGAGTTCGCCTGCCCGCAGCTCCTGGCGTTCCTCATCGGTCAAGTCACGCACGCTCACGCCCTGCAAATCCTCCGTCGCGTCCTCAATTGTCTGATATGTCGTCGTCATCATCGTAGCCAGATCGTCTCTAGAATGCGACAGCGACGTTTTGACCGCCATCAGATTGTCCCACTGCCATAGGCAAACCGCACCCAAGGCGAGTACCAGAATCAAAAACACGGCAAGAATGATCTTGGTTGTCGTTCTCATACATTTTTCCTCGTTTGGTTCCTACGCGGCGCTTTTGCGCCGTGCCGCTACATTGCCGTCTGACACACGCCGCCGTCCACGGGGTGATACGTGCGCACCAGAGACTGCACCATCCGGCGGATGTTTTCGTCGTTGTTTTCGCTGGCTGTTTTCAGCTCATTCAGCGCGTCCATCAGCTGCTCCTCATTAAAGTCATTGAAATGCCCGATAAAAATCAGCTCATTTGGTGTTTTGTCCAGTCCCTCATCCTGCATCAGCAGTTCCTCATAGAGCTTTTCACCCGGGCGCAGTCCGACGTAGACAATCGGGATATCCACCTCGGGCTCCAGCCCCGTCAGGCGGATCATATTGCGCGCCAAATCGTCGATGTGTACCGGCTCTCCCATGTCGAGTACAAAGACCTCGCCGCCTTTGGCATAGACGCACGCCTGCAGCACGAGCGATACCGCCTCGGAGATTGTCATAAAATACCGGATGACATCTGGATGTGTGACCGTCACCGGGCCGCCGCGCTCGATCTGCTTTCTGAACAGCGGGATCACACTGCCGTTGGAGCCAAGCACATTGCCGAAGCGCACAGCGGTAAATTTTGTGTTGGAGTTTCTGCCGATGACCTGAACTATCATCTCACAGATTCGCTTGGAAGCGCCCATGATGTTGGTGGGATTGACTGCCTTATCCGACGAGATCAGCACAAACGTTTCCGCCTGATACCGGTCTGCCGCGCAGGCGACATTGTATGTACCAAAAACGTTATTTTTGATCGCCTCATTGGGGCTGTCCTCCATCAGCGGCACATGCTTATGCGCCGCGGCATGACAGACGATCTGTGGATGATACTGCCGGAACATCATTTCCACGCGTTTGCCGTCCCGTACTGATCCAATACAGACCTCCAGATCCAGCTCCGGATTGGTGTGCCGCAGCTCCTGCTGAATGTCATAGGCGTTATTTTCATAGATATCAAAAATAATCAGCTTTCTGGGCTTCTGGCGTGCGATCTGCCGGCAGAGTTCGCTGCCGATCGAGCCGCCGCCACCAGTCACCAGAACGGTTTTCCCCGCAAAATAACCGCCGATCTCGCTCAGATCCACCTGCACCTTGTCCCTGCCCAACAGATCCTCCACTGCTACGTTTCGGAGCTCCTGCACACGCACCTGCCCGCTTGCCAGCTGATACAGCCCCGGCATCGTCTGGATGCGGCACTTGGTTTTCTGGCAGATAGCGACGATTTCGCGTCTGTTCTTTGCAGAGGCGGTCGGAATGGCAAGAATGATATCCTTGATTCCATATTTTCCCACACAGCGTTCAATGCACTCGCGCCCGCCGATAATTTTGACGCCCATCAGAAATGATCCTTGCTTCTGCAAATCATCGTCGATGATGCAGACGACACGGTTCTGACTGTGCTCGCTGTGTTGCAGCTCACGCAGCACCATTGCGCCTGAAGCTCCGCCGCCGATCAACATCGTCGGTCTGCGCACATGAATGGGACGGCTGCGCCTGCTGCGCAGCACACGGTATAGAACACGTATAAATGCAACGCCCAGAAAGAGATAGACCGCATTCAGCACCGGTGTCGTTCTCGGCAGGTAAATATCCAGCAGCAGCGACAATATTACGCCTGCCAAATTGGCCAGAACCGATGCAATCGCGATATTCAGCATCTCGTCTATGCTTGCAAATTCCCATAGACTGCGGTACAGCCGCAGCAGCGCAAAAACTATGATTGCCGCAGCGGTGTAGTACGGTGCCAGACGCAGATACGCCTCAACAAATCCGGATTCCGCAAGCTCACTGATATGAAATTCAAATCTGGTCAGCAGCGCGCCGAGCGCAGCAGCGTTGATGATCAATGCATCGACAAAGGCCAGAGCTAAGACACGAATTCCCAGCACTTTATCAATTTGTTTCCTGAATATGGCCATACCCTGTTCTCCGGTGACCGGAGGCCCTTCTTTCTGTCTTTTCTGTTTTTTCTGCTTCCAGAATCTTATTTGTTTCCATAGCCGTAGCCATAGTAACCGTAGGAGCTACCCTTTCTGTCTGCGCCGTTGAGCACGCTGCCGATCAGCTGCAAATCACTGTCGGAAATCATCTGCACGCCCTCGAGGATCTGGTCGCGCGAGGCATAGTTCTGCCGGATCACCATCAACGCGCAGTCTGCGAGCGCCGCGATCTCAGATGCATCTGAAAGGATGGACGACGGCGGCGTATCCAGCAGGATCACGTCAAAGACGTTTCGCATCTGATCAATGAACAGTTTCATTTTTTGCTGTGAAAGAAGTTCCGCCGCATTGGCGTACGGTCTGCCGCCGAATACGGCATAAAAACCTGGAGTCTCCATCGCATGAAGGACCGTGTCCACTTCTGCCTTGCCCGTCAGATATTCCGTCATACCTGCTGCGTTTTTGATGCCGAGCATCGCTGCAGTGGAAGGATTTCGAAGATCGCAGTCCACAAGAAGGACTCGCTTCCCTTTCTGAGCCAGAGACAACGCCAGATTCACGCAAACCGTCGTCTTACCCTCTCCGGGAATCGCACTGGAAACCATAAGAACCTTCGCCTCGTGCGCCTGCATCTCTTTTTCAACCCGGATACGCAGCAAATTCACAGCATCGGCAAAACCGAACGATCGCTTTTGCCGAGTCAGAACCGGATACGCGCCTATCGTACCGCTTGTTTTGTGGGTTTTTTTCTGAAAACCGCGGACCTGCGGAAATACGCCGATACACGGCAAATGCATCAGCCGCTTCAGCTCTTCCTCGTTGTGAACAGTCGGCCGCACCGTCACAAGCAGCATAGAAACGGCCAGCCATACAAAAACACCCAGCAGAACACCGTATTTCACAGCAGACGAGTAGCTGCGCTCGTTGACAGGGTTGGACGGCAATCCGCTTTCATCCAGCAGAGTCATGACCGTCGGTCCTACGACAAATTCCGCGACCTCAGGATAGAATTTGATCACCGCGTTCAACACGTCGTAGGCCAGCTGCGGATCGCTGCTTGTCACAGACAACGTAAAAATATTGGTATTTTCATGTACACTCGCACTGACCGCCGGCATGGCTTTGATTCCCAATTCCTTTGTCACCACGTCGCTCAGTGCGCCGCTGGTCAGGATATACGGGAATGTCTTTGCCATCTGCTCCGCCGTGGCGGAGTTATACGACCGGATGTCCGCCTGCAGAGGATTCGATACGTAGACGGTAAACGTCGCCGTCGCCCGGTATATGGGGGTATAGCTCCGGTAGCTCCTGTAACACAGAGCTGCCGTGATAATCATCACCGCGAGCACACCCAGCCAAAGAAGATGCAGTGCCTGTCTGCACAGATCCGTCGCAACCAGGCGCAGATCCAGCCCCGAGGTGCTTTTTTCTGTATTCTCACTGCTCATGTCAACTTCTCCGCTTTACTGTTCCAATTTGTTTGCCGCGCCATACGCGCCGTATCTTCCGTACTTTCCATACTTGCCGTACTTTCCATACCACCCATAGCCATAACCGCCCTCTTGAGACAGGAAGGATGTATACATGTTGTTCAACACGCATCCCAGCAGTCTGGACTTCGCTCTGCCAAGCGTCATCAGCGCACCTGCAAGCATGTCTGCCTTCGCCGCGTTCTGCTGGATCACCAGCAGCGACGCGTCGGCAAACTCCATCAGGCTCTCTGTATCGGGCGCGGCAGACATTGGGGGCGTATCCAGCACGACAAAATCAAACCGGTCTTTTGCGTCTCGAATGAGGTTCTGCATTCCATCGGATGACGCAATCCCTGTGGAATTGCGCAGTTTCCTGCGCTCAGGCAGCACGTAGAGCCCCGTTCTGTTTGAATGCACAATGGCGCTGTCCAATTCCGCGCGGCCGCTTGCCACATCCGACGTGCCGTCGCCGCGGCTATTGAGATTCAGGATCTTATAGCAAGCAGGCTTTCGCATATCACAGTCGATGAGCAAGATCCGGTTTCCTTTTTGGGCCATTGTAAGTGCCAGATTGACCGCGACCGTGGACTTCCCCTCATTTTCCAGCACACTCGTGACCAACAGAACCTTTCCGTCCTTCGGCATATGCTGCTCCACCTTGCGGCGCAGCTTGCGGAAATTCTCAACAAACGAAAATCCGATGGCGGGATTGGTGATGACGATACTCGTCTTTTTCCGTCTAAGCCAGGAAGCGAGTGTTTTTTGTTTCTTCTCGTGGTGAATCTCTGCCAACACGCGGCAGCCGAGCTTGTCTTCAGCCTCACGCCTGCTGCGCACAACATCCTTCGAATACGACATTGCTGCCAGCAGCACCATCATGCCCAGCCCGGCAAGCAGCGCCGCCTTTTTCATGTTGGTCTCGGCGCGCATCGGATTCGACGGCGCACTTGGCACGACCGGCGCCTGCAGTACCTCCAGTACCGTATCGCCCAACACCTGATACGACACCGTTTCGTGATTTTCAATGACCGCCCGTGTGACCAGAAACGCCGTGCGCGGATCAGCGGCAGTTACATGCAGTGTCAGAAGGTTTGTCTCTGCGATTGCCTCAGCACTGATCGTGCCGTCAAAGGATGGCATGCCGAGTTGTTCGAGAATCTTCGTCCGCAGAATGGAGCTGTTCAGCACCTCGGAAAAAACTGACGCCAGATTGGATGTCGCAGACAAATTCTGATACACCGTACTGGAGCTGTCTCTAACGGAAACGACAAAGGACGTATTTGTCGTGTAGACCGGCTTATACAGCAACTGCGTTGCCGTATAGGCAGCCATCGCAGCCAGAAGCACCGCCGCAACGATCACATACCACCGTTTCAGCACATCCCGAACGACCGTAATGGGGTCAAAGGAAAACAAACTGATCTGCTCTGGCTGATTCTCTTTCTTTTCCTGCATCAGCTTACTCCTCTACAACAACAATCAGTCTGGTATGGCCCGTATTGGTGCCGCTGCGCACCGTATAGGATACGCTGTAGTACCCCGGAAGATTGGTATTGACATCTGAATCTGTCGTAATCTCGACCGACTCGGCGTTACTGCGCAGATTGATCTGCTTTGTGCCGTATGTGAACGTGTCCAGATACGACGCCGCGTGGAAGGTATCACCCGTTTTCAGATACACCAGCGGTTGCGTCAGGTCTACCGTAGCGTCATAGTCCGCAGCGGCATAGACCTCGACCGGAACAATCAGATAGGCGGTGTCGCCCATACTGTTGGTAACACGGAACTGCACCTCATGCACGCCCAACTCACTGATACTGGTGTCGGCTGAAATGAGCGTACCTTTGACAGCGTCATCCAGCGTCCCGTCGATCGCGTCCTGCGCACCAACATAGTCAAAAACGTCAAAACGGCTGCCGCTGCGGAACAGCAGTGGCTGCGACAGCGTAAAGCGCGGGCTTTCATAGTCGGTATAGTGCACAGTGCGTTCCTTCTTCGACACATTCCCAGCGGAATCAAACGCGGCATAGTTCACCTGCGCCGTATGGTCAGAGCTGATATCGGACACACTCTCAACCAAAAGCAGATTTGTCACGTCACCATCTTTATCATCTCTCGCAGTCACGTCTGCCAACAGCGCATCTCTTTCCGTCTTCACGGAGATTTCAAGCACTCCTTCCGGAATAAAGATCGTTGGCGGTGTATGGTCTTGCCTGCGCTGAACGGAAATCTGGTAACAGATAAATCCTGCGCAGCACATTCCGACAATGACCAGCACAGCCCATGCTCTGTTTTTCTTCACGAAACATTCTCCTCATCAAAACCAATCCGGCTGCTTCATGGCAATTACCTGATTCAGAAGCACCCGGCGCGGGTTCTCCTCCAGAAGTCTTTGCGCTGTCTGCTGACCGAATTCGTCGGCAATCAGCCGGTACGCGTCCAGCATCCAGGTTGTCCGCCTTACAGGCGAATGCGCGTCACTGGCCACAAAAGAAGCAAGCCCGCGCTCAACCAGCGCATACGCCATCGCCTGCGCCGCACGTCCGAAATGTCCCTGCAGGCTCCCACGGTTGAGCTGCATCAGACAGCCCATCTTCTGCCACTGATTGACAATCGCAGGTTCTTCCTGCACATATTGATAGCGCTCAGGATGGGCCACCACAGGCCGGTAGCCCATCGCAGTGACCTGCCGCAGAATCTGCGTTGCTTCTTCTGCATAGCCAGAAAACGGAAACTCAATCAGCGGATATCCCGACTCGGCAAGCGTACTTAGTCTGCCGTGATACAGCAGCTCAGCCGTCTCCGGTGTACCGAAGATTTCCATTCCCAAATACACCTGCAGCTCAATGGACGCCTCGCGGATCGCGCTGCGAAACGCGGTAAACGCCCGGTAGAGATCCTGCCCGTAATAATTCTCAAAATAACCCGGCATATTGCTGTGCGGCGTTGCAATGATGGCTGTAACGCCGCTTTTTGCCGCCAGCTCTGCCATCTCGAGCGCCGTTTCCATATCCGGCGCACCATCGTCCAGTTCCGGCAGAATATGCGCGTGAATATCGATCATTGCGCATCATCTACCAGCGCGCCGATCTGACGCAGCTGCTGTACAAACTCTTCCGTATCGGCAAGCGCAGTATTCTCGTCCACGTCGTATTCCTTTGTGATAAGCGCCGCCACCTCACAGACAGTATGCTCTTCGGCAAGCGTCTGGAAGATAAATCGTCCAACATCATTCATTGTGATGAGTCCGTTAAACTTTGCTGCAGCTGCACCAGTAGGCACCAGAAGGAACTCCCCTGCGATCTGGCGCATAATATAATCGTTTGAAACTCTCATGGCTTCCTCCCAAATATTTTCCGCGCAAAGCGATATGCGCGCAAAAGCACCGGCCTTATTGGAACCATATGGATCCACACGTTAGCAAAAAAGTTCCACCAGAAACAGCCCGGCTCCTGCCAGCGGCCCTTTCGTTCAGCCGCAGTCACCACGGCGAAGATCTGCTCGCGGCAGATGCCACGCTCCAGCTGCGTCTGCGCGTCGCCGACCATGGTAAATGTATCGCCTTCTCGCCGGCAGATGCGGTGCAGAATGTATGCGCCGCTGCGGCGCTGGTATAACACGATATCGCCGCGCCGCAGCGGTCGCCTGATTCCGGATAGATATACCGTGTCGCGCCTGTCAACCAAAAACGGGGCCATGCTGTTGCCAGTAACCAGCAACGGAAGCGTTTTCACAGTCCGCAAAAGCTCCTTGTACTGCTCCATCAGCAGCATGGTGTCCACCGTCACGCGCTTTTGCTCCATCAGGCCCCTCCCGGTGTCATCCGGCGCAGCTGCCCGTCACAGACTGCATAGCTGCTGGTGCAGAATTTCCGTGTACCCGGCCGGTGTGTCACAACGATACAGGTGCGCACAACGCCGCTTTGCATCAGATTGCACAGCATCTGCTCCTCCGTCTGCTCGTCAAGTGCAGACGTTGCCTCATCCAGCAGCAAAACCGGTGCCCGTCTCAAAATGGCCCTTGCCACAGCGATGCGCTGGGCCTGTCCTTCGGAAAGGCCTTTGCCTCTTCCGCCGACGCGATACTGCAGCCCGCCAGGCAGCTCCTTTACGAATTGATACGCGCATGCGATCTTCAGTGCATCTTCCAGTTCCCCGTCCGTTGCCTCCGGCTTTGTCAGCCGGAGATTGTCAGCGATCGTGCCGGTAAAAATACTGTTACCCTGCGGCACATAGGCAAAAGCCGCGCGCGTCGCGGCAGAAGCCGTGTAATGCCGCCCACTGCCGCCGATCACCTCCGCGGTCCCATTCTGCGGTGAAACAAGTCCCAGCAGCAGTCGCAGAATTGTGGTCTTTCCGCTGCCGGAAGGACCAGAAATTGCTACCAGTTCCCCCGGGGCTGCCGTCAAATCGATATCCTGCAGCACGCGTTCACCGCTCTGATACGAAAAGCATACGTTAGACAGGCAGACAGTCACATCACGTTCCAGCCGGATGCCGTCATCCTCAGCGGCTGCCTCTTCCGGCAGCTGAACCACGCTCATGATGCGCCTTGCGGAGGTGGAAACGGAAATCGCATTGGGCACAAGCCCAACCAGAGAGGAAAACGCGCCGGCGAGTGTGGATGCCAGCTGCAAAAACATCGTGAGTGACCCGTAGCTGATCGCGCCAGACCACAGCCGGTATACGCCCCAGCCAAAGCAGCCCGCCGAAACAGCCATGCTCACGACTGACATGAACGCAGATGTATACACAGAAAAAAGGTTGTAATCAAGATACGCATCCTTGTACTGCTTCTGCAGCTGCTCCATCTTCCGGCAGAATTGCGCGGTGATACCGAAAGACTTGATGCTCGTCAGATTCTGAAACGAATCTTCCTGAAAGCTGATTACATCGCTGTGGATGGCCTTCATCTGCTGGTTGTACCGGCGCATCCGCCCCACCATGACGCGTGAACAGATCACGGAAACCGGCACGCCCAGAAGCGCGATGACCGCCATCGTGGGGTCGTAGTACAGCATGATGCCAAACGCGCCCACAAATTGTACCAAGCTTGCAACGAAGCTGGGGATAAAGCCTGTCACGCTGCCGGAGACAGCGCCAGCATCGCTGTTGAGGCGATTGAGCAGATCGCCGCTGCGGAACTGCTCGACTGACTCCCAATCTGTGGATAAAATCCGGCCATAGACTTCGGCCTGCACCTCATTTTGAATGCGAACGTTGAGCACTGCGCCGACGCGGCTGGAAATACTGCGCATTGCAATATTGCCCAGCATCATTCCCACCATGGCTGCAGCCGCGCCGCCGATGGTGCCGGTATGGTAGCCGGTCACGGCATCGATCAGGAACTTTGACGCAACGCTGCTGGCAAGGCTCATCAATATGCCCAGCACACCGAGCAGAATGTGGATCAGCACCGCCGCGCGGTAACGGCGGATATACTGCCACAGCCACTTTACCTCCTGCACAAATTCGCGCAGCGCGCCGTCACGGATTCTTTGCTTTATTTTTTGGAATAATGCCATACCTGATCATCATTTCTGTCCGTTTTTTTCCCATGGAAATGCTCTCGCCCGGGGAGTTGCCCTTCCCTGCCGTGCGCACGATCTCCAAACCGTAGCTGCCCAACCGGCGCAGCCAAATAACCGGCAGCAGTACCGGCGCACGCTGGAGCACGGGATACCGGGACACGAGCTTCTGGCACGGCGGGAATGCCGCGCGCAAAATACTGGGCCGGTCCTGTCCACCTTCGGCAGCCTCCAGCACCAGTGCCGCGCTGTGTCTGCGGCTCATGCTGGTCTGTCCGTAGATACCGGCGGCCAGACAATCCTCCAGCATGTCCTGCGCGTCTGCCGGCGAGGACAAGGTCCACCCGCACGCGGCCATATCAAACGCCAGATACGTCTGACCAATGGCAAATATCTGATCCAGAAACACGCGTCCGTTCACCTGCTGCAGCTGACGGCAGACGCGCGCATGGTCGATCTCATTTTGATATCTCTCGGCATAGGAAACAATATCGCACAGCGTGCGCACGCCAAAGCCGCCGGAGATAAAATGCTTCAGCGCGTGGCAGACAAGAAAGAGGAAATGATCGCTGTGCTGCAGCGACCGCACGGCGCCGCCTGCCACCGGAACTGCGACCGTATCCGAAAGTTGCTGCGTAAACCACGCATTGAGCTGCGCGTCCTCTCTGCGTTTGGAGGAAAACAGCGCCGTGTGCAGCTCCACATGCAGCCCTGTCCGCTCATCCAGCCAATGCGTCACATCGTCTTGCTCGTCTGCGTCGGAAAGACGCATCCCGTTTTCCAGTAAAACCTCCCTGCAGCGGGGAAAATCATCTCTGGAAATCAGAATATCCTCGTCTCCAGAGGTGCGAAGATCGGATTTTTCATATAAACTGCGGCACAAAATGCCCTTGACCACGGCATAATTGACCTCAGCCGCATCCAGCGCACCAGTTAACTGCAAAAGCTTCTGCGTGCGCATGGCCTGTGCCATCGCTTGCATCACGGTCTCGCGCTTCCACCCGGCAGCAAGTACCTCATCACCGCCGCAGAAGTCATCCGTTTGATACAGCGTCTCATACACCACCGGCGAGAGCTTCTGCTGTGCGGACAGCCGGTACAGCGCACGCCAGTCCTCCGCAGAAAGCGCTGCCTGCTCTGCCCGGGCCTGTCCCAGACGGTAGGCCTTCAGGCAGGCAAGAAGCTGTTCTTCTGGCTTTTGCATCAAAAAACTGCGTGAATCGCTCAAAGCGTGTCCTCCTGCTGTGGCCGTTCCAGTTCGGCAAGCCCTTCTTTGGCCAGTTCCAGATAGGCGCGCGTTTTTTCGCACATATACTCCGGCACGCCGGTAAAAGAGCCGGTCTCTGCAAAGCACACCGCCGCGCACTGATCGCACGCGTTGCGCATCTCGCAGCTCGTACACTTGCCGGGCACCATGATCTGTTCGCGCGCTTGGCGGATGGCCTGCCACGCGCCCAAAAAGCCCAGCTCGCCCACTTCGGCCGACGGCTGCGTCATCATGCCGCACGGGCGCATCTTGCCGTCCCATGTGAGCCAGAATGTGCTGCTTCCCGCACGGCAGCGGATGCGCTCGGTGGGAAGCTCCTGACATTCGCTGTCCGGGTCGGGCACCTTGATCCCGGCCAGCTGACCCTGCCAGCGCTTTTTTAGTTCCGCACTGTCGAAACGGAACCGGTCATAACGGATCTGCTCTGCAGCAGCATCATATGCCGTCAGCCGGTCTGGCGCAAAGCAGCCGTTTTCGCACGCGCGCACAGGCGGGAACATGTACGACACCGCCTGCACCACGAGACCGTGCTCGCGCGCAAACGCATAGACCTTCTCCGCGTCACAGCGATTGTACGGCGTATTGCTGAAATTGAGCTTCACCAGCACGCCGGCGCCTTTCAGCGCCAAAATGGCCCGCACGACGCGTTCATAAGCGCCGGGATCGCCGCACAGCGCTCCATACGTCTCAGCACTGGCGCCGTATAGCGTGATATTGATGCGCGAAGGCGGATCAGCCGCGAAAAAACGCACCATCTCTTCGTCGATCAGCGTCGCGTTGGAGTTGACCGACACCTGCATGCCCAGTTTGCGGCAGGCGCTATAAATCTCTTTGAAATCGGGCCGCAGCAGCGGTTCGCCGCCGGTGAGCAGCAGATTGAGC
>JAEDFW010000024.1 GCA_016297855.1 Oscillospiraceae bacterium
AAGATTGAAGCCTGCGAAGCAGTTCCAAAGAGTAAAAAACTGCTGAAGTTTACCTTGAACGACGGAACGGAGCGCAGACGCACGATTCTGAGCGGGATTCATGAATACTATGAGCCGGAAGAACTGGTTGGAAAAACAGCGATCGCAATTGTGAATCTCCCGCCGAGAAAGATGATGGGCATTGATTCCGAGGGTATGCTGATTTCCGCAGTACACGAAGAAAACGGCAGGGAAGGACTCAACCTTCTGATGGTCGATGACCGCATTCCGGCAGGCGCAAAGCTGTACTGATGCAGATTTCTGTCCCCGATTCCTGAGAATCGGGGACATTTTGCACGGTTTTCGGGTTTTGGCGAACGTGGAATGTGTGGTTCAGAAACAAGACGGCGCAGAAAAAACGGCGCATCATCTGCATTCCTATGGACATTTGTGCCGTTTCGGGCTATAATAACCGCATTAAGACAAGAATTTGAGCAGGAAACGGATGGCCTGCGCGGCCCCCGGCGCGCAGATAAGCCGTTTCTGGTGGGGGAATGGACTTGAGGGTGAGACTACAGCAACTGATTACGCGGATCCAGAAGCCGCTGCGGCAGATGCGCCCGGCACAGATCATCGTGCTGGTTTTTTTGGCGGTGATTCTGTTTGGCGCGGCGCTTCTGACACTGCCTGCCGCATCAAAGACCGGACAGCCGTCCGGATTTCTTACGGCGCTCTTTACCGCAACGTCCGCCACCTGCGTGACAGGTCTGATTGTGGTCGATACGGGCGTGTACTGGTCCGGCTTTGGCCAGACGGTGATCCTGATCATGATCCAGATCGGCGGTCTCGGCTTTATGACCATCGCATCCATTTTCTTCTTTGCCCTGCGGCAGAAAATCGGCCTCAAGCAGCGGATGGTGCTCTCGCAGGCGTTCAGCATGGACGATATGAGCGGAATTGTGCGCTTCGTCAGAAATGTGCTGCTCGGTACCCTGTTAGTCGAGGGTGCAGGCGCGGCCATCTTGTGTCTGCGCTTCTGGCCGGAATTCGGATTTGCCAGCGCGCTCAGATATGGCGTATTCCACTCGATTTCTGCCTTCTGCAACGCGGGCTTTGACGTTTTGGGCGATGTGGAGGCCGGAGGCAGTCTCTGCCGGTATGTTTCCGATCCTGTTGTCAATATTACCGTGATGCTGCTGATTGTTATCGGCGGGCTGGGCTTTTCCGTCTGGGGCGATATTCGCCGCAACCGGCGTTTTTCGCGCATGACGGTCTATACGCGCATGGTGATTCTCATTACGTTGGGCCTCATCTTTGGCGGAGCCGCAGCATTCGCGTTTCTGGAGTGGAACAACCCCGGCACGATTGGCGATCTCACGCCGGGCAGTAAAATTCTGGCTTCGTTTTTCCAGTCAGTTACGCTGCGCACGGCGGGCTTTACCACGATTGACCAGAACGCACTCAGCGACGTTTCCAAGGCACTGTGCGATGTGCTCATGTTCATCGGCGGATCGTCCGGCTCGACGGCCGGCGGCGTCAAAACCGCGACCATTGGTGTGGTCGTCCTCTACGCTCTGGGCACGGCCAGAGGGCGGTCGCAGGTGATCGCATTCCGCCGCGCGGTCTCACCGCGCGACGTGAGCCATGCGGTCGCCATCGTGCTGCTGGTGTTTACGTTGGCCCTTCTGGGCGCGGGGTTTATCAGCGTGGCTGACGGGATGAGCCTGGAAAACGCGCTCTATGAGACGATTTCTGCGCTGTGTACCGTCGGCCTCACCACGGGCATCACAGGCTCGCTCGGTACGGCGTCGCGTATTTTGATCATCATCTACATGTTCTTCGGACGCGTCGGCATCATGACCATCAGTGTGGGCTTTATGGCAGCCAATCCTGCAAGCGAGCGGACGCAGTGCGCACAGACAAAAATCATGATCGGTTGATTTGGGAGAGATATTATGAAGAAAACTTATGTCGTCATCGGACTGGGGAAATTCGGAACGGCGGTCGCCAGACGGCTGTTTGAGCTGGGCAACGAGGTGCTTGCCATTGATGACAGCGCGGAAAAGGTGCAGCATATCGAGCATAATGTGACCTATGCCGTCGTAGCCGATGCACGCGATGAAAACGCGCTGCGTTCACTGGGCGTAAAAAACTATGACTGCGCGATTGTCGCTATCGGTACGGATCTGGCTGCCAGCGTCATCACTACGCTGAACCTCAAGGGACTCGGCGTGCCGTATGTCATCTGCAAGGCAACTGACGACACGCAGAAGCAGGCGCTGGAGAAGATTGGCGCCGACCGCGTGCTCATTCCCGAGCGCGAGATCGGCATCAAGCTGGCACAGACGATCTCATCGTCAAGCATCCTTGATTTTATTGAGCTGTCCAACGAATACGGTATCGCGGAGCTGCCCACGCCGGCAGCATGGGTGGGAAAGACGCTGCGCGCGCTGAATGTGCGTGCGAAGTATGGCCTGAACATCATCGCACTCAAATCCGGCGGTAAGGTTGACGTTTCGCCTGCGGCGGACGTTGAGCTGCAGGCGGACGCAGTTTTGGTCGTGGTTGGCAGCAACGAACAGTTGAACCGACTGAAGGCATGAACGAGAGCATCATTACCAGCCGCCATAACCCGCTGTTGGTACATGTGAAAAAGCTGCAGTCCTCGCGCAGTTACCGCAAAAAATGCGGGGAATTTGCCGCCGACGGTACAAAGCTTCTGGAAGAAGCTGCCAAGTGGTACCCGGGACTTCATACCGTCATTGCGCAGGAAGGCGTTGCACTGTGTGCGCTTCCGGAACGGGTGCGTGTGGTGCGCGTAAGCGAGAGTATCATGCGCGACATTTCGCTCATGGACTCGCCGCAAGGAGCGCTTTTCATCTGCAAACTGCCTGAAGAAAAAGAGGCGGAGGTCGTGCCCGGCAGCCTGCTTCTTGACGGCATTCAGGACCCTGGCAATCTCGGTACCATTCTGCGCACGGCAGACGCGCTGGATGTGCCTGTGGTTCTGATGGAAGGCTGCGCCGACGCATACAGCGCCAAAACGGTGCGTGCGTCGATGGGCGCGGTTCTACGCACGCAGCCGTGCATGATGACGCGCCATGCTGCTGTGGACAGCTGCCGCAAACAGAAGATATTGCTGCTGGCAACTGCCATGTCGGCAGACGCGCTGGATCTGCGCAAGGCATCTCTTGCAGCTGCCGCCGTGGTCATCGGCAGCGAAGGGCAGGGCGTAAGCCGGGAGCTTCTGGCGCAGGCCGACGGAACGATCATCATCCCCATGAACGAGCGCTGTGAATCGCTCAATGCGGCTGTGGCTGCGAGCATTGTGATGTGGCAGATGAAGCGCTGAATAATCGCTGTGAGAACGCTGTAGAAAGAGAAAGGCGGGACCGGCATGCTCAAATACTGGCTCTGGCTGGCGACCAGAAAGGGTCTCGGGCCGCGCGGCGCACTGGCGGTGCTGCGCCGGTTTGGTTCGCCCGAGCTGGCGTATTGCGCCGGGCAGCAGGATTACGAGGGAATGGATGCGCTGCGCGATCCACGGCCGCTTCTGGACAAGGACATGCAGAAGCCGGAGAAAATTCTGCAGCAGTGTTATCAGAAAAATATCCACATCCTGACGTATCAGGATGCGGCTTACCCGGAACGTCTGAAAAACATCGACGATCCGCCTGTTGTTCTGTACTATCAGGGTACCGTCCCTGCCGTCGATACCGAGCCCGTCATTGCAATGGTAGGAACGAGAAAAGCCTCGGCCTACGGCCTTCTTCAGGCCAAGCAGCTCGGCTACCAGCTCGGAAAAATCGGCGCAGTTGTCGCCTCCGGCGGCGCTGCGGGAATCGACACGCTGTGCCTCACAGGCGCGCTCACTGCCGGCCGGCCGGTGATTGCGGTGCTTGGCTGCGGCGTGGATGTGGTGTATCCTGCCGCGAATCAATCTCTTTTTGAAGATATCCGCAGGCATGGCTGCCTGCTCAGCGAGTATCCACCGGAAACGCCGCCGCTCGCCGAGCATTTCCCAGCGAGAAACCGGATTTTGAGCGGACTTTCTCTCGGCGTTCTCGTGGTTGAAGCGCCAAAAAAGAGCGGCGCGCTCATCACGGCGAATCTTGCGCTTGAGCAGGGACGCGACGTGTTCACCGTTCCCGGGAACGTCGGCGTGCCGACGTGTCAGGGCAATATCCAGCTGCTCAAAGAGGGCGCAATTGTTGTGGAAGAGGGCTGGGACGTCATGCGCGAGTACCAGCATCTTTATCCGGAGCGCATCCGCCAACAGCCGCGGACCATCGATATGACGCTCTCGCGCGACGAGCAGCAGCCAAAACGCGCTTCCGCGCCCAAACAGCAGCCGTCTCTTGTGGCCTCACAGACCGAATTTGTCGAAACAAGCGGTACAAAAGCCGTTGACAACTCGGAAAACAGGGCTTATATTGACGTACAAGAGATTTTTGACAGCGTCACGCCGGATGAGCGTGCGATCTTGGAGCTGCTGCAAAACGGCGCGCTGCACATCGACGATCTGATCGACCGCAGCGGTCTTCCTGCCGGGCGCATCCTCGCGTCCATGACGCTGCTGGAGGTCAAGGGCTATGTCAAACGTCTGCCCGGGAGAGTTTACTCGCTGGCGGAAAAACAATAAATTGGAGGCATTTCATGCCGAAAGCATCGAATCTTGTCATTGTAGAATCGCCGTCCAAGGCGAAAACCATTGGAAAATACCTCGGCCCCGACTATCAGGTCAAGGCCAGTATGGGACATCTGCGCGATCTGCCGAAGAGCACGATGGGCGTGGACATCGAACACGATTTTGAGCCGGAGTACGAGCCGCTCAAGGGAAAAGAAGAGATCATTGAGGAGCTGCGCCGCGCGGCAAAGGGCAGTGAGAGTATTTTTCTCGCAACCGACCCTGACCGCGAGGGCGAGGCCATTTCGTGGCACTTGAAATATTTGCTGGATATTCCGGATGAAAAGACGAAGCGCGTGACCTTCAACGAGATCACGAAGGACGTTGTGCGCAAATCCATCCAGCAGCCGCGCAAAATCGACCAAAACTTAGTCGATGCGCAGCAGGCCAGACGCGTGCTCGACCGCATCGTGGGCTATCAGCTGAGTCCGCTTCTGTGGAAGAAAATTCGCAAGGGCCTGTCTGCCGGCCGCGTGCAGTCAGTCGCCACACGGCTGGTTGTCGATCGCGAGAACGAGATCCGCGCCTTTGTGCCGCAGGAATACTGGACGCTTGATGTGCAGTTGTCGCGCGTCGGAAAATCCGGCGGCTTTATCGCGCATTACTACGGTGACCCCAAAAAGAAAGATCTTTCCAGTCTGGATGATGTGGAAAAGGTGCTGTCTGATCTTGACGGCCGGCCGTTTTCCGTTCTCAGCGTCAAAAATACCGAGAAAAAGAAGAATCCAGCGCCTCCGTTTATTACTTCGACACTGCAGCAGGAGGCTTCGCGCAAGCTCAACATGACGCCCAAGCGCACCATGATGATCGCGCAGCAGCTCTACGAGGGCGTGGAGATCACGGGCGAAGGCTCGGTCGGTCTCATCACCTATATGCGTACCGACTCGCTGCGTCTGTCTGAACAGGCGCTTGAAGCTGCTGCCGACGTGATCAAAAGCCGCTATGGCGCTGCCTATTATCCCGGGCAGCCCACGCGCTACAAGCCCAAGAGCGGCGCACAGGACGCGCATGAGGCCATCCGGCCCAGCAATGCCGCGCTCTATCCTGAATTGGTGGAAAAGGATCTCACAAAGGATCAGTACCGGCTCTACAAGCTCATCTGGAGCCGCTTTATCGCTTCACAGATGGCCAGCGCTGTCTACGACGTGACCGCTATTGAGGCCGGCTGCGCGCAGCATGTGTTCCGCGCCACGCACCAGAGCATGAAGTTCTCCGGCTTTACAGCCATCTACGAAGAAGGCCGCGATGACGAGCAGGAAAAGATGGAATCGCCGCTGCCCGATCTCGAGCAGGGCGAGCCTCTGACGCTTGCCGCAGCGGACAAACAGCAGCACTTTACGCAGCCGCCCGCGCGCTATACCGAGGCGACGCTTGTGCGCGCGATGGAGGAGAAGGGCGTTGGCCGTCCGTCGACATATGCCGCCATCATCTCCACGATCGAGGCGCGTGAGTATGTGACGAAGAAGGATAAGCGCCTGTCGCCCACGCCCTTAGGCGAGGTGGTGAACGGGCTTATGATGGATCGGTTCCAGAACGTCATCGACGTGGAGTTTACCGCCGCCATGGAAAAAGAGCTCGATCAGGTCGAATCCGGCGAGCGTGCGTGGAAGCAGGTGCTTGCTGAGTTTTACAAGGGCTTCCATCAGGAGATGCTCGACGCTGAGGAGGCACTCAGGGATACGCGTTTGAAGGTGCCCGATGAGGTTACCGATGAGGTCTGTGATCTCTGCGGAAGAAATCTTGTCGTCAAGACCAGCCGCTTCGGCAAGTTCCTGGCCTGCCCGGGTTATCCCGAGTGCAAATTCACCAAGCCAATCGTCGAGCGGATGCCGGGCCGCTGCCCCAACTGCGGCAGTACGATCCTCAAGCGCAAATCCAAACGCGGCTATGCGTACTACGCCTGTGAGCGCGGCGCACAGTGCGGCTTTATGACGTGGGACGTACCCACCGAGAACGATTGCCCCGTGTGCGGCCAGACGATGTTCAAGCGCTCCGGACGCGGCGCAATGAAGCCGTTCTGCATCAATCCGGAATGCTCCAACTTCCTGCCCGAGGAGAAACGCGGCTACCGCAGAAAGCCCGGCACGGAATCCACGGAGACTGCTGAGGCGCAGACAGCGGATGCGCCTACGGAGGAAACACCCGCTGAACAGAAGCCAGCCGCGAAAAAGACCGCCGCAAAGAAACCGGCGGCAAAGAAGACGACAACGGCCAAAAAAACAACAACAGCCAAAAAGCCTGCGGCAAAAAAACCAGCCGCGAAGAAGACGGCTGCGAAAAAGGATACGGAATGAAACAGGAAGTGAAAGTCATCGGCGCGGGCCTTGCCGGATGCGAGGCGGCGTGGCAGCTGGCCGAGCGCGGCTTTTCTGTCGCGCTGCACGAAATGAAGCCGAAAAAGATGACGCCCGCGCATCACAGCGCCGATTTTGCGGAGCTGGTGTGCTCAAACTCACTGCGCGGCGACCGGCTGGAGAACGCGGTGGGGCTTCTGAAAGAAGAACTCCGCCGCCTGAACAGCCTGATCCTCACCTGCGCGGAACACTGCCGGGTTGAGGCCGGCGGCGCGCTGGCCGTCGACCGCTATGGCTTTTCAGGCATGGTCACGCAGAAGATCCGCTCGCACCCCAACATCCGCGTGGCGGAAGAAGAAGTGGACGAGGTTCCGGAGGGGCCGGTCATCATCGCCACGGGACCGTTGACCTCCGATGCGATGAGTGCGGCTATTCAGCGCTATTTTGGCGGCGCGGACTATCTGAGCTTTTTTGATGCGGCAGCGCCGCTGGTGAGCTTCGAATCCATCGACATGGAAAAGGCGTGGTTTGCGTCGCGCTATGATCGCGGTGATGCAGATTATGTCAACTGTGCAATGGACAAGGATGAATACGCTGCCTTTGTCCAAGCGCTTACCACAGCGGAAGAAGCGCCGGTACACGGCTTTGAGGATCAGAAGGTCTTTGAGGGCTGCATGCCGGTCGAGGTCATGGCGCGGCGCGGGTTTGACACGCTGCGCTACGGGCCGCTCAAGCCTGTGGGACTGAAAGATCCCAAAACGGGAAAAGAGCCGTACGCCGTCGTGCAGCTGCGCAAAGACAACGCCGCAGGCTCTGTCTACAACATTGTGGGCTTTCAGACGCATCTGAAATTCGGCGAGCAGAAGCGTGTATTTTCTATGATCCCGGCGCTTCACAATGCAGAGTTTGTCCGCTATGGTGTGATGCACCGTAACACGTTTTTATTCAGTCCGCGCCTGCTCGACCGGTACTATGCCGACCGGCGCAATCCGATGGTCGCCTTTGCCGGGCAGATGACGGGCGTGGAGGGCTATGTTGAGTCAACAGCCTCCGGTTATCTTGCCGCTGTGAGCATGGCTGCGAAGCTGCGCGGCGAAACGCCGCCTGATTTTTCGCGCGAAACGGCCATCGGCGCGCTGGCTGCGTATATCTCGGACGAGAGTATCGGCAATTTCCAGCCGATGAATATCAATTTCGGTATCATGACGCCGCTGGGCTATAAGGTTCGCGGCAAGGCAAATAAGAATCTGGCGATCGCGGAGCGTTCGCTCGCAATCATCGACCAGCTGGCAAAGCGGTAAGCAAAGGAGGGGCTTCATGCGTATCATTGTGGATGTCATGGGCGGCGACAATGCGCCCGACGCGATTGCACTCGGTGCGATCCAGGCCGCGGAGGAATTCTCCGTTGAGGTGATTCTGGTCGGACGAGGAGAGGCAATCTTGCAGTGCCTGAAGGCGCATGGGGTCCAGACGCTGCCAAAGGGTGTGGAGATCGCCAATGCCGAGGGCGTGGTTGATATGCATGACGACCCTGCGACGATCCTCAAAACAAGGAAGGATTCTTCCATGGTGGTTGGCCTGCAGATGCTGCGTGACGGAGCGGGTGACGCGTTTGTCTCCGCCGGTTCCACGGGTGCGCTGCTGTCTGCCGCGACGCTGATCGTCAAGCGTGTCAAGGGAATTCGCCGCGCGGCACTGTCTCCCGTCGCACCGACCAAAACGGGAAACGGCGCGGTGCTCATCGACTGCGGCGCGACGGCAGAGTGTACGCCGGAATTCTTGCTGCAGTTCGGCTTTATGGGCTCGTACTATGCAAGGCGCATGCTGGGCGTTGAAAACCCGCGCGTGGCGCTTTTAAACATCGGCGAAGAGGATACCAAGGGCTGCGCGCTGCAGAAGCAGACGTATCAGCTTCTGAAAAAAGCGGGCGATGCCGGCTACATCAATTTTACCGGCAATATTGAGGCGCGGGGCGTTCTGTTCGGCGAAGCCGATGTGATCGTGGCCGACGGATTTTCGGGCAATATTCTGCTCAAGTCGATCGAGGGAACAGCGCTTTTCATGTCATCGCTCATGAAAGACATGTTCAAACGGAACGTACTTACCATGCTGGGCGCTCTTTTCTGCAGGAAGGGCATTCAGAACATCAAAAACAAAATGGACTACCGCGAAACAGGAGGCACTGCCTTCATCGGCCTGACCAAGCCTGTTATCAAGGCGCACGGCTCGTCTGACGCACGCGCCATCCGCAGCGCAGTGCGGCAGGCGATGCAGGCAGCCCAAGCCGATATCAGCGCCGATATTGCGGCCAATATCGACAAGATGACCGTACCGAAGGAGCTGGAACATGCTGAGTGAGCTGGAAGCCGGATTGGGCTATGTATTTCACGATAAAAAACTGCTGCGCTGCGCCTTGACGCACAGCTCCTACGCCAATGAAAACCGCGCCAGCGGCCTGCATGACAATGAGCGGCTGGAGTTTCTGGGCGACTCAATTCTGGGGTTTGTGGTCGCGGACTATCTCTTCCGGCAAAACCCGGACAAGCCCGAGGGTGAGCTGACGCGCATCCGCGCCGACCTCGTCTGCGAGCATAATCTGGCCCGGGCTGCGGCCACCGTGCGTCTGGGAGAGTTTTTGCTGCTGGGGCACGGCGAGGCGGCCACCGGCGGGCGCAGGCGAGATTCCATTGTCTCCGATGCGATGGAGTCGGTCATCGCCGCTGCGTACATGGACGGCGGCTTTCAGGCGGCCAAGGGCATCATCGACCGGCTGATTCTGAGCGACGTACCGAAGGGAAAGCCGCGCAACTTTGACTACAAGACCGCACTGCAGGAACTTGTGCAGCGCAAGAAGGATCAGGTGCTGCATTACGAGCTGGTCGGCGAATCCGGCCCGGATCATGACAAGCGTTTCGATGTGCAGGTGCTGCTCAACGGGCAGGTCGTGGGCGCAGGCTCGGGCAGCAGCAAAAAGCGCGCTGAGCAATCTGCTGCCGAAACTGCCATTGCGCGTCTGTTTCCAAATGAAATATGAGCGATTCGGCGCTTGCTCTGGCAAGCGCCGATTTTATTTGTGTGCGAGGTTGCAATTCATCCGCGAAACTGGTACAATACACGGATAGTAATGATGATAATGGAGAGGTATTGGCGTGTATCTGAAATCGCTGGAGATCCAGGGCTTTAAATCCTTCCCGGATAAAACGGTGCTGCAATTCGGCAGCGACATCACTTCCATCGTCGGCCCCAACGGCAGCGGAAAATCGAATATCTCCGACGCGATCAGCTGGGTCATGGGCGAGCAGAGCAGCAAGGCGCTGCGCGGAGCAAAGATGGAGGACGTGATTTTTGGCGGTACGCAGAAGCGAGCAGCGGTCGGTTTTGCCGAGGCCACGCTGGTGCTGGACAATACGGACGGCGCGCTTGCTGTTGAAACGCCAGAGGTTATGATTACCCGGCGGTATTACCGCTCGGGTGAGAGCGAATACTATATCAACCGGCAGTCGGCACGCCTGCGCGATATCAATGAGCTGCTGATGGACACGGGCCTTGGCCGCGAGGGCTATTCCAACATCGGTCAGGGCAGAATTGACGAGATCTTGTCGCTCAAATCCACCGAGCGGCGGGAAGTTTTTGAAGAGGCCGCGGGTATCTCCAAATACCGCCACCGCAAGGAGGAAACCGAGCGCAGGCTGCTGAACACCGAGGACAATCTGCTGCGCATCGGCGATAAAATCTCGGAGCTGGAGCTGCAGGTTGATCCGCTGCGCGAGCAGGCAAAGAAGGCAGAAAAATATCTTGCCCTGCAGGCAGAACTGAAAGGCTATGAAGTCACACTCTGGCTGTCACAGCTGGAGAAAGTGACGCAGGAGGCGCAAAAGGCCGCCGCAGACTATGCCTCTGCCGCGTTTGTGCTTGAGCAGGCGCACGATGAGCTACAGACACTCTATCAAAAATCCGAGCAGCTGTCTTTGCAGCTCAACCAGCAGACACTGCAGCTCGAGCAGCAGCGTGACGCAATTGCCCGGATGGAATCCGACCGCCAGAAACGTGAAGCGGACGGCGCCGTTTTGCAGGCACAGTGTGAGCACCATAAGCAGGACATCGCGCGCATCGAGCAGGAGATGCTCGACGCAGAGACACGCAGCGGCGGCGTTGCAGAACAGATTGAACAGCAGCGCGCGCATATGACAGAGCTTTCCGGCGCGCTTTCCGCGCTGCAGGAGAAACTCTCAGAACTGGACCGGCAGAGCGCTGCGCTGGATCAGCAGTCACAGAGTACAGGGCAGTCCGTGCTGCAGCTGCGCGCGCAGCAGTCGCTGCTGCAGGCCGAGCAGACCGAGCGGCGAGCCGAGATCGCGTCACTCACCGCATCCATGACAGAATTGGCCCAGCGCCGCGAACAGCTGGAAGCCGACTGCGCGGCTGCACGGGAGCGCCTGGTGCAGATCGAACAGCAGAAAGCCGACTGCGCCGCACGGTTACAGCAGGCCAGAGAAAACGTTACCTCGGCTGAGAATACCATCGCAGGCTATCAGCTGCGGCTGAACGCCCGTGTTCAGCAGCGCGAGAGCCTGCAAAAGCAAACCGACGCAGCGTCGCTGCAGCTGGATACGCTCGATGCGAAGATCAGAATGCTGCGCGAGATGGAGCGCGATTACGAGGGATTCTCCAAGGCGGTACGCCTTGTGATGCAGAGTGCCGAACGCGGCAGCCTGCGCGGGGTACACGGCCCTGTGTCCAAGCTCATTTCCGTGGGCGAGGAATATACCACCGCCATTGAGACCGCATTGGGTGCAGCCATGCAGCAGATTGTCGTTGATAGCGAAGAAGACGGCAAGGCTGCGATATTGATGCTCAAGCGCGCCGACGGAGGCCGTGCGACGTTTTTGCCGCTTACTGGCGTCAAGGGTCAGCGGATGCAGCCCGGCGAGGCTGCTGCGATGCCGGGCTATGTCGGCATCGCGTCCGAGCTTGTTTCGGCTGACGCGCGCTATGCGGGCGTGGTGGAGAATCTGCTCGGCAGAACGATTATTGCCGAAACGCTCGATCAGGCCATCCGCATGGCAAAAAAGATGCAGAGCCGCGTGCGGATCGTCACGCTCGACGGGCAGGTCATGAACGTCGGCGGCAGCATGACGGGTGGTTCTGCGTCAAAGAGCGCGGGTGTTCTCTCTCGCGCCAACGCGCTGCAGAAGCTGTCGGATGAGCGCGGGCAGCTCGCGCAGAAAACGGCGCAGCTGCGCCAGCGCCTGTCTGAGGCAGCGGCCAGCGCCGCCAAAACAGAGTTTGAGTGCTCTGCTGTCCAGAGTCAGCTGCGCGAAGCCGAGGACGAGGTTTTGCGCCGGACGGAGGAGGAAAAGCAGACACAGATGCTGCTTGCCGCCGTGCAGGAAAATCTGGATGGCTATGAAAAAGAGCTTGCCAGAATGCAAAGCAGAAATTCCGGCGGCGCGGGTCAGCTGACGGCGCTCGAGCAGCTGTTGAGCAGTGCCGGGCAGAAGCTGGAGGCGCTTGCCGCGCAGGAGCAGTCATTGGAGCAGCAGCAGTTGCAGCTGCAGGATAAGGCTGCTGTGCTTGCCCGGATTGCCACCGATACAAAACTGCAGGCTGCAGCCAATCAGGCTGAGCAGCAGAGTCTGGAAAAGAGCATTACGCAGATGGAAGCGCTGCGCGAGGCCATGCAGGGCGATCGCAGTCAGAAAGAGCGCCTGATTGAGGACTACCGCGCGCAGATCGTGCAGACGCAGCAGCAGATTTCCGCTCTGCAGGACGAGCTGTTACAGATGGAGCAGGAGACAGATACTGCCCGGCAGATTCTGCGCGAATCGGTCGATGCGCGTGCGCAGCTGGAGGCCACTCGCAATCAGACGGAAAAGCAGGCACAGGAAAAGAACCAGAACATCCTGCTCATGGAGCGCGAGTCCGCGCGTCTGGAACAGAAGAAGGCCACGGGCGAACTTGAGCAGAAACAGCTGGTGGATAAACTCTGGGACTCGTACGAGCTGACTCCGTCCACGGCTGTATCGCAGAAGGTGGAGGTTGAAAGCCTGGCTGCCGCGCAGCGGCAGATCACCGACCTGCGCCGCAAGATTTCGGCCCTCGGCACGCCGAACCTCGGAGCGATCGAGGAATTTGCCCGCGTGAATGAGCGCTATGAATACCTGTGCATGCAGCGCGATGACGTGACCCACGCAAAATCCGAGCTTGAGGGCATCGTCAAGAGCATTACCGAGCAGATGACCGAAATATTTGTGCGGGAATTTGCACGGATCAACGAGTATTTCGGCAAGACATTCGTCGAGATGTTCGGCGGCGGCAAGGGTGAGCTTGTGCTGGAAGATGCGTCTGATCCGCTTGAATGCGGCATTGAGATCAAAGTCCAGCCGCCCGGCAAGCAGCTCAAGACCATTACGCTGCTCTCAGGCGGCGAGAAGGCGTTTGTGGCAATCGCTCTGTATTTTGCGATTTTGAAAGTGCGGCCGACACCGTTCTGCATGCTTGATGAGATCGACGCGGCGCTGGACGACCGGAACGTCGAACGCTTTGCGACGTATCTCAGAAATCTCTGCGATAAGACGCAGTTCATCGTCATCACGCACCGCCGCGGCACGATGGAGGCTTCGGACGTGCTCTATGGCGTGACGATGCAGGAGCAGGGAATTTCAAAGATTTTGCATCTGAATCTCGATGATATGCAGAAAGAGCTGGGCATCACCGGCTGATATACATGAAAGAGGATTGAAACATGGGGTTTTTTGAAAAAATCAAGCAGGGGCTGAGCAGAACGGCCAGTTCCATTGGCAGCGTGTTTACGGCCAGCGAGCTGGACGACAATTTTTACGACGAACTGGAAGAGCGCCTCATTCTTGCTGATCTCGGCGTGGAGACAACGCAGAAGGCGGTCGATGGCCTGCGTGAAAAGGTACGCGCACAAAAGCTCAAGTCCGCTGAGGAGGCACGAAAAGCGCTGCGCGAGGTGCTGTGTGAAATGCTGCAGGTCGGCAGCAGCGCATTAAAGCTCGATACCAAACCGTCGGTCATTCTTGTCATCGGCGTGAACGGCGTAGGCAAAACCACCACCATCGGCAAGATCGCAAACCAGCTGCGCATGCAGGGGAAAAAGGTGCTTCTGTGCGCAGGCGATACATTCCGCGCGGCAGCCGCCGACCAGCTGGAAATCTGGGCCGGACGCGCGCATGTGGATATCATCCGCCAGCACGAGGGAGCAGACCCGGCCGCTGTTGTCTACGACGCAATCTGTGCGGCCAAGGCGCGCGGCTCCGACGTCATATTGTGTGATACCGCCGGACGGCTGCACAACAAGGCCAACCTCATGAATGAGCTTGGAAAAATCTCGCGTATTCTCTCGCGGGAGCTGCCTGAGGCCAGCAGGGAAGTGCTTTTGGTACTTGACGGCACCACCGGCCAGAACGGCCTCATTCAGGCCAAACAGTTTCAGGAAATCGCAGGCGTTACCGGCATCGTGCTGACAAAGCTCGACGGTACTGCCAAGGGCGGCGTGGTCATTGCGGTTGCCGACACACTGCAGATTCCGGTCAAGTTCATCGGCGTCGGAGAACAGATGGATGATTTGATGGCGTTCGACGCCAGGACGTTTGTGGAGGCGCTTGTATGAAGCTGATTCTGGCGAGCAAAAACCGGCATAAACTGACTGAGCTGGATGCGATCTTGCGGGGACTCGGAATGGAAGTTGCGCTGGAAAGCGAATACGGCCTCGATCTTGACGTCGAGGAGACCGGCACGACGTTTGCGGAGAATTCATATCTCAAGGCAAAGGCGGTTTTTGATGCCAGCGGCCACGCTGCCATTGCCGATGACTCGGGGCTGATGGTTGACGCACTGCATGGCGAACCGGGCGTATACTCGGCCCGCTACGGCGGCAGACAGACCGACGCCGCGCGTACGGCATATCTGTTGGAAAACATGAAGAACGTTCCGGACGATCAGCGCGGCGCGCAGTTTGTCAGCGTTATCACCTGCATCTTTCCCGACGGCCGGAAGATCACGGCCAAGGGCGTGTGCCGCGGAACGATCCTTCACGAGATGCACGGCACGGGCGGCTTCGGCTACGATCCGGTGTTCTTCGTGCCGGAGTACGGTATGACATTTGCCGAGCTTTCCGCCGAACAGAAAAATGCGATTTCACACCGCGGCCTTGCGCTGCGTGAATTCAGCAGAAAGGTGCAGGAGGGAATCTATGATGACGAGTAAGGAACGGGCTGTGCTGCGCGGCCAGGCCAATACCATTGATGTGACGCTCATGGTTGGCAAGGGTGGTGTGTCCGACGCGCTGATCATTGAGGCGGAAAAACTGCTGGACGCGCATGAGCTGGTCAAGGGCCGCGTGCTGGAAGCCGCGATGCTCACGGCCCGTGAGGCGTGCGACGCGCTGTGCGAAGCGACCGGCGCTGACGGCGTGCAGGTCGTGGGCGGCACATTCGTGATCTATCGGAAGTCTGAGAAGCTTGAGCGTGCGAGAAAAGCCGCTGAACAGACGAAAAAAACCGCTGCGAAAAAGGTCAACCCTGTCAAGGCCGGCATTCAGGCGCGACGCAGGCAGGCAAAGGCTGATAAAGAGCGCAGACAGAAATACTTCCACGATGCGGCGGTGAAGGCCGCCATCGAGCGCAGAAAGCAGTCGGAGCAGTAACGGCAGGAGGCGCGGGTTATGGCAAAGATCGGTATCTACGGCGGCACATTCAATCCACCGCATGCAGGGCATGTTCTTGCGGCACAGCAGTGCCGTGAGCAGCTTGGACTGGATGAGGTGATTCTGATCCCGGCGGCGATCCCACCGCACAAGGCGCTGGCGGATGATTCGCCAGATGCGGCCGTGCGCCTGGAACTGACGAGGCTTGCCGTGCAGGGCGAGGAAGGCCTGACGGTCAGCGATGTGGAGCTTTCACGAGGCGGCACAAGCTACACCGTGGATACTTTGCGTGAGATTAAGGCAAGCTATCACCACGACAAGCTCTATCTTCTCATGGGAACGGATATGTTTCTCAGCTTTGAGAGCTGGCGCAATCCGGAGCAGATTGCATCGCTTGCGCTTCCGGTCTGCCTGCACCGCGGCAGGGAAAACCCGCAGCTGAAGGCAGATATCGAGCAGCAGGCGAAAAGACTCAAAAAGCTGTACCGCTGCGAGCCGATCCTGCTGGACAATGACTGTGTGGAGATCTCCTCCACACAGGTGCGGCGGCTGTTGTTTTTTGGCTGCGCGCAGGCGTATCTGCCGCCTGCGGTCCTGCACAGGATTGAGGCCGGCGGACTTTACGGTCTGGATGCAGACTGCCGCGCGCTGCCGTTTGACCGGCTGAAGGAGATCAGTCTGTCTCTGCTCAAGCCAACGCGTGTGGCGCATGTGGCCGGCTGCTGTGAGACGGCGCAGGCGCTTGCCCGCCGCTATGGCGCAGACGAACGCGATGCGGCACGTGCCGGCATTCTGCACGACGTGACCAAGGCGCTCACGGGCGAGCAGCAGCTGCAGCTGTGCGAGCATTTTTCTCTGGATATCACCGAGTTTGAGCGAGAGCACCCCAAGCTTCTGCACGCGAAAACAGGCGCTGCCGTAGCTGAACGGATCTTTGGAGAGAATGAGGCAGTATGCAGCGCCATTTGCTATCATACGACCGGCTGCGCGGAGATGACGACGCTGGAAAAGATCATCTATCTTGCCGATTACATTGAGCCTACGCGCGCATTTGACGGCGTGGAGCAGCTGCGTGAGGCGGCCTGGCGCGATCTTGACGAGGGAATGCTGCTGGGTCTTGATATGACGCTGGAGCATCTTCGCGAGCAAAAGCAGCCGCAGGCGCTCGAATCGGTTCAAGCGCGTGACTGGCTGCTGGCGAAAGGAACAAAGGCATGAATTTTTTCCATAGCAGCCGCGGCAAGGAGCAAAGCAGCTCCGGCCGGCGGCGTCTGACGGGCGTGCAGAAGGGCGCGATCTTACTGGCGCTTGCTGTATGTATTCTGGCTGTGACGCTCTTTTTGATCTATCGTGCGGTGGTTCGTCCGGTTGAGCGGCCGGCGCAGATCACTCCGGCCGCTGCGGCGCAGAGTGAGCCCGTGTCTGCCGGGGAAAAGGAGCAGACGGAGGAGGAACCTGACCAGGAGCAGATCGCGCTTGAGGTACCGCTTGAAGTACCGGTCAGCTACCGACCGGGTGTATATCATGTGCTCATCTGCGGCACCGACGGCGACGGTCTTCGCACCGACACGATTATCATCGCGCATCTGGATGTGAACACGCACGAAACGGCGCTGCTCAGCATCCCGCGCGACACCATTGTGCCGCGCGCCGACGGCGGCATCATGAAAATCAATTCCGTCTATAACGGCGGAAAACAGGACGGTATGGAGCGGTTGGAAACAAGACTTGCCGCAATGCTGGGCTTTGAGATGGACGGGTATGCGCTTGTCGATCTTGAGGCATTTGAAAAAATAGTCGATCTGATTGGCGGCGTGTGGTTCGACGTGCCGCAGGATATGTATTATGTTGATAACAGTCAGGATCTGACGATCGATCTCAAGCAGGGCTATCAGCTTCTTGACGGCGAGAAGGCCATGCATCTGGTGCGATTCCGCAAGGGCTACGCCTCGCAGGATATTCAGCGAACAAAGGTACAGCAGGATTTTCTCAAGGCGCTGGCCGGGCAGTGCATGAAGATCAGCAATCTGGCGAAAATTCAGGAATTCGCCGAGATTATTTCCGAATATGTTATCACAGATCTGACGGTCGGCAATATGCTCTACTACATGCAGGAGCTTTTGAAGTGTGATCTTGACGCCATGCAGAGCTATACTGCTGAGGGTGAGGGTATGATGATCAACGGCGTATCGTATTACCCACTGTATGCCAATCGCCTGCTGTCCGTTTTGAACGAGTCCTTCAATCCCTATGATACGGAAATCACGCAGGCGCAGATCAGTCTCATTACGCCGGAAGCGGCCAGAAGCTATCAGATGCCTGCAGAGCCGGAAGCAGATGACGC
>JAEDFW010000140.1 GCA_016297855.1 Oscillospiraceae bacterium
AAAATACAGCTCACCCTGCAAACGTGCGAGCGAAGCGAGTGCGCTGCAGCAGGGTGCAATCCTTTTTCGAAAAAACGACAGTTTTTTCGAAATTGTTAGCCTCCGATCTCGTTCATATCGCGCGCGGCGTGACTCGGTTCACGCAGCCCGAGCGTGTGCGCGGCGGGCTTTTTCTGTGCCGCGTCCAGAATGGCAGCTTCCAGCGCCTTTCCATGCAGGCCGCGCAGCGAGATCTCCTCGCCCGAGTGCAGGCACGGCTTCAATTTGCCGTCCGCCGTCACACGCAGCCGGCTGCACCGGCTGCAGAATTTGCAGCTCATCGGGCGAATCAGCCCCACCGTGCCGATTGCGCCCGGCAGGCGGTAGCGCTCGGCCACGCCGTCGTTGTCCACATACGCAAGGTCCGGCAGCGTGCGCAGCACCGCGTCCGCCGGTAAAAACCGCCCGGCCGGCCAGTGCGCGCATTCGCCCATCGGCATCAGCTCAATGAACCGCACGGAAATCGACTCGCATTTTGTCAGCGCGGCCAGCGGCGCGATATCGTCCTCATTCACGCCGCCGATGAGGACGGCATTGATCTTCGTATTTGTAAAACCGGCGGCCTTTGCCGCATCCAATCCTGCCAGCGCGTCGGCCAATCGCCCGCGCCGCGTGATGGCGGCGAAGCGCGCGGCATCCAGTGTGTCGAGGCTGATATTCAGCCGGTCCACGCCCGCGTCTTTCAGTTCGCGTGCCATTGGCGCGAGCAGGCCGGCATTTGTGGTCATGGCGAGCGTTTCAAGTCCCGGGATTTGCCGCAGCATCCGGCACAGCTCCAGAATCCCGCGCCGAACGAGCGGTTCTCCGCCGGTGAGGCGGATCTTTTTCACGCCGCAGCGAACCGCCGCCGCGGCGATTTCATACAGCGCCTCGATGGAAAGAATCTCCGCGTGCGCGCGCTTGCACACGCCTTCTTCGGGCATACAGTATGTACATCGGTAGTTGCAAAGGTCTGTGACGGATAACCGCAGATAGTCGATTGTCCGCCCAAAGCTGTCTTTCATATCGTATCCCCTATTCCTCGCCCGTGAGCAGCAGCACGCACTCCGGCCGCGCGTGCAAATAGACCGTCGCAGCTTCGGCCTGCCGCCAGGCGTCCTGCGGCAGCTCATAGCGCAGAAGTTCTGTGCCGCGCAGCGGCTGCAGCATGACGATGACGGAGAAAATATTGTCGATCACGCGCACCACACGGCATTCGATCACGTTCTCGCCCGGGCCGTCCGCCAGATCAAAATAGTGTGCGCGGTAGCCCGCGAACGTCACGTCCTCCCCTGCCGGCTGCGCAGTTTTGAGCGTCACGCCCCAGTCCGGGCATTCGACTTTATACTCCCCTGCGCGCCGCGCGCGCGAGACGTTTTTGCATCCGGAAAGAAGCGCCGCGGCGCGTGTGGCGGGCGCGTCCATCAGTGCGCGCACGGGAAGTTTCTGCTCGGCCAGACCGCCGCAGAGCACGCACACGCTCTGACACAGCCGGTAGACCTCGTCGCGGCTGTGCGAGACGAAGAGCACGTCGCCCGCGTAGGCCTGCAGCGTATCCATGAGCGACAGCTCGAGCTGCCACCGCAGATAGCTGTCGAGCGCGGAAAACGGCTCGTCGAGCAAAAGCGCCTCGGGCTGGCCGGCAAAGATGCGCGCCAGTGCCACGCGCTGCTGCTGGCCGCCGGAAAGCTGCGCCGGACGGTGTTTTTCCAGCCCCTCGAGCCGGAAGGTTCTGATCAGCTCGGCCACACGCGCGTCGCGTGCGCTGCGCGGCAGATGCCGCAGCGCGCAGGCGATGTTCTGCTGCGCCGTCATATTGGGAAAGAGCGCATATTGCTGAAAGAGGTAGCCTACGCGCCGCTTCTGCGGCGGAAGATTGATCTTCTTTTCGCTGTCAAAGAGCGTCCGGCCATTGAGAACGATGTTTCCCCGGTCGGGCGTTTCGATGCCGGCGATACACTTGAGCGTCATGGATTTTCCGCAGCCCGACGCGCCCAGAAGCGCCAGAACTTCGCCGTCTGTTTCAAATGTTACGCGCAGATGGAAGCTGCCCAGCCGCTTTTCCATATCCACATACAGACTCATAGGCTGGCCCCCTTTCCGCGCGGCGTGCGCCGCTCCAGAAGATTCACCGCCAGCAGCACCACGGCTGAAATGGCGATATTGACCAGCACCCAACGAAGCGCCAGCGCGTCGTTTCCGATGCGCCAGAGCTGATAGACCTCGGTGGCGACGGTGGCCGTCTTGCCGGGCGTGTAGCCGGCCAGCATACTCGTCGCGCCGTATTCGCCCAGCGCGCGCGCAAATGCCAGCACTGCGCCGGCCAGAATCCCCTGCCGGCAGGCAGGCATGCGGATGCGCCAGAAGATCCAGGTGTTGGACAGCCCCAGCGTCTGTCCGGCCTGAGCCAGCGTCTCATCAAACGATTCAAACGCGCCGCGCGCCGTGCGGTACATGAGCGGAAACACCACCACCGACACGGCGAATACTGCCGACCACCACTGCATCGTGAGCTTTACGGCAAAATGCTCCAGCATCCATGCGCCGATCACACGCTTTGGGCCCAGCAGCATGAGCAGCAAATATCCTACCACCGTGGGCGGCAGCACCAGCGGCAGCGTGAACACCACGTCCAGCACGCCCTTGAGCGCGCGCGGCAGCTTTGCGATATAATACGCCGCTGCGATGCCGAGGAAAAAAACGATCACCGCCGCGATGACGGCGATACGCAGCGAATTGAGAAGCGGAAACCAGTCCATACGAGACTCCTTACGGGATTGCCGAAATCACCGCAAGAAATTTCGGCAAAAATATCATAGCAGAAAAACTGGAAAACGGCAAGTGCGCGGGCCGGAAAACCGGCCCGCGCAGATGCGATGTTGGTTACTGCAGCGGCGTGAAGCCGACGGCGGCGAAGATTTCGCCCGCTTCGGGGCTTGTGAGATATGTGAGGAAGTCGCGCGCTGCCTGTTCGTGCGCAGTGACGTTCAGGACGGCCGCAGGGTAGATGACCTGACCGCACATTTCGGCCGTGGCAGTATCAATGACGGTGAGATTTGCCGAATAGGCGTCGGTCTGGTAGATCACGCCGCAGTCAACCGCGGCCTCGGACACCTGCGTGGTGACCTCCTTGACGTTCGAGCCGTAGGTCAGGCTGCCCGCGGCGGCGAGTTCTTCCTCGTTCAGACCGTAGAACGCAAAGATCTTCTGCGTGTACTGGCCCACCGGCACGTCGGCGTTGCCCATCGCCATGAGCACCTCGCCGTTTGTCAGCTTCCCGGCCAGATCGTCATACGATGCCACGCCCTTGGGATTGCCATCGGGTACGCACAGCGCGACCTTGTTTTCCAGCAGATCGATGCGCGTGCCCTGCAGGACAAAGTCCAGTCCGTCGGTGTTGACCTCGGGGTCGGCGGTGATGTCGAGCTGGTTCATCTGCTTCTGACCGGCGGAGATGAATACGTCGCAGTCGGCGCCGGATTCGATCTGCGTCTTGAGCGTACCGGAGGAGTCAAAGTTGAATACCAGCTGCACATTCGGATGCGCCGCTTCATAGAGCGTCTGAATTTCCTGCAGCGTCTCGGTCATGGACGC
>JAEDFW010000141.1 GCA_016297855.1 Oscillospiraceae bacterium
AATCGTGTATACGTGGTGAGCGTATCAAGGGTTCGAATCCCTTCCTCTCCGCCATGTCGGAGCAAGTGTTGTCACTTGCTCCGACATTTTTATGTTTATTCCGGCTGCTGCGTGGTATTTTCACTGGGCACAGGTTTTTTTGCTGCGAGCTGCGCCTGCTCGCGCTTGTCGGTTGCTTCCTTCAAAAGCGCATACGCCGACGACGCGAACGGCACGCCCAGCAGCATTCCGATGGGTCCGGCCAGATTGCCGCCCACGGTGATCGCTGCCAGCACCCACATTGCTGGCAGGTTGATCTTCGCGCCCACGACCTTGGGGTAGATCAGATTGCCCTCAAGTTGCTGCAGCGCCAGCAGGAATACCACAAAAATGAGCGCCTTGACAGGGCTGACGGTCAAAATCATGAACGCGCTTACCGTGGTGGAGATAAATGCGCCCACATACGGAATGAGCGCCATCACGCCCACTAGTGCGCCGACCATGGGCGCGTAAGGGATTTGCAGGATCCACATGCCGATGGCGCAGAGTGTGCCGAGGATGATCGCCTCAGTGGTCTGACCGGCGATGAACTGACGAAAGATATCGGCGCTGACACGCGCCGCGTGGATGAGCTTGCCGCCGAACTTCTCCGGCAGCCATACGCGGATGAGCCGCCCCATCTGTCGTTTGAGCGTCTGCTTGTTTGCAAGAACATAGATGCTGAACACGAAGCCGATGACACCGTCAAATACCGATGAGGCCACAGAGCCGATCATGCCGGCTGCCCAGTCCATGATTTCGCTGCCGGCCTGCTTGAGCCAGAGCTCCAGCTCAGCCTTCAGCTGCATCCAGTCGATATCAATGCGCGAGAAATAGCTGCCGAGCGGCAGGTTGGAAAGATCGGTCTGGCTGTCAAAGATGGCCAGCTGGTCGAACAGATCCAGCACCATCGTTACAAGCACACGCATGGCGCTGATAAATTCCGGGATGACCAGCAGTGCCACGCCCGCAAAAATGCCGAACACCAGAACGAGCGAGAGCAAAATGGCCAGCGGACGGCGGACTTTTCTCTTCTTTGGCGTGGGCTTTTTTGTAAACAGACGCTTTTCAAACATGCCAAGCGGCACGTTCAGTATGAGTGCAAAGGTCAGGCCGATCAGCAGCGGCCGCACCAGACGCATCAGCCATGATACGGCTGCGGCAATGGCGGAGACATAGCGAACGCCGAGGTAGATCACAATGCACGCCGCTACGATGCCGATGATCCATTTTGAAAGCTGGTTGCGCTTTTCTTTATTATCAAAAAACATGGCAGGTTCCTTTTCCTGTACCGCGCGGATAGACGGCACGAACGTATTTTTCAAGAAGTATAGCCCAATTTTGCGGAAAATGCAATGGAGAATCGCCACTTTTGCACGGTTGAGAAACACGCATAGATGGAGTATCATTCTGTTATTCTCATACGATAGCTTACGGAACGTGCTTTTACTGGAAAACAAAGATTTCGTTTGCACGTTCGGCCAAATGGGTTGTTCACACTGCCAAAATGCGCAAGTATCGGTTGGAAGGTATTGCATCCGCGTGTGTGGGAAAGCTATTGCAAATGTGGCTGCCGCTCGGTCACAAAAGCGTTCCAAATTGTTCAAATTTCGTTTTCTGACCCTTCACACTTTTTTCATATCTGGGCGGTAGGATAACATCATCAGAAAAGGCGCAACGCAGTCAAAGGAGCGAGCGATTATGGAAAACTACAATGAAAACATGAATTATTCTTTTGAGCCGATGCCTGAGCAGTCGGCGCATACGCAGGCGCATCAGGAACCAGAAAAGCCCAAGAAGCAGAAAAAGAGCCATACGACGCTGAAACTGGTGGCGCTGATGCTGGTGGTGGCGATCGTTGCCGGCGCTGGCGGCTCGGTTTTGACGAATGTGATCAACAACCTCTCGGATAAGAACGCCGCACAGCAGGAAGAAGATGCTGAACCCGCGATGGCGGAATCAGAGCTGCCTGAAGGCGAACAGGATATGGGCAGCTACACGCTGGTTTCTTCACCGCTGCCTGAAAAGCTCCCGTCCAATTCGGGCGACAAGTCGCTCTCGCGCAGCGAGGTTTATGCCATGAATGTAAACGCGTGCGTTGGTATTGCCACCCAGATCACCACCAACATCTGGGGCCAGACAGCTTCGGCCAGTGTTGCCGGCAGCGGCTTCATTCTCACCGAGGACGGCTACGTCGTGACCAACAACCACGTGGTGGAGGATGCGACCTCCGTGACGGTCAAACTCTATGACGGGCAGGAATATGAGGCGCAGATCATCGGCACGGACTCGATGAACGACGTGGCGCTTCTGAAGATTGAGGCAAGTGGCCTGCAGGCCGTGGCGGTCGGCAATTCCGACGGGCTTTCCGTGGGCGAGGAAGTCATCGCCATCGGCAATCCTCTGGGCGAACTGACGTTCACCATGACCGCCGGCTGCATCAGTGCGCTTGACCGCGAGATCAACACCGACGGCAAGCCCATCAACATGATGCAGACCGACGCGGCCATCAACTCCGGCAACTCCGGCGGGCCTCTGTTCGATATGAACGGCAACGTCATCGGCATTACGACCGCCAAATACTCCGGCAGCACGTCCTCCGGCACGTCGATCGAGGGCATTGGCTTTGCTATCCCCATCAACGACGTGATGGATATCGTTTACGACCTGCAGCAGTACGGCTATGTGAAAGACCGCGCCTACCTCGGCGTGACGGTGCGCGATTTGAACGACTCCACGGCCCAGACCTATGGCCTGCCTGTGGGCCCGATGGTGCAGAGTGTATCCGAGGGCAGCTGCACGGAGAAGGCCGGTGTGCAGCAGGGAGATATCATCATCGGTTATGAAGGCAAGACGATTGAATCGTACACCGACTTGGTTGCCGCGCTGCATCACAGCAAAGCAGGCGATACAGTGACGCTGACAGTTTTCCGCGCCGGCGCGCAGCTCGATCTGACCGTGACGCTCGACGAGCGCCCGCAGGACACCGAGATCAGCGCCATTGAGGACGATCAGAACCAGAAGATCCAGCAGGAAGAAGAAAATCAGCAGCAACAGCAGCAGATCAACCCATTCGACCCGTTTGGCTTCGGCAACTGATTTGCCTGATACACAGAAAGAACAGCTCCGCAGAATGAAGCATTCTGCGGAGCTGCTTTTGTCTGTCACACAGTGGCGGTGATTGGGCGATCCCGACAGTCTTGAGAGTGTCCGGCAGCAGACTCAGCCCTTTTTCTCCCGCAAATTGATATGCCGGGGATAGCTCACGCTACTGTAGTCCTTGTCTCTGCGGGTCATGCCCAGCTTATCCTCCTGCCCAAGCGCCACCAGACGGTTGTAGATCTTGATCCACGCGCAGTCGTTCTCGGCATTAGCCTCGCACTTGCCGTTCTTCTGGCCGCCGCACGGGCCGTTGACAAGGCTCTTGGCGCACTGGGTCACGGGGCAGATGCCGCCGGTAGAGCCGAGTACGCAGTCGCCGCACATGCGGCAGTATTCGTTGAACATGCCAACTCGCTCCACCTGACCCAGAAACATGGTGTTGTTCGCGGGATAGACGGGAAGGAGCAGATTGTCCGC